>CALDEP010000215.1 GCA_937942475.1 uncultured Aureispira sp.
GAATAAGCATCAAAACAAATCGTGCTATCTCCTGCATTACTAAAGAAAGTAATCGAGCCCGTATAGTTTTGTGCTGTATCTGGAGAAAAGATAAAATTGACATAAGTAGAATCATAAGGTCCTACTACAAAATTACTACTATCTGTATTTACATCAGCATTTGAGGCGACAATATTTGTTATTCTTAAACTATCACAGCCTGTATTGTATACCCATACTCCTGCTGTATCAGTGGTAAACTGCATCGTTGAATCAAACAAAACACAATTTTCACTAAAGGCAATACTTGGCGTTCCTGTTATGGTTAAGTGGACGGGGATATGGAGTGTTGGATTCAATGAATCATTGGATTGAAACACTAAACTACCATTATAAATTCCTCCTGTCATTCCACTTCCATTAATAATCACATCCACCAACATGGAGTCACCTCCTACAACAATGCCACTATCTGGGCTATTGCTTATCCAAGGTGTTCTCGTACTCATTGAAGCCCATTCTACAGCATTTGCTATAATTTGATCTCCATTAGGCGTATTTTGAAAATAATCAAAGCCAATATAAATTGCTTTTCCTAAACCTATATCCAAATCTCCTATCACTGAAGTACTTAGATAACTCGTCACAGTATTAAATCCTGGATTCGTAAACGTTCCGTGAAAAGTGGCGTTCAACACATTAATTGGTGCTGTTGTATTTGCCAATAGAGGACTGTTGGCATTTACTATTGTTTGGAGTCCTCCCGAAGAATTAGTCCCTGAACTGATGTTAAATAAGCCCAAAGCATTGATATCTGAAAAGTCATTACCACATACAATAATCCAACCGCCATTATTTACATAATTCTGGAGCGTTGGTGCCATTCCTTGAAGGATTAAGAAGGATGCTGTTTCTTGTTCGGCAATCAACAATACATCTGCTGTACTCAAAAAACTCTGTAAGGTCGCAGGATTTGTTGTAGTTGTTTCTGTTAGGGTATAATTTGTGTAATAATTATTAAGCCCATTGATGGTATTGGTATATTCTCCACCATAGTCTACTCCGTACGTCCAAGCAACTACATTAACAGAACCTCCTGAACCACCGCCAGTAGGATTTGTCGAATAGTGCAATGGTCCATTACCTATATTTCTAACCACGATCGGTACGGTTATAGAATCGCCACAACTAATCGTCACAGACAAAGAATCGGGGTTCACCTCTATAATTGGTGGTCCTTGAACATTAATTACTAGACTAGTGGTATCCGAAAAACCACAAGTCGATGCAATTAATTGTATCGTATGTAGCCCTGAGGAGAAATAAGCATTCATTGGATTTTGATCTGTACTTATATTTCCATCTCCAAAATCCCAAATCCAAGAAGAAGGACTATTCGTTGACTGATCTGTAAAAGAAACAGGGGTACCAAATACTGGATTTAAATTTGATACCGCAAAACTAGCCGTTAATGGTGTTGAAACAGTTTCAACCGTTGACCAATTGGCTGCAAAGCCTGAACTTACAACCGATCCATCAGTATGAAAATAAATGTACATGGCACCAGAAGTAGCAATCGCTCTTGCTGGTAATGCGTTTCCTCTTGCCTCATAAATTAAGGTTCCTGCGGTCGTTGTACCGTCGTATATTCGGATATAATCACAACAACTTTCAGTACTAAAGGCGGTAAAATCAAGAAAAATAGAATCTGCACAAGTAGGTTGAATTAAAAAATAACAATTTTCATTATTAGAATAACTCCCCACGCTTCCACCACTATCATATAGTAGACCGCTTGTTCCTGTTGTTGAAGTAGCAGAAGAACACATATTCACTGTATTAACAACCGAAATGTAATTGCTTCTTAATAAAGTATCAGAACCAAAAGTATTGGTCACAATTAATTGTGCATCATAGGTTCCTAATGTAGCGTAAGTTACAACTGGATTAGCTGCTGTAGATGAAGCAGGAGATCCATTAGGGAAAGACCATAAATAAGCGCTTGGTAATCCCGAAGAATTGTCTGTGAAAGTAACTGTATTTCCTATATTTATGGTTGTTGGATTACCAACAAAATTAGCTATTGGCGGAGTTGATACCGGTTGTATTGTAATACTATAATCTTCGATCTGTGATTGAGTCATCGAGCCATTACAACTATTTGTAATCGTATAGATATCTGAAATCACTCGCATTCTCAAAGGAACGTTCTGAACCGTTGAAGCAGGGATCATTATCGTGCCTACATGCGGACTAAGCCCAGTGTTCGTATAAATTTGTTCTGATGCATTAAATAGTCCATTATTATCATAATCAATATAGACCGCTACATTTGCGTTATAAATACCTGCATTAATAGATAAATTGACAAAATCACCTGCTGATACAGTGGTCTGATGCGAACAGCTATAATCCTGATATCCATCCAGTGAACTTCCTGTGCTATTATTAATGGTATTAAAGGTATAGTTAAATATCCCATAATTAGGTGCACCTGTTGTTGCAGAAGGAGTACAAGTCGCTAAAATAGGTCCTCCAGTATTTGTAATCGTAATATAATTAGGTAAAACTAAGGTATCTACCCCTCCTCCACAAATACTGCTGCCTGCGATAATAAGTGTCACATCATAGGTTCCAACTGCGGTATAGGTATGACTAGGACTCGTAAGGGTACTACTGGTACCATCTCCAAAATACCATAAACTGATACTATCATTCGTTGATGTATTGTTAAAATTGACGGTTGCAGGAGTCGTACAAGAATAAATTGGTGCAGCATTAAAAGAGGCACTAACTGAATTTGAATACAGGCCCCCAACTCCAACAGCATACCATGCATTGGCTGTTGCTTCTTCTTCCATAGAACAAGTTCCAAACAAATCACTTGCAGATTGAATCGCATAAAAACGAGCATCTGCATATTCAGAAGAAGTAATTAGATAAACCGAAAGATTACGATAAGCAATCCTCGCTGCATCAATTGTCCCAAGACCTGTTACACTATAAGCATTCCCGATGTCATTAACACCTGTTCCTCCAAGCGTTAACAAATAAAACCAGAAATTTTGTACGCCACTATTAGTGTGTACTCCCCCATAATCAAGACCACCTATATACCAATTGGTTCCTAAATAAGTATCAGGATGTCCCATTTCATTAGGGTCTGCCATATTTCTAAAACCATTGCTGACCAGGTTTATTTGGTCGCCCATATACCAGTTGGCAGTAGTAGGATTCGCATAAAAATCAATAGCAACGCCAAAAATATCACTAAACGATTCGTTCAAGGCTCCTGGCTCATTCTGATACACCAAATTAGCCGAAAACTCAGTTACGCCATGTGCAATTTCATGCCCAACAATATCTATACTTGTCAATGCTGTTGAAGTAACACCATCTCCATCGCCGTACAACATTTGTGTACCATCCCAAAAAGCATTAAAAACATTATTTCCATAATGTACATAACTATTGATACTTGAACCCAATCCATCATAGGAGTTCAAGCCATGTATATTCAGAAAATAATCATAGGTTTTGGCAGCGCCCCAATGGGCATCTAGTGCTGCATCATCTTGATTGATGGTTGAAGTCCATACATTATCTGTATCGGTAAAGTCTACTCCTGTTGAAATGATTTGACTCGTATTCAAATCTCTAGTATGAATATTTCGAGTTACATCTTTTAAAATATACATTCCAGGTCCTACACTATCGGTAATAATGGACTGAATACCACTATATTTGGTATGAGCTACTCCTGGAGTAGCACTGTTGTGTATTCTGCTAGTTTTTTGAACAATTTCACCTGAATTAGCATCTACAAAAACATAATAGCGCCCCAAAGGATCTAAAGAATAAATATCAAATTTATACGCCAATCTATACGTTCCTTCATTTCCCACTAAAACCAATGTCCCTTTTGGTGGAAATGATTTTTCTGCTTCCCAAAGGTAGTTATTGGAAGGGACTGATTTTTGGGCGTAAGACAAGGCATTTGCTTCGCTAATACTTGCTGTAGAAACAAGTGTTTTAGCAGTATGCAAAGCTCCATTTACCGACAAAATTTGATGCTTGCGTTTATGAACTAGATATTGAGCGCCCTCAATAAGATAACCGTCTATGTGTTGAGCATAACGATAATGTGTTTGTCCTATTTGATCGTTTATTTTTCGAATTAATTTAAACTCAACATTTGAAGGACAATTTAAAAGTTGACAAAGCCATTTTGAATGTTTATTCTCATCCACATTTTCTGGCACTAAAAACTCAATATATTTGATACTTGAGTTTTTCTCATCTAGCCATACTTTTTTGGCATTTTTAATTTTCTGTGAAGCAAGATGCCCTTCTAATACCTGTGCAGAGAGACTACTGCTATTGACACAGATAAACAGAAAAATAGCATAGAGAACTATTTTTTGAAACATTGGTTTTGGGTTTTAGTTAAAAAAAACAAATATACGATGAATCTACCCTGTTGTCAATGTTTTTCCCATTTTTTATTCTGACACAATGACATTCAAAAATTAAAAACAGCTTACTAAAAAAAATCAAAGCACTTATAATCAACATATTAAACACTTAAATATTCTAACTTTAACGTTTAATTATAAATCAATCTTTTTTACTTCTTTTTCTAAAAAAGTAAAACCGCACAAAAACAGCCTATCAAAGACTGGCTCCTTTTTAACAAAAAAAGATACAATCTATTCAACTGGTTTTTTGTCCATTCTAAAAATAAAGCCTATTTTTGTAGGCTATGTATTTAGCATAGAAAAGTATTAGACCACAACAATACAATGGACGAGAATAAAAATTTTACTAAAAAATTTACTAAAAAGAAAGCTTCTTTTTCTGATCATGGAAAAGTCCCACCTCAAGCGACCAATTTGGAAGAAGCGGTACTGGGAGCATTGATGCTGGATAAAGATGCTGTAGCACTTATTATTGATATTCTACGTCCTGCCTCTTTCTACAAAGAAGCGCATGAGCATATTTACAAAGCCATCTGTATTCTTTTTGAAAAGAGTCATCCCATTGATTTGTTGACGGTTACAGAGGAACTAAAAAAAATGGGCAAACTCGAAATGGTCGGTGGTCCCTATCAATTGGTAGAATTGACAAATCGTGTCGCTTCTTCTGCCAATATTGAGTTTCATGCTCGTATTATTGCTCAAAAGTTCATTCAACGAGAATTGATTCGAAGTTCTACAGAAACCATTAATGCTGCTTATGAAGATACTGTAGATGTTTTTGATTTGTTGGATAGTGCAGAGCAAAATCTCTTTAACATTACCGAGCAAAACCTTAGTCGTGGTTCTTTGGGCATGAGTACCTTGATTAACATGGCGGTTAAGCAGCTGGAGGAAATGAGTGGCAAAGAGGAAGGATTAACTGGTGTGCCTACTGGTTTTGTTGGTTTAGATCAATTAACTTCTGGTTGGCAGCCTTCGGATTTGATTATTATTGCAGCTCGGCCAGGAATGGGTAAGTGCCTAGGC
Source organism: uncultured Aureispira sp. (assembly GCA_937942475.1). Taxonomy (GTDB): domain Bacteria; phylum Bacteroidota; class Bacteroidia; order Chitinophagales; family Saprospiraceae; genus Aureispira. The sequence continues at coordinate 5,484 of CALDEP010000215.1, forward strand.
AAAGGTACAAAGGTCTTGATGTATGACGGCAAGCTTGAAAAGGTTGAAAATGTTCAAGTTGGTGATTTATTAATGGGCGATGATTCAACTCCTCGTAAGGTTGCTTCAATTGCACGTGGTCAAGAAAAAATGTACTGGGTTCATCAGAACAAAGGCATTAGTTATAGAGTAAATGAAAGTCATATTTTATCCTTAAAACGTAGCCGAAACGAAGGAAAACATACAAAAGGAGATGTATTAAATATATCTGTTAGAGATTGGTTGACAAAATCTACTAAATTCAAATCTAATTATAAAGGGTATAAAGTTCCTGTTGAATTTAAAGAACAAGCCACTTTATTAACCCCTTACTTTATTGGTCTATGGCTTGGAGATGGTTCAAGTTATAAACCTGAGATTTATACACAAGATCCAGAAATAGTCGATTACCTACATCAATTTGCAACACACCAAGACTTACAAGTTAGGGCTTATTTAGCTCCTGAAAAATGTCCTGCTTATTCTATTGTAGGAGGAACAAGAGGTCATGGTGGTTATAGCTTAATGGATGATTTACGAACACTTAATCTTATTGGTAACAAACATATTCCTCAAGAATATTTAATTAACTCCAAAACCAAACGTCTAGCCTTATTAGCAGGTTTATTGGATAGTGATGGACATTATTTAGTTCAATCAAATGGTTATGAGATTACTCAAAAAAATCAATATTTAGCAGAACAAATTAAGTTCTTATGTGATTCCTTAGGTTTTAGAACATCTTTAAAAGCTAAAAAAGCAAGCATTGCATCTATTGGTTTTGAATGCATTGTTTATAGAGTTCGTATTTATGGTAATGTCGATACGATTCCTGTTAAGATTAACTATAAAGCTGCCAATCCCTGGAAAAGTCTAGTCGACTGGCAGGTAACGGGTATTACGGTTGAAGAAGATATTGTGGACGATTATTATGGCTTTACCCTAGATGCTAACAATTTATTTTTATTAGAGGATATGACGGTAACACACAATACAGCCTTTACGATGGCTGTGGCGAGAAATGCTGCCATTGAGTTTAATAAAGGTGTTGCGTTTTTCTCTTTGGAGATGTCTTCTTTGCAGTTGGTCAATCGTTTGATTTCTATGGAAACGGAAATTCCTTCCGAGAAATTGCGGAAAGGGCAATTGGAAGATTATGAATGGCAACAACTCCATGCTCAAGTGGACAAATTGAGTAACGTTCCTTTGTTTATTGATGACACGCCTGGTATTAGTATCTTTGAATTACGTGCCAAATGTCGTCGTCTAAAAATGCAACATGACATCCAAATGGTGGTCGTGGATTATTTGCAATTGATGACTGGTGGTGGTGATAATAATGGTAATCGTGAGCAGGAGATTTCTATGATTTCTCGTGGTCTCAAAGGTTTAGCAAAAGAATTAAGTGTTCCTGTGATTGCTTTGTCTCAGCTGTCTCGTGCGGTGGAAACACGGGGTGGTTCTAAGCGTCCTCAGCTATCGGATTTGCGTGAATCTGGAGCCATCGAGCAGGATGCGGATATCGTATCTTTTATTTATCGTCCAGAGTATTATCAAATTTTGGAAGATGAGGAAGGAAATTCATTAAAAGGTATTGGTGAAATTATTGTTGCCAAACATCGTAATGGAGCCTTGGATTCTATAAAATTAAAATGGGATGGGCAATTTGCAAAATTCTCTAACCTAGATGATGATGCCTTTACAGGCTTAGATGACTCTAGTTTCTTTGACCAAGCGAATAATGAAGTTAGTGGAGAAACCTTTTCTTCTAAAATAAATAAAGCCAATGACAATAACAATGGAATTGATGATGTTCCATTTTAGAGCGTTCACAAGCTGCTCTTATTAGCGTTTTTTTGATTAAAAACAAGCCCGATAATTAATAATTATCGGGCTTGTTTTTTTTTGCCCTAAAGCAGTAACAAAACTTTAACATTTCTTCTTCTCAAAAATAAAAATTTAAAGTCAACCTTAATTTAAACTTGTTGTTTACAATACAATAACTGATTTCCCCCCTCTCTTTTACATAGTATTTTATACGCTCTATAATAATAAAGTAAAACTATATCGTCAATCACGAAGCACTTAAATTAGAAGAGCAATTCAATCATTTTCCAGCACACCTGCATAACAACTATCAAAATATCGCACTCATGGAAACGAATACTACCAAAAATTTTTGGAACGAACGTTGGGCAAAAGTAACGACTAGGGTACCTACAAAACAGAAAGATTACTATTTTTCAGATTACGGAAGGGTTAAAAGTATAGATAAAGTCACTAAGAAAGAACAATTCCTAAAAGGGTCTAAAACCGTTCAAGGTTTTATGCTTTTAAATCTGCGACTAGAAGGTGACTCGACACAAGGTTGCTATATTCACAAACTTGTGGCAGAGGAGTTTTGTACCAAAGAAAACGAGGCTCAAAAATTTGTCGTTCACATAGATCAAGATAATTTGAATAATCATTATCAAAACTTGCAATGGATGACGCAACGAGAAATGACAGATCTTCAAATTAAAAATGGTGTTTACGATCCTAAGAATAGAAAACCTTCTCCTTTAAATAAAATGAATCCAACAAGGGTTTTATTATTAAAGAAAAGGCTAAAAGAGGGTAAAACTAAAAAAATAATTTTAGCAAAAAACTTCAATATTACCATGGCTCAATTGCGTAAAATTGAAAAGGGTATTGATTGGGGCTATATTACTTTAGAAGAGGATGACAACAATAGTTCTTCTTAAAGTAAACCTTGTTTGTTATTATGATATTTTACAAAAAAAGCCTTTTTCAAGGCACTAAATCGAACGATTTAAAGAATTAAGCTATCTTATTTGAGATAGCTTTTTTTTATTAAAAAAATGAAAAAAAGGACTTTAATAAGTCGTCTTCACTTTTTATTTTATTTTTGCTCTATTATACGCTATTAATACTTCGTGGAGTTTTTAGTTTTTTT
>CALDEP010000216.1 GCA_937942475.1 uncultured Aureispira sp.
TTTTTAATGTAGGATCATCTAAAAATTTGTTGAGAATGACTAACTTTGAGAGCAGCAGTATCGCTTGTAGTTATCCAACTGGGTTAATGTTTGAAATGTTCTTTCAAGAACCAAAAAAATAAATCGCCCACAAAGTAAATGATGGAACATTATATGAATCCAAATTTTAAGAATTATCTTTTGAAGCTTACTAAATCTTCAGCCTGTGAAGAAATTGAAGTGATTCAATCTTTGTGGAGTGGTTACGGTAAAATTTCTCGGTATCAATTGACCGATTCAGCATTTCATACCCTTGTTATTAAGTGTATCTCTTTAAATGAATCCAATGAGCACCCAAGAGGTTGGGCTACGAATTATGCCCATCATCGCAAGGTGAAATCATATGAGGTAGAAACGCATTGGTACGAAAACTGGAATCAATTGTGTGGGGAAAATTGCAGGGTTCCCAAATTTATAGGCTCCTTTTCTGAAGGGAACAATCAATGGATCATTTTGGAAGATTTGAATGCAAAATTTCCCTTACGAAAACAGCAGCTCAATTTTTCAGAGCTTAAAGTTTGTTTGAAATGGCTGGCAAATTTTCATATAACCTTCTTAAATCAAAAGCCTACTGGTTTGTGGGAAATTGGCACTTATTGGCATTTGAAAACTCGACCAGATGAATTTGAAAAAATAGAGCATCAGGAATTAAAATCAAAAGCAGCTTTAATTGATGAATTATTAAATGAATGCCAATACCAAACGATTGTGCATGGAGATGCTAAACTCGCTAATTTTTGCCTTTCCGAAAATGGCAAACAGATAGCTGCTGTAGATTTTCAATATGTTGGCGGTGGTTGTGGAATGAAAGATGTTGCTTACTTCTTGGGAAGCTGTCTTTCAAGTGCTGACTGTGAATTATACGAAAAGGACTTGTTAAATTTCTATTTTTTAGAACTAAAAGAAGCATTTGAAGCGGCTGCCTTTCCATTTGATTTCAAGGCATTGGAATTGGAATGGAGAAAGCTATATCCTGTCGCCTGTACCGACTTTACTCGATTTTTAATGGGCTGGATGCCTTCTCATCAAAAAATAAATAACTATAGCCTTAATTTAATGAATACTGTTTTGGCAAGTTTATAACTGTTGGCGTGATGACAAGATAGGAAGAAGCGTAAGTATTTATCATTTTTTTTGGAGAAAAGGTGTCAGGGCAATGCCCTTTGTAATCGTGTAGCCCCCCTCAAAAAAAAGAGCGTTGAACAATATTGTTCAACGCTCTTTCTATGCTTAATAGTCTCAGCTATTAATACTCATCTTCTGGAAAGAAGAAATCTGATTTTGTTGGAAAGTCAGCCCAAATATCCTCGATGCCTTCATATACTTCGCCTTCGTCTTCAAGAGCTTGAAGATTCTCGATTACTTCAATAGGCGCGCCAGAGCGAATTGCGTAGTCAATTAACTCATCACGAGTTGCTGGCCAAGGTGCATCTTGTAGGTGAGAGGCTAATTCTAAAGTCCAATACATAATATAGTATATTTTTTTTGTTTAAATTCAATTGTTAAGGTTTCCAAGTTGTATCACAAGTCAACTCCTGTTGGAAACGCTGCAAATGTAAAAAAGTTAATGTGAAATAGTATAACCTAACGCACTTTTTTTTAAAAGGTTGCTTTTTTTCTTTCCTTTTGGTGAAAGAAACGATTTTTAGGCGGTTTATTTAGGTTAACGTTGGAAAAAGAGAAAAAGTTTTGGAAGCTTATTTTTTTTTGAGAAGTTTTTTTCCTAAGAAAAGGAATGTACTGGAGAGAGGAATTGAAACTTGCTTACTAGTAATAAAACCAATTTTTAATTGAATGTTATTAAAATGATAGTTGTGTTGAAGTAATGCTTCGTGGAGTTGAGCTGCGTTAATCCTTCGTGATCTACACGAAGCATTGTTGAAGCGGTTTGTTGGATAAAAAAAATGGGTTGGTCATTTCCCCCGAGCAGACCAACCCTGTTAGGTTTGATTACCCCACCAAACCTAAGCTATGAAAACCATTATAATTTGTTACTAAACTAATAATTTAGTAGTACTTTTTTTGATTCAAAGCCAAATGAGTATTTGACCTGCCAACAAGGTCTTATTTTTTCTCTTTTTTTGCAACAAAAAAGCTATAAAAAATGCAGTTTTATTCGAGATCAGATAAAATGCTATTCTTTAGAAACCTTAGTTTTTCGTTTTACGCGTAGCACATATGGCTGGTAAACTTGCGATATATAGATATAATCCTTGTAACTAACAGCAGTTGCCGCAGCGCTAATTTGTCGCCCATCATTGGCATAAGCCACTTCTTTGACTCCATTTGCAGGATTTACACTATATACAATGCTAGGAGATGTGTTGGTAGAATCTTTTGAATGCCCAACAAATTTAAAAATCTTTGGATGTGCGGGAATTAAGAGTTCTTTGTTTTGACCTAATCTTATATTGTCTCCACCGACTAATTTGGTCACTTTTTCACGATTAATAAGATTACCATCCGACTTAATGCTATACTTGAAGAGCGTATGCTGGCGAGTGGTACTTGCGTATAAATAACGTTCTTTATTGGTAATATATAAGCCATTTGGATAAGCCAATTTATCAGCAACCTTTGCCCAACCACCTTCTTCATCACAAAAAACAATACTACCCGTCTTCGCTTTTAGGAATAAGGCGACTCGATCACCTCTTTTTCCTTGGTCAATGCTAACGTAAAAACCGCCCTCTTTGAACGCAACGACCGTATTGGGCGAGTTCATGAGAATATTTTGATAAGCACATACGAATTTGAGGCTGTTTTCGCTCACTTCGTATTTGTAGACATAGTGTTTGTCCCTTTTATTATCATGGGAAACAACAAACAAGTAAACTTTTCCTTTTTGGCGAACCAAATCAAACCCATGTGGATGAAAAACCAGTGTATCGGGTTCATTTGTTCGAGTGAGGGGATAACTAGTTAAAGAATCTTTTCCGAGATTAATAACATAAATATCTCCATTAGGAGCAGCGTCTTCTAATCTACGATCGGTACAAGAGACTAACAATCTAGGTTGTTTGCAAGAAATGGTGTCTAATAGTATATCTTCTGCTCCAGGACCTGTTGCGATGCGCTCTGTCAGGCTGTGTGTGTTCTTAGGAACAGAGGCACAAGACGCACTTAAAATAATAAGAAAAATAAAAGCTAAATAATTCATACAATGACTCATAGAAAATGATATTCGTTTGTTGTAAAATCGAAGGTTTGGAGTAAAAAAACTACTAGCCTAATATATAGTTTTTTAATTCAAAAGACTAATAAAAGACCAAAAAAATAGAGCTGCTTTCGATTAGAAAATAGCTCTATTTTTAGATTTATAGTATAGGCAATTTATATGTGCTCAAAATTGATTAAGCCTCAATTTCATATTGACGAATCTTTCGGTACAAGGTTCGTTCCGAAATGCCCAATTCTTTGGCTGCTTCTTTTCGTTTTCCTCGATGTTTGGTCAATGCTTTTTTGATCAATTCTTGTTCCATATCCTCAATCGACAAGGATTCTTCAATTTCTTCTACATCACTGTATTTGTTGTTATTAGAACGGTCTGTATGAAGGATAATAGGTTTGTGTTTATTGTTGTTATTATTATCCTCATAACTATCCTCTTCATAATCAGAATTATTGAAACTAGCTGTCGCCTGTGCTTGGAAACTAGGAACTGGTGTTAATCCAGAACTTGTTTTTCCATTTGGCATTTGGAGGTTATTCGTCTGTGCAATCTCTGCAATTAGACTTTTTAGATCAGCTAAATCCTTTTTCATTTCATATAGAAATTTGAATAGAATTTCTCGCTCGTAAAAACCAGAGCCACCGGCATTGTCAAAGCCACCACCAAATTGATTGCTTAGAGCTGGAAGATTTCGATCCAATGCTTTTGGAATGAACTTTAAGAGTTCTTCTGCTGTAATGGTTTTGGTTTCCGACAAAGCAGAAACTTGCAAAGCAATATTTTTTAGCTCGCGAATGTTACCTGGCCAACCATAGTTTTCTAATAACAATTGCGCCCGTTCGTCTAAGCGTACAGGGGAGGTTTTGTATCGTTCCGCAAAGTCCGACGCAAACTTTCTAAACAAAATATGAATGTCCTCTGGGCGATCTTTTAGAGGAGGAACTTTGATCGGAACCGTATTTAAACGATAATATAAATCTTCTCTAAATTTTCCTTGCTGTACATTTTCCAATAATTTAACATTGGTTGCTGCAATAACTCGGACATCTGTCGTTTCGACTTTATTGGAACCCATTTTTACAAATTCTCCTTGCTCTAAAACACGCAATAAGAACTGTTGTAATTTGGAGGGCATTTCTCCAATTTCATCCAAAAAAATAGTACCTCCATTAACGGTTTCAAAATAGCCTTTGCGTTCTGTTGTTGCACCTGTAAAGGCATTTTTAGTATGTCCAAAAAGCTCAGAATACAAAGTGCTTTCAGGCAAGGCACCACAGTTAATGGCAATGAATTTTTGATGCTTTCGGCTAGACAAACTATGTATAATTTTGGAAAAAGACTCTTTACCAACACCACTTGCTCCTTCGATAAGTACAGACAAGTCGGTTGGAGCCACTTGAGTTGCTATCTTTAAAGAATGGTTTAGGCTTGCAGAATTGCCAATAATTCCAAAACGTTGTTTGATTGTTTGTAAGTTCATATTTGTTTTATTCCTCCTTTTATTCTTATAATGCTACTACTTGCTTAGCAATCCAAGTTACCTGTGTCAGGTAAAATTTTCACGTTTAAATCTTCGCTATGATTTTGTTCCTACTTTTATCTATGTTCTGAGGTGTAAAAAGAATAGCTGTATTTGATGACCTTTTTTTCACCTGCTTTCAATTTCATTTCCCAACAAACATCGGTTTTTTTATTTAAAGTATACCCAAATTGAACCCTTGGAGCGACTTGCCAATCAACATCAGATTTTTCTAATTCACCAATAATAGCCCGTTTTAAATCCAGGCGAATCGCTTTGTTTTTATAATTGTGAATGGTGACTTCTGCCTCAACGCTGACCAAATCATTATAATAGGTATAGCTTCCTTTGTTTAAGCTCTTTTTATTGGCCGTTCGAGTAATTTCTTTTTCCAGAAAACGAACACTTACATCAGGAGCCTCTGTTAGTTTAACCGAAATGTCATCCTTTTGGGACGTGTAACCTAGTATATCTTGGCTAATAGGGGCATTTTGCTTCTTGTCATTTTTCAAAACCAAGGCAGAACCAGCCGTCCAAGTAAATGTGGAATTGTTGGTTAATTTGATGGTGTGTATCACTGGATTGTCTTTCTTGATAAAGCTATATTCTAAAGCATAGCTAATGTTATTATCAGACAAAACCGCCTCGTAAATATGTTCAATAGGAACTTCAATCGTGAAAATGTCAAAGAAAGCACGTTCTCCTTTTTTTAGAACAACATCTGTTAAAGTATAAAAATACAAATCTTCCATAGCCGTTGCTTCACTAAAAGTAGGCGCAGCCGTCGTTGTTGTTATATTAGTAGGTGCATTAGAATAAAGAGATTGATTACTAAAGGTATTTTGAGTAACCGCAAAATTTTGAAAACTATTAGAGTTGTTTCCAGGAAGAATGTTTAAAAAATTAATCAATTCAGAAAGTCCCGTTGCATATTTGAAGTTAGGAACGCCCGCTACTAGGTTTAATTTTTTTGTTTTGATGTCTTCCGCTTCGTTTAAAACGGTCGAGCGCAAAGATAACTTTGCTTTATTTTCTTCAATTAATTCTATTTTATAATCTGGTTTCCAAGCCAAGCCATTGCTCAAATACATCATGTCCAAAGGTTGTTTTGCCTTGTTGGATTTAAAGTCGATTTGTAAGGCTGGCAACTCCTTGGATTCTGTATAATCGTAGATGAATTCTGGATCGTCCGCAAATTCCAAGCGAACCAATGCATTAATACTATTGTATGTAAATACGAGGGTTTTCCCTGCTTTAGTTTTTAAGGCAAAAAGAGGGGCTTCTAAATTAGGAACATCAGGCTTCTTTTTAGCTTTTACTTGCATAAACAAGATGGTTCCTGTAAATAAAGTATCCTCAAAATGCAGCGTCACCTGTTTGCCGTCATTTAGCGCTAGTATAGCGGGGAATCCATTTACAACAGCCTGTTTTTTTGTTTTAATTTTTTTTTGATAAGCTTTGACCAATTCAAAATCATTATCAGGGGAATTTAACCAAAATGTTCCATTTAAGGCAGCAGGAATGGTATCGCCTAAAATTAACCAACTTCCTTTCTCTGCGTTTACCGTTCCATTCTTTACAAAAAAGGCAGTTTTGTTTTTAAATATAGAAACCGATTCAATGTTTAATCCTTCTTGAGCAGATGCCACAAAAGAAAAAGTAACTAAAAAGGCAAGGCTTAATAAACCTGTTTTTATAGACATAATTTAGGTTGTTTTTGGGTGAGAATAAATCAACTTATCGAACTTCTAGTAGTCCATTTTTGCTGCTAATAAAAAGTATTTTTGGATTCTTTTCGTCTAAAGCTCGTTTTGCTTTCGCATAAGCACCAACTTGTTGAGGACTAGCTCCCATGCTCAATTCTGTCGAATGTACAAAGGTATAGATTCCATAACCATTTCCATAAACCGACCAACCTTCGATCTGCTGTAAATCACTGATGGTAAAATCCCAATTTGTTTCAGCGGCTGTTTTGGGTTTATAAGCCTCTAAATATTGAAAAGCCGCTTTTTGAATATCAGGAATGGTATCAATGTTATCAAATATAATGTAAGTGCCATTTTCAAAAAGAACCCAGTCCTTGTAGATTGGTATAATCGCCCCTTGAACGTAGCCTAATAGCTGTTGAGGTTCAATCATGGAGTCTTCATTAACAGATGGAATTATAATATCTTCCATAGCTTGATTGGTCATACTTCCTGATGTCTTAGGTATTTCTGTTGTAATAGGCGGACTTTCTGGAAGTACTGGAATCGGGGCTTGTGGTTGTGGTGTAGGGTCTGAATTGCAGCTACATAAAATTACTAAGAGAGAAAATATACTTAAAAGGAATGATTTTATCATTGTAGGAATGTTTGTAATGGAATGCGTATAAATGTTATACCTTAGACAGGCTCTTAAAAATTACCAAATAATGAAAAATCAGCGTACAATTATAATCGTACCTCCAAAGAATAAGTCAGTAGATTTTTGGCTAAATCGGCATCTACTTGATAAAAGTGCTGTTTTTCTAAAATGGCAATAGAAGCTATATTCTGTGGATGGACATAGGCTTTAATCGTGCTGTTCTTAGCCTGTTTCCACAAAAGTGTAGCAGTACTTTTTACCTCTTTAAGCATTGCTTCCAAAAGTTCTTTTCCATAGCCTTTATGCCAAAATTTTTTCCCAATAGAATAGCCAATCGTACAAATAGGCTGCGCTTTATCATAATTCAATACAAAAGTGCCAATAAGCTCTTTTGTCTCTTTTAGAACAAGGCCCCATCGCTTGGAAGTGAATTGCTTTCCTTCTTGCTCAGCTTGTTGAATCATGATTAGAGCATCCTCTGTACTTAATACAGGAGGATTTGCTCTAAATTTCATCGCTTCTACATCAGAATAAATCTCGATGAGTGCGCTGGTATCTTTTGTCGTTAAATCTCTAAAGTGTAAACGGAGACTCGCTTTCATGCATTGGTTTCCTTATGACAAATGATTAAGTTGATACCCCGAAGGCTTATGAAGTAAAAAATCAATGTTATTGTATCAAATGTTTTTAATTCTTAATGCTGAATTTTTAATGTTGAATGCTTTATAACACAACAAACATTAAAAATTCAGCATTCAACAGGTCTTGACACCCATCAGTTATTATTATGATTGATGTTGTAAATATTCTGTTTCTTCTACCAAGGTTCCTTTCAGAGTAGCAGAAGTGAAATCATTAATTTTTACATAAGCATACGTTCCTATTTGAGCATCTTCCCTAGGGAAAACCACCATTTTGTTTTGAGAAGTACGTCCAGCCAATTCTTCGTCTGATTTTTTCGATACTTTTTCAATCAAAATCTTGTGGTATTGACCAACCTCTTTGCGGTTGTGTTCAAAAGACATTTGATTTTGTAGGCGAATAATTTCAGTTAGGCGACGTTTTTTAACCTCCAAAGGAATGTCGTCTTCGTATTTTTTGTGCGCCAAAGTGTTTGGGCGTTCTGAATAAAAGAACATATAAGACATGCTGTATTGAGCAATTTCCATAATAGAAAGGGTATCTTGATGCTCTTCTTCTGTTTCGCCACAAAAGCCTGAAATCATATCTGAAGAAATCGAGCAATTCGGCATGATTTCGTAAATACGATTTATTTTATTGATGTACCACTCTCTATCGTAGGTACGATTCATTTTCTTTAGAATATTAGAATTTCCAGACTGAACAGGCAAGTGAATGTATTTACAAACATTCTCATATTTCGCCATGTTATAAAGCACCTTGTCGGTAATGTCCTTAGGGTGAGAGGTCGAGAAACGAATGCGTAAATCTGGGTGTATTTGAGACGTATGTTCTAATAGATCTGCAAAGTCAATTGTGGTGTCTGTATCAGGATTTTTCCATTTGTAAGAATCCACATTCTGACCTAATAAAGTCACTTCACGGAAACCTCTGTTGAACAAATCCGTACATTCTGATAAAATGCTAAATAAATCACGGCTACGTTCACGTCCACGTGTGAAAGGCACGACACAGAAGGAACACATATTATCACAACCACGCATAATGGTTACAAAAGCAGTCACTCCATTACTTCCCAAACGAACAGGATTGATATTAGAATAGGTCTCCTCTCTAGAAAGAAGTACGTTAATTCCCTTGTCGCCATCTTCTGCAGAAGCAATTAGATTGGGTAAATCACGATAAGCATCTGGTCCAACGACTAAATCAACCAATTTTTCTTGGTCTAGTAATTTCTTTTTCAAGCGCTCTGCCATACAGCCTAGAACCCCCACTAAAACACCAGGTTTTTGTTCTTTTACTTTATCAAAAACACGCAGGCGTTTGCGAACGGTGTCTTCGGCTTTTTCTCGAATAGAACAAGTATTAATTAAGATCAAATCGGAGGCATCTATGTCCTTAGTAGGCGTGTAACCGACATCAGATAGGATAGAAGCAACAATTTCGCTGTCGCTAAAATTCATTTGGCAGCCATAACTTTCAATGTAGAATTTCTTGTTATTCTCTTCAGTTTTATTGGCAACTTGTTCTTTGAAAAAGACATCTCCTTGTTTGTCTTCGTCAATATTTTTTATAGTTGGATTGTCGTTGTACATACTTAATTTGTAAAATTAAAAACAGTATAAATTCGAACAAATAACTTAATTTCTATAAAAATCGTTCACAGAATTTAAGACTTGTAGATTGTTCTCTAGTTTAAAGCATTGCAAAGATACAAAAAAAAATACAAAGCTGCCATTTTGGCAGAGAGTTTTTACAGCTAATCTTACAAAACAGAAGACTTCTAGTTCAAGTCGTGATTTTTAATTTAAAATAGTAGTTTTGTTGTGGTGCTTTTTAGGAAAGGAAGGAATCTTTTAATTTATAAAAAGAAGTTAACGAGATAACAGATCAAGCCTATTAATAAAACTAGTAAAAAAGGAAATAAAAAAGCACCTATGATGCCAAACAAAGGAAGGGCAAAAACGCCAAGTCGAACGAAGAAGCTGTAGGCTTTTTTAGAAAGAAAATTAAGTTCCTGCTTAGGATCATCTAGAGGTTTCATAGTTTATTTTAATTAGAATACAAATAAATGCAAAAGATAAATCAATATAACATAACAGAATTATTATACGAAGTTAATGAAAGAATACAACATTGGCTTTGTCAGAATAATGAAGGTGTTTTTTTTGAAGTCGTAACGATCAAAGCAACAAAAGCGA
>CALDEP010000217.1 GCA_937942475.1 uncultured Aureispira sp.
GTCAGTGCCCATACTGATTTGATGATCTTAGAAAAAATACTTTTATGTCTTATTCCCTTCTCATTTTTTGGTATTTACCTCTTTCATTTATGGAAATACAGGCTTGTTGTTAACAACAAAACAATTGCTATCAAAAGCCTATTTAACAATCAAAGTACCCCACTTGCTTTATTGAAAGACTATTCTTTTCAAAAAGAAGGCATTGTCATTAACACAAGTTATGACAGTGACTTCATTATTTCGCCTCCTTTGGAAGAACAAGCATTGTTTATTGAATGGCTCTCTCATTATTCTCAAAACCCTGAACTAGAAAAAGAAACACAGCTTTATCTAGCTGCTCAAGAAGAACTTAAAAATAATGTATTATTTGGAAAAAACCCTGTTGCATTAGCAGCGAAACTACAAAAAGCAAGGTATGTAACCTATGTACTAAATGGAGTAGCCGTCTTTAATTTTTGTTTTACATTCTATTGTATTTTTTTCGCAAAAATAAGCCCATATCCTGTTATCATTTCTATCCTTCTACCTTTACTCTGTTTGTTTGTAATTTATTATTTTAGGGGTTTAATTATTATTGGAATCAATCCTGGCAAACTAATGGTTTACCCAAACCTTTCGTTTCCTTTGGGCTTGAGTCTTATTAGTTGCCTTTATCCATTATTCTCCGATACATACCTTCTTGACAAATTTCAATTTCTATTTTATGACTTTATTTTAGTGATTATGTTAATGCCCTTATTTTTATTTATCAGTAAAGAAGTTGATTTTAAAAAGATAAAAGAACTGTTGTATGGAGTGGCAATTTTAATGTGTGGTGGCTTAGTCTATGGCTATGGGACGCTCTCTTTTTTAAACGAATACAAGGATGATTCAGCGCTTCAAGAATTTAGAGTGGAAGTTCTCAAAAAAAGAGTGACCGATCAAAAAGATGCGACCTACCACATTACGCTGTCTCCTTGGTATCAAACCAAAACTGCCGAAGAAATAGAAGTAAAAAAACGGTTCTATAATTCTATTCAAGAAAAAGACTCTGTTAGTGTTTTATTAAGTCCAGGAAACTTAGGTTTTGAGTACTATTGGCTTGAAAAATAATTCTGCATTATAAACTTACTTCCTATCAAAACTATAAGCAGCAGCCACCTTACTTTCGTAATCATGAACAGGTTGCGCTATTTGTTGAGCAGATTTAAGATAAGCTGCTTTTTCCTTTGGAAAAGTATGTGCAAAAAACAACCAAAAGGTCTTAGAATCCCACTCTTGGTTTGGAACAATAGCGGCTGGTTTATCCGCCCATTTTGCTAAATAAACAGGCTGAAAATGATAAGCATTATCATGCATGGAATTGTAAAAAACAAAGGTTGGAACGGCATCGTGTTGCACTATAATCAAATCCTCTGTTACTCTATTTTTGTCTAAGAAGGCAAAGACCGCTTTGCTGTTTTCAAACTCCATTTTGGTTCCAAAATAAGTATAGCCTTCTTTGTTTACGATTGAAATAAGCATTAGAATTAAGGTCGCTCCTTTTAGTATTCTGTGCATTTTTTCCCAAGCAACGCTTAGCCCCATCCCCATTAACAAGAGGCAAAGAGGAATTAAAAATAAAGATAATCTTGGAATTAAGGAATACAATTTTAGGTTCGAGGCGATGAGCGCAAATAAGATAGGTAGCAATAAAAGCAAGGCTTCAAATTTTTTCTTTTTGATCATTTGATACGTTCCTATGCTTAAAAATAGGGCGCAAAAAATCAAGCCCAAAACCGTTCTATCTGTAACAGAGGTCATTAAGCCTATTAATAAATTAAAACTGCGAGATAGATCGGCTGTTGTAGTGGGGAGAAATTCAAAAAAGAAGTTTTGATGATAATCTTGTAATAAATCGGAGGTAGAATCTTGATAAAGAACCGTCCAAAAATATAAGCCAAAATTCAACAGCCAAAAACCGCCTGCCAAGACCAAACCTAGTGGAATTTTTCGTTCGGTACTCCATGATTCATATAAAAAAGCAAAGCCAATGGCAGCTAAAATAAAGATGCTCGGCATACTCGTCCAAATCATTACACTTCCCAAAAACAACCAAATTAAGGTGTTTTTTACGGTCCATTTAGCGCTTTTGAATTGCAAAGCAACATAGATCAGCACCAAAGTAAGCAATGTATCTAGACTGTATTGTTTAAATTCTGTGCTGTATCGAATCGCTAAACTAGAAAAACTCAAGACCAATAATAAATACCAATGTACGACTGATTCCTTTACTAAAGCCTTTAATAACAAGTAAAAGAAGCCTAAAAGTAGAATTCCTCCCAAAAGTGGCAATAACTTTAAACTCCATTCATTCACCCCAAAAAGATGGGTATTTAACTTCGTCAACAACATAAACACAGGGGGGCAATATTGCTCATAATCCAAGGATTGAAAAAAGTCTGTTCCGCTTTTTTCAACTACATTACGAGCTAAATTTGCTTCGTCAATGATCAATGAACGATTCTGAAAATAAACAAGCACTCGTAGAAGAATTCCCAAGAGCAAAAAGAATGGAGCAAGCAAAAAAGACAAACTTTTTAGTTTGGCAAACATAGTGTATTTCTCATTTAGGTAAACGATTGAAACTAAGTAACTCATGTTACACAAAGAATTGATTAGGTTGATAACCCGAAGGCTCACGACCACGAAGTAGCAGCGCAGCTAAGTAAAAAATCAATGTTATTGTATAAACTTGTTCTTAATGCTGAATTAAACATTAAAACAATCCTTAAATAAGTAACGATGAGTTTAATACTAAAAAAAGGGTTCTTGCGTAACACCAGTAAGTAAGTTTAAATTCAAAACTTAGCCAAACAAGGCTCGAATGCTGTCTTCAAAAAAGTACATTCCCATGCTCAATCCAATCGTTGGAATTAAAATACCAATGACGTTGCCAATCATGTATTGTCGCTGCTTGATATTGGTTAATGCCAAGGTGTAGCCCACAAAAGGTGAAAATTGCACTAAAATTCTCAAGATAATTAAGGTTCTAATTGGTTTTATTTCTACTTCTGCTAATAATTTTTTGACCGTAGGATTTTTAATTTCTGTCAAGGCTTTTCCGCCCATTGTACGCCCCAAAACGAAGGTTGCCCAAGCACCCAATAAAGCGCCTACGTAAGCAAAAACAGCCCCTTGCCAATAGCCAAAAAGCATAATTGCCAACAACAAAAAAGCAGTTCCTGGAATGTTCATGATAGCAGAGGTTACAAAAAGGGCAATAAAGATTAAGATGCCCCAAAAGCCTGTTTGCTCAACCATGTATTGCATATTCTCTAAGCTCAACCAAGTACCTATAACGGTATATTTAACCAAGAGAATGGAGCTTATAATAAACAAAACTAAGCCGCCCAAACGGAGTGCTACATTTTTCTTTTGGTCTTTCGCTGTGTCCAACTTGCTTGGATGATTCTGATCCATAAATATTATTGTTAAAATTAATTGTAGTGATGCATTTAGCTGTTAATTAACTGATCTTACACAAGAGATTAATGGGGTGATTCAAAACTAAAAGATGGTTTTACACTTCTATTTGAATGATGAATGTTTAATTTTTAATGCTAAATATTCCTAGCGTAATCATAGGGCATTAAAAATTCAACATTAAATGGAAGCTAAAAGATACCTCTAAATTATCCTTAAAAATCTTCTGCGTAACATGAATTAATTGATAGCAGATTTAATCCAAACTAAAACTACTTCTTGAAAAAATACACTTCTAAAAAACACGGTTCCTACAATAATGAAGACAAAAGGAAAGACCATTGCAATTGCATTTCCTATAAAAAACTGCCTAGATTTTATATTCGTCAAAGCCATTGCATAATTAACAACAGGAGATAATAACATAAAGATTCTCAGCCAACAAATCGTTTGAATGGGATGGCTATCCACCCTTGAAAGCACTTTTTGAATGCGTTTATTTTTGATCTCCGTCAATGCTTTGCCGCCAACAAATCGGGCAAACAAAAAGTTAAACATCGCACACAGATTAGCTGCAACAAAAGATAATAAAATACCAAAGAAATAACCATAGGTTAAAATGGCAAACACCAAAAACACCGCTCCTGGTACACTCATCAAAGTTCCTACCAAAAACACCAAAAAAAAGATTAAAAGTCCCCAATTCCCTGCTGCCCGAATCAATTCTTGCAATTTGGCAACACTAAAATAAGCTCCTAATGGAGTATATTTTGCCAAAGCCAATAATCCCAACATAATGGTGGCTAGTAATGCAACACGTAAAATCAGTTCTTTTTTCTTAGCCATTCGGCTTTATGCTTTTATTAGATGGTGAGATGCGGTTATCAATAAAGGGATAAAATTACGTTATTTTTCAGGGATGATTGTCAATAGTTCCTTAAAACTTTATCATTTTGATCCTCAACCTGTCTAAAGACTAGCTTATTTTGGCTTATTAATTTAATTATCAACCTAATATAAAAATCTAGTTAGAGAAAAAATCAACTACCCAACGATTATTTTCTTTATTCAGCGTCAAATCCTCGCAGTTCGTTTCCCTTGTCATACAAATCGTGCAAGTAGCTCTATCGCTCGCTATAAAAGAACATTCGGTAATCTCTACGCCCTCAAAAAGTCCTGTGAATGGAAAATCGCCTTTTTTAGGCGCAGCAGAAAGAAATAGATCTATTTCACTTTGTGAACTTTTGTTTGCCAATGATCGAACGGCTTTTGTATCTTGATTTTGAATCGCAACAAGCAATTGTTCTAAGCTTTCTCTTGGTCCTGGATCGTTATAAATTCCCCATATCGTAGAACTCATATACACTCCAACAATGAAGACCAAACTTGGTTGAATTAATAAACCGACTACAACTAACACACTGGCGGTTATCGCTACTGACAAAGGAATCATCGTCTTATTTTAATAAGTAGTAATACTTACGTTCAGATTTAGAGAAAATAAGGTCTTAAATTACAAAAAAAACCATCAAAAAGCAACTAAAAAAAGCCTATTTAATACTTATTGCTAGGACTATTTTATTTTCTATAAAAAAAAATGTTCCTTCTACGCTTTATTAAAAATCGTATCAATTTGATTCTTAATAATATAGAGCCTTAATACTTAAAAATCATAAAACTCTGAAAATCAAACAAATAAATGATGCTTTTTTGTTTATTATTATAATAACCGTAAAAAAGGAAGCAACTATTACACACTTTTAAGTCATAAATTAAAAAATTGGCTACCATATTGCCATGAAAAAACGTACCTTTGCAATAGATAAACGCATCACACATTCATTATTTAGAATAGAAATTTGATGGTTCTTTTTCTCAAATCAAGAAGGAGTTAGTAGACTCAAAAGTTGGTATTAAAACAACAGATATGAATAAGATTATTACTTTGGATGAATTCATCATTCAACGCCAAAAAGATTTTCCATTTGCTACTGGTGAACTATCAGGTTTGCTACGAGATATTGGACTTGCCTCCAAAATTATCAGTAGAGAAGTCAACAAAGCTGGTTTAGCTGATATTTCAGGGCAGGCAGATACGGCTGCAAATGCTTCGGGAGAAGAAGTTCAAAAACTAGATGTTTTAGCTGATGATTTGTTAATTTCTTCCCTTCAAAATAGTGGTGAATGTTGTGGTATTGCTTCTGAAGAAAACGATACTTACGTTCCAATTGAATCTAGTATCAATGCCAAATATGTCGTTTTATTTGATCCTTTGGATGGCTCTAGTAATATTGATGTGAATGTATCTATTGGGACCATCTTTGCGATTTATCGTCGAACATCAAACGATGGTATTTGCCAATTAAGTGACTTTTTGCAAGATGGTGTAGAACAAGTTGCATCGGGATATGTCCTGTATGGCTCGTCTACTATGTTGGTTTACACAACAGGCAAAGGCGTAAATGGCTTCACTTTAGATCCTTCAATTGGAGAGTTTTGCTTGTCACATGCTGATATGAAAATTCCACAAGAAGGCAACATATATGCTGTCAATCAAGGTGCTTATCATAAATTTGATAGTCCTGTTCAACAGTTTATAGATGAATGTATGGAAAAAAGTTGCACCTTTAGATATGTTGGTTCGATGGTCGCAGATGTTCACCGCACCTTAATAAAAGGGGGAATTTTCATGTATCCTGCAACGACTAGTGCTCCAAAAGGAAAGCTTCGTTTGTTGTACGAATGCAATCCATTGTCTTTTATCATAGAACAAGCCGGCGGTTGCTCGACCAATGGAACGCAACGGATTCTAGAATTAGAAGCCACAGAATTACATCAACGTACGCCTATTTTTATAGGTTCTCCTAATATGGTGAATCGTGTAGAAGAAATTATCACTAGCGAAAATAAAGTGATGGCTTGAAAGGATAAAGCTTAATTGTTGTTTCTATTCATAAATGCAAGTAATAAAGGTCAATTTGAAGATTTGAAAATGGTGTCTTTCTTTGTGAAAATCATTTTCAATTCTTCAAATTGACATTTTAAGTTTTACTGCTCTGGATAATGTTTCAGTGTAAAGGCTAAAGCATTATCATAACAAATCTTGTCCACGACCAACTCTGGCGTGAAGGTTTCATTAAAATGCGCTACACATTCCAAAGGATTTTCTTTTGCCGCTTCCTCTTTTATTTTGGCTAATAAATCAGCTTTAAACTGATTCAATTCTATCGCTGTTTTATAGGTACTAATTGGATCTATATAGCCATCAAAATCAGTTCCTATCGCCAACATATCCCATGACTTTTGCTTTTCAGCAGCCAACAAACTAGTATCCGTATAAATAACCCGCAAAACGGCTTTGATGTTGTTCCACATCGCATTGATATTATTGATTTGCTCCTCTCGCTCCTCTCGTTTCTTAGAAGAAACGCCTAACATTCGTTTGTCAAAAGAAAGCCCAAACAAACCACCTGTGGCATGAATCATATAAATATCTTCATCGCAAAAATTGATTCCCCAAGCATAAAAAGGGCCTTCCTCTGTTTTTACTCTAAAGGTGTCGTCCTCATCTTCTTGGACATCTATAATTTCCTGCAAAGTTCTTCGAGCAGCATAAGAACAATGGCTCGCAATTAAAGGAATCGTATCGCCTTTTTCCATACAAGGACGAATCAAATATTCATAATATTCCTTCCGTCCCAATGGACTCATGTGTTTCAAGTCTATTAACACTCGATAACCTTCCTCTGGCGCAGGGTTATTATTCGCATCTACAGACAATAATTTACGAATAACCTTCCAACCTAAATCCGTGAAGCCCTCGCTCATCAAACTATCTTGATTCAAAACATAAGCCGCCACCTCTGGCAAACTATGCGCATGACCACACAAACCATTGTTAAAATGATGTGTATAGGTAATAAAAAACAAAGGATGCTCCCACTCTTTTTTAATGAAATCAACTCGATCTAAAACCGTTTGATCGGACTCTGTTTCTGCACCAAAAACATGTGCGCCTTCTATAGACAAAGCCATCATCATCACTTCCTCCTTCTTCTGGGCGATTTCTACGGCTTCTGCTCTATTTCTAGGAATTTGATACGTTCCTTCTGCATGATAATAATCTGGGTATTTGGTTCTACGACGTTCGCTATTTTCGAAGGTCTTTCTAGCAACACCTAAGGTATAAATTTCATTCTTAGTTTTTATACCCGACTTGCTGCTAATAAATGCATATTCATCTTGCAAAAATTCCCAATAATCATACTCTTCGGAAGTAATAAAACGAATCGTTGCCGTAGGAATTCGCATCGTCAAATGTTGCATCAAGGTACGCAAAGGCGCTTTGTGATGGGTTGCAACTCTAGCGATTCTTCGAAGCATTTGGTGTTTTCCACCTGTTGGCTGCGTAGGCGTTTTGAAAAAACCTTTTTCAATTGGATACAAAGAATTCCAAACCAATCTAGAACCTCCATTCCAAAGCGTTACCAAATCCGACTGGCTATACCCAGCTGCTCGATCAACATTTTTTAGTCGAGACATATTGGTAGCAACAACCGTCCAAGGATGGTACATCCCTTTTTTTTCGTATTTACCGCGCTTTTGACGCAAACACATATAAGAGCGCATGTGCGCATGACAATGCAAATCTGCAAACATATTTTTTGGTGTTTAATAGTAATAATACTTCGTGAGTTTTTTGTTTTTAGCTTCGCTGATTCTTCGAGCTCTATCGAAAAACAAAAAAAACATCTATGCATCTGTTTGATTACCAGTATTTTAACAAAATGACCGTCAATAATTCATTCCACTGACAATCAAATAGATACGATTTAGCTGCGCTGTTACTGCATGATCTAAACGAAGTATTGTAGTAAGATATTAGTACCCCATTAATCTAAGCATTAAGTAGGACAATTTATTATTCTTTGGGTAGAATATTCTTAATGCTTTAGCACAATTTATTTAAAAATATAAAATTATTGCAGTATTTCTACCATGAAAATCACAATAAGAAATGCCGTTTTATAAGTCAGATGGACTATCCGTTTTTTGAATCTTAAAACTAAATTTAGTCTGCATCATATAACTGAATAAAACACTAATTACAGTCGTTAAAATCCTAGATGGGGTCGGATAAAAGCCCACTACATCCACAAAGAACTTCAAGCAAAGATAACTAACCAATAAGCTAACCATTCCAGCAATGAAATATCTAAAAAACTGCGTTTGTATGGTCAAATTTGATTCTGGAAATACAATAAATCGATTTAAAGCAAAACCAATACAAAAGGTGATTGGAAAAACTAAAAACAAAGAAGCAATATGCCCACTCAAGACCACTACCGACAAGTCGAGGTTCTGTTTCTCTAGAACAAAATGAAAACACAAGAAATACAAAATCGTATCTAAAACTAAATTCCCTCCTCCACAAACAGCATACCTGTACGTTCTGAGTGGAATGAATCTTTTGCAAACAAAATAGCCACAATCTATTATTTTAAGTAAAAAAGGGGTCATAATTTGAACGTAATTTTGCTGACTTTGTAGTTTCTAATTGTGCTATAATACTGTTTATTAAAAATTCGATTCTAAAGTTAATCTAATCTTTCAAATTCTAAAGATGATTTACTTTTTATTCTATTTATTTATCTAAACGAATCAAATTAGTCAGCCTTCTTTCTAATCCAATCTACGGCAAATTCAAGTACCTTATCTTCAACTTTAATATCTGGATAAACAGGTTCAAAAAGCGTAGGATTTCCATTAGCTCCAATATCGTAGGTGGAACTTACCGAAATGTAATTACCAGAATTAGGAAGCATGAAGGTCAACTGCTCCCCAAAGTCATTTGTATATTCCCCTGTTGCAGCGCCAATTAAAGTGCTTAATTGATAGACTTTCACTGCATCCGCCAAGAAATTAGCACTAGAAAAGGTATTGGGACCAATCAAAAAACACGTTTTTCCTCTAAAATAATTTGGAGGACTTTTAGGCTGCGTCAATCCTTCATCAAAGGATTCTATAATGGACTGATTTTCTGTTTTATAATATTGTTGCATGAATTTTTTGCCAAAATCCTTCTCATAAGCATTCTCCTTATAAGCCAATTTTGCTTCTGCGCTAACCTTCCAATATCGACCACTAGATTGTTGATAAGCTTTTTGGGTAATATAAGACAGCAAAAGATCATTCAAACCAGAATTCCCCCCAGCATTCTCCCTAATATCAATAATCAACCTTCCTATTTTTTCTTTCTTTATAACTTTGAACGTCTCTTTTAAGAACTTCCTAAAGACCTTATAATCTGTACAACTATTATAAGAAATCAAACCAATACTATCTTCGACAATTCTGAAGGTATAGTTCTCTTTAACAGCAGCTTGGTTAATAAACATCATTAATCCTGAAATATCTATTCCTGCTGTTTCAATTTCTTTATCAGAAGTAGGCAACTTTATGGAATAGGGTGCTGAAAGCTTCCTTTCAAAAAACAAATAAAGTGGTAGTTTTTCTTCGCAAGATGAATTTTTATAAGACGCTATGCCACCTATATAAGACAGACACTCTTGATACAATTCAGGCATACTAATTCCATTAATAGATTCGATTATTGTCCCTTCTTTTATCTCTGGAATCGCTGATCTAGTCACTATAAACTGTTGGGTTTCTTCTACTAATTCTCCTGTAAAAGGAACAAATTGGTAGGTTTTTAATTCAGGTATAATTGCTGCATTCTGCCAATCCATTCCCGTATGTCCCCCACTCATTTGAGCAGCCAGTTTCATCCCTGTCGCCACAAACTGTTTCAGAGGAATTGAATCTTGGTCAAATTCATTGATCAATGCTTCCTTATTTTGCTTGAATTGCTCTTGACTTACCATAAAATAAGGATTGTAATGCACCTCTTCTATCATCTTCATCATATAGTCAATATCAGCGACTGCCTTTTGGGTTGAAATGTAGGCTTCATTTTGACTTAAAACGGTCTTATGCATAAAGCATAGTGTAAGTATTAAAAAAAATAATTTCATGGTTTTGGTTTTTTGGTTCGTTTTATAGACCTAGTCTAGCAAAACTAGAGGAGGTCATTTGAGTTTAAATTTTCATTAAAATTGATTTTTAAAACTTAGTACTTTCTAATGCATCATACCAAACTTTGAGTGGCTTGGCTAATTTATCTCGAACAAAAAAATGATTGCCCTTAAAGAGTTGCAAT
This sequence comes from uncultured Aureispira sp., assembly GCA_937942475.1. Taxonomy (GTDB): domain Bacteria; phylum Bacteroidota; class Bacteroidia; order Chitinophagales; family Saprospiraceae; genus Aureispira. Next base: position 10,664 of record CALDEP010000217.1, read on the forward strand.
TCAGAATCTTTTAATTGCCCAACAAATTTTTGTGCCTTTTTAGCAGGTGTTATTCGATCCTTTT
>CALDEP010000218.1 GCA_937942475.1 uncultured Aureispira sp.
TCTACAAGAAGCGGTCTTGATTACTAGTGTGGCAGGTTACTTGGGAATGGCTTTGGGCATTGGTCTGATTCACTTGATTCGAATCACCATGAATGCTTATGAGATTGATGGTGGCTTTTTTAAAGATCCACAAGTAGATGCAGGAATGGTTATTTTTGCAACAATTATTGTAGTCATTGCTGGCGCTATTGCTGGTTTGATTCCTGCTTTGAAGGCGGCTAAGATTAGCCCTGTGGAGGCGATGCGTTAGATAGAGACATTATGAACTCTTAGATTAATAAAGAAGGGCTATTGTTGGTTTTATTCCTGCTTTGAAGGTGATTAACAATAGTCCTATGGAGACAAGGGTCAGAAATTGATTAATAATCAACCGTTTTTGTTTTTAAAGTACGAAGAAATTCAGCGAACGAATCCCCCACTTTTATAAATGGAATTCTATCAATTTCATATCGAGCTTCGACACTAATAGATGTTTGATAAATAGAATCAAGTTGATATTTATCTAGAATTGGACTCGTTTTTAGTTTATAATAAGTCTCATTTGAGGTGAAAGCAGGATTAAACCACTGCGAGAAAAAGAAGTAAACCGCCCCATAGTTTTCCTCATCTAGACCAATACAGAGTAGGTCGCCAGCATTAGGAAGCGTGCAACTGGCAATAGCCATCATATTTTCGGGTAAAATACTGTACTCGTGCTTTAAATGCTCATTTGAAGCCACCAAATCGGGAAGACTAGCATCCTTGACCATAGATTTAGACCTGAAATTCGGCATCCAGCTTCCAAAAAAAGCATATATGCTAGGTTCCCAATGCCCTTGACCTTGTTTTAATGGCGATTTGAATACAACTTCTTCCTTGTTGATCTCTTTGTCCGTTCTTTGAATATGCCCTGGTGTAACAAAACCTCCATTATGACGAATCAAAAAGTCTATATAGTCTTTAGGCAAAGCTGGGTAATCAAACCTTTCGGATAGGCTTTCTTCCAATTGCTTAATCATCTTTTGATCAAGTTTTGGGAATGAATTTATTATTTCCATTGTTGTTTATTTTTATAATTATAATATTTGCACAAATCTCCAATTCCTCAAAAATAAAATGTTGATTATTCCACTAAATATTATCATACAAACCCTAAGTAGGAGCAACCTTTATCACAGAAGTCCTTCTTTATTTTCTTTCATTTAAAATTGATAATTTCCTGCTGCATTCTTTTTCGGACCTCCCCAAAGCGTATACTGAGGATAAAATTTCTTCTTCAGATAAGTCGCAATTAACACCATTAATACAGAGATACTTAGGCTTGTAATTACGGAAATATCGTAAGGTTCTGTAAGCACTTGATTGGCACTACCCAAAACTTTTAAAGAGCCTAAAAACATTAAACTACCTAGTATTTGACCATTAAATTTAAGCAAATAAGACAGGATTAAACATTCAATTATCAGTAGAAAGACCAGTAAGAAGATTGGAGTGGTCGTTATACTACTAGAGCAGGCTTGATAGACAAAAAAAGCAAAACCAACTATTATTAGAAGCTGTAATCCAATTAGTGCATAAATGAAGTTTCTATGTTTGTTTTTAGTAACATCAGAAATAGCAAAGCCGAGGATCTGTGCAATCGTTTTTTCATGGATGTTTCCATATGTAGCAATTGCCTTTTCAAAATACGCTTCTTTAGAAGCGCCATTATCTACGACCTCTTGGCTTTCTTTAAAAATTAATTTTCTAAATGCTCTAATTTCAGAAATACTTTTTAATTCTTTACCTGTTTTTTGGTCTTGATTATCTGGAGCATCGAGTGGTGTGTCTTCCATTATCTTTTTTGAGTTTTGTTTAGAATTTTCGATATGAAAGATAATAAGATTTATTGAAGTTGTTTCTTTTTTGTAAGATTTTGAATCTAACGATTTCAACCTATTTAAGGTCTGTTTTTTGTTTGATTTTAGCGATAGAGCATTATTTAATCCTCATCAGGAGCTTCCAAATCCTCAAAATTAAAACTTTGATTGTTTAGCTCAATATTATTATACAAATTTTGAGAAGGAGCCACTTTTCTGACCGCATTGGCATCTCTAATAATCAAATTTTGATGCAGCCATTTAGAGTCGTTGCCCTTGTCCAAAGAAGTAAACAAAACTTTAGTACTGTCCTCTTTAGACAGCCATTCTGTTCTTGGATTCAAGGTTTTGGAAGCCTGTGTGGCTTCATTTGCTAGCGTTAAAGACAGTTTAAGTTCTTGCAAAGAAAGATAAGCAGGAACAGCAGCCTCTGTATCTAAATCAGAGATGGCTTCTATTATAGAAGCATCCAACAATTTATCCCATAAGTCCAAGAACAATTGTTGGTTATTATAAACATCAATAGAATAAAGCTCCCCATTGATGACACAAGCAAAGCCCATGGCAGCACTAATATCTAAATTTTTGAAGCTCTCCTTGTAGAGATTTTTTAGTTCTTTTAGTTCCTTATTATCAAGCGTCAAATCCAAGCTACTAGCAGAAGCATTGTCTTTGACATCCACTTTTACAGAATAATGACTACTGACATTAGAACTTAATTTGGTTTGCTGTTCTGCCACTTCTGCCCAGACATAAGTTTGGCTATTGGCTTCTTTAGAAGCAATTTTTAAATCCCTAGAAGTCAACATGTTCTTATTGGACGTGAAGCCCGCTACATTCTCCTGCCCGCGTTGATGCCAACGATCAGATTCTACACAAAAGCTAGACAGTTTTTCATTTTTTACATTAGGCGCAATCACCATATCATAAGCTAAGGTTCTATCTTGTTTTCCCCCTTTGACAATATCTCCTGCATGAATGAAGATCGTTTTATCAGAATTATTGCTAATCGAAAGTTCGTTGACCTCTGATGTTTCAATAATTTCAACCCATTTTTCTTCCATAGCTTCTTGAAGAGGCGTATAGACTATATTGTCGGCTGTTGTGCTGCCTTTGATGATAAATATTTGTAAGTTTTTGTGATTAATAGAAGCATCAATATGGAGTTCTCCCAAAATGCTACTATCGTTCATAATTTGTGTTTCAGTGGGAGGCTTCGGATGGCTAGACATTTCTGAATCTTCTGAGGCATTGGCAGTATTACTACACTGAACAGAGGATAACAAAAGGAGGGCTAAGGAGCAATAATAGAGGATAGATTTCATGAGTTTTAGTTTTTTAAGCGTTAAGCTACTCAATACTTCGTGTAGAAATCGTATATATTTGATTATTAGTAAATTAGACCTTTAGTGGTCATTGTATTGAAATACTGATAATCAAATAGATGCATAGATGTTTTTTTGCTTTTTCGATAGAAAAACAAAAAATCCACGAAGTATTATCTACTAAAATACAGCATTTAGCCTTTTGGGAACCTTAAAATTAGACGAATAACAATTACTTAACAGCTTGTATAACATTTGTTTAACGTTTGTGGATGACTGCTTGGTTATCAATAAAATAAAAGGCTATTAGTGAATTGGAAAGAATTAAATACATTACAAAAAGTAATTTAAAGATTGCTAAAAGTAATGCAAACTTGACATAATGGAATTTTTGGCTTACATTTGTTTTAAATAATATTCTCATTCAAAAAAAAACGTAATGGAAACTCAAAACTATTTGCTCCCGAATCAATTTAAAAAAATTGGCTGGGCTTTATTTACGCTTACTGCTTTATTCACTGTTTACTACTTTCTGTGTGATCAAGAACCTGCAATGTTTGACCTAAAAGCATTTGCCTTTTTGAGAGATGATATGTTTATGGGGAAAGGAGAACGATCTTATTTTACGGTTATTAACGACAATATAGCAAATGAAATTATTGGCGTTTTTGGAATTCTTTCCTGTTTGTTTATTGCTTTTTCAAAAGAAAAACATGAAGACGAATTTGTCGAAAAAATTCGATTAGATTCCTTACTTTGGGCAACCTATTGGAATTATATAATCTTATTATTCAGTATCCTCTTTATCTATGGCTTTCCTTTTTTCTGGGTATTAGTGTTTAATATGTACACTATTTTAGCTGTATTTATCATTCGATTTAATTGGATGAATTATAAATTTAAAAAATCTATGTCTAATGAAAAATAGCATTAAAGTAGAACGAGCCAAAAAGAACATCACACAAGCCAAATTAGCTGAATTAGTGGATGTTAGCCGACAAACGATTAATGCAATTGAGCTGGGAAAATATAACTTATCTACTATTTTGGCTTTAAAAATTTCTCGTGTTTTTGGGATTGCAGTCAACGAAATATTTGAGCTAGAGGATTCAGATTTAGAATCTAAATAAGGAGTATAAAACAAAAAAAGCGTTCCAGAATAGAGACTATTCATGGAACGCCACCCTGTTAGATCATGCCACTCGCTTTTAGGACGTCATTGGAGCAAACACAATCTATCTAATTAACAACTCTTGTAAATTATTTAAGCATCGAAACTAAATCAATAAGGGGGGACAGAGCAAAGACGAAACATTTTTTAGGACAGTCGATCAGAAATATTTTCTTCCCTTTTTGCATTGCGTTGATCAATCAAATGTTCGATTGCATCCCATACAAATTGAGATTTGCGTTTGCCATTAAGTGTTTTCCATATCGTCATTCTGGATACATTTAATACGCTGCAAAGGGTACTTATATCTCCATATTCTAATGCTGCACCTAGTTTTTTTTGTTCGTCTGTTAGTTTCACTTCTACTTTTTTCATACATTTACATTTATGTACATTTGGATACATTGTTGTACAATGTGTTACGTTCGTGTACGTTTGTGTACAATGTGTTACATTTGGATACAATGTGTTACATTTAATGCACATTCAGCGGAATCGTTTATGTTTCAAATGTACAATAAATGATTTATTTTTGAAACAATAATAAGTAATTTAACTTATTGTTAACACTTTTAATTTCAATGAAAGAGGCGGATTTGAATTTGTACAATCGACTAATAGCAGTGCTCAATCATTTGGGTTGTGATAAGAACACCAGTAAATTTGCAAAAACCTTGGGGGTGAATAGTCAAAATATCTCAAATATTTATAATCGACAAACGATTCCTAAACTTAATTTGGTGGCTAAAGTTGCGGTGAATTACCCTAATGCGGTGAATTATCATTGGTTATTAACAGGAATAGGGGAGATGCTACAAAATAAAATTCTTGTAGAAGAGAATACTGGTAAAACGTATCTATTAACAGACGATGCAGAACTTTATAAAAACAAAGCAGCAGCGGAGAAACAATTAAATACCTACTTGTTGCAACTTCAAGAGAAGGATCAAACAATTATAGCCTTGCAAAGCGAACTCAGCAAGGCAAAAGAAAAAACGATTCAGTTGTTAGAAAAACATTTAGAAGAATAATTGGCTTGCTTTAGTTTTCATTCCCTACTTCCATTTATCTTTTCCCCAAAGGTGTTTGTCCAAAGGAAGTACATCTGATTTTAGTTCCCAATTTTTGGCAGATAATTCTTTATAACCAGTTGTATTCAAGCCAGCTCGAACATCGGCTACAAAAATTGGATTTGGAGACAAATAAGCGTCGCTATCCAAGGACATCACAGGCAATTCCAAACTCAGCATAGCAATGTCTTCAAAGAATTTAGATTTATCAATGTAAACATTTTGCATGAAATTCGTGTGCGCCCCTTTCCACTGTTCCTCTTCAAAATCATACAAGAGCTTTGTAATCAAGTAATAATCGCCATGAATAGAGATAGCTTGCAAACTTTTTTTGTTGGCTGGTGCACCACTAGGCGAAAAGCCTTTGAGGACATACAAGTCGCTTGGTACTCGAATCTGAAACTCAAAACTTCCTGTCCGAACATTTCCATGAATATTACTATCCACAAAATCCTGCACAGACTCTTTTAGATAACCGCCCAAGAAAGGCATAATGGTAGCAAATCCACTAGGAACAATTTCCTTAACTCGTTTAACAATAGAATTGCGAAGGCTGCTTTTTAACAGCCCATCAAAGCGCCTATAATCAAATTGAGTTGGCAAGGGCAATTGTTGTTCATTGCTTTCTGTGAGGTTCAATTCTTGCAAAATTCGTCGAGCGCAATATTTGCCATATTTAACCTCATAAGTACTGGCTTCCATAGATGCAAAACCAGTAAATCCTGCCATTCCTTTGCCTGGAAGTGGCATGAGTTTGAATGCTTCTCCTTCTTCATAAAAATTAAAGGGCGCAATTGGGATGAGCTTTGTTTTGGATGTTTTTCCAACCAAATTCATTGCAATATCCAAATTCAAACAAGACAAAACAAAAATCCAATACCCAACATGATCTACTTGAGAGGGCGTAGGTAGGTAGACAAATTTATTAATCTCATCTACCAATAAACGCTCGTCTTCCGATGGAATGTAATTGTCTAAGAAATCATGTTCTTCTTTGATAATACGCAGAAATTCATGTTGTATTTGTAGGGTATTGTCAGGCAAATTTAGTTTGTAACGAACTTTGTCTAATTCTGCAATCGCAAAATTTCGCATTTCAATAATTTGCGCATCTGTAGGAATTCCTTTGACAATAGAACGATAGAAATTTCGCATCTGTTTGCGATGAGCAAACTGATCTAAAATAGCCGAAATTTTACCTACTTCAATACTTTGCGCCTCATTCAAAATAGCACTTAAAATATAAGTCATCCCACTAAACAAGCGAAGTATGGTAGATTTGGTGCTTACTTTTATTTTACTAGAAAAAATAGAACGTCCAATGCTTAATTTTTCATGGGCATGAATCTTAAATTGGTTTTCCAATTCGGTCACATCTGGATCCACAAAAATCAACTGTCGTTCAAAGTTTTTATTCTCCGTCGTGGTATCAATATAGGAAGCCAAACGCATGGCTTCTTTAACGGGTTCGTTGTTAAACAAACCGCCATCTACATAGGTAAATGGATAGCTTTGTTTGTCTTTTAATTCTTTTGCCCATTCCGCTCCAAATTCATAGCGATAGCGATTTAGAACAACAGGTTCAAAAGCAAAAGGAACGGCAGCGGAAGCAATGGCAGTAGCCGTTATTTCTCGCCAAACATCATTGTTGGTTAAGTTCTTAACTTCCTTATCATACGTGTTTTTATCCTTATCCTCTTGTTTCAAAATAATATCATCACCATCTTGATACTGCACCCAACGCAAAGGATAATAACGCCCTTGGTGTTCTTCTATGGCTTTGAAATTGATATCAAAAACCCTTAGTTCGCTGTGAATTCGATCCACCGAACTATCGTTTAAGGCTTGAATCAAAGAAGGTTTTTTGGTATCGTTAAAATGCGTGCGTTTGGACTTCTCCAGCGTATGACTAAGATTCGCCAAAGTACAACCAAATAGCACTCGGTCGCCTAATAAAATTCGATTTTTGAGGCGTTCTTCCGCAGAAATTTGAAATTGAAACAATTCTACCCCTAATTTATCAACAACACCTCGATCCATAAAACTAGCCGTTTCGGTCAAGTCCTTATCAAAAGAACCAGTCCCCAAAAAACGATCTACGTCCACTTCTTTGGACCAAACTTTATCTTGAAATTCCTGAATAGTTTGCGCCGCTAATAACTGCTCATACTTCTCAGGATATTGCATTTTTAGCTCAATCAACTTTCCTTCAAATTGATTGGAAAGCTTTAGCTCCAGGGATGCTCGCAAATCTTCATAGGAACGATAGCCTAAAAAACGATATTTGTCTCTAGGATTAACCAGCACCCGAAGCATAATGGCTAAGGAAATAGCACCAGCACTCGCTCCGCTAAACACATCAATTTCAATCGCATCATAAGGAGTGTAAACGGGCTGTCCATCCTTGTCTTTTTTTCCTGTATCATATTGACCGTAGACAATTTGCTGTTTAATCGTTTCGGACAAAGCGGCACCAGAAAACGTACCAAGCGATACGCCTCCTCCCATGATGAATCCTAATCGTAGTGTTTTTGGCATGTTATCGTTATTTTTATGGGGCTATTTTCTTTGTAGTAATAATGGAGAAGATCTAAAATATGAATTAAGGAATGAGAGTTAAATAAAGTATCTAAGTTTTGAAGCTAGATTTTTGAGGATAAAAAGCTTTAAAGTTGAGAAATTTAGCGAGCTAAATGCACAAAACTCTAAAGCTTTTTAGACCAAAAAGATTATTCGAAACGATACCTTATTTAATTTCCATTCCTAAGATAAGCATAAAAATGCTAAGAGATGTTATGAAGAATTTTTTTATTCCTATTGAGAACCCAAGACTTGCTTATGGAACTCTTGTTTTAATTCTTAATGTTGATTGCTGATGGAAAGTATTCAACATTAAAGCATTCAACATTCAGTATTATTATCGCCCTTCAAATAGATTGATGGTGATGTTGTTTTCAACATGTTTTTGTAGTAATTGCCGCCTTGTTTTTAAGGCAATTCGATCTCCAGAACTTAAAAAAGGATATTGTTTTTTGATAATTAGCTCCAATTCTTCTTGAATTTGCTCCAAAGGCAACCAATATTGTTCAGAAACAGCAATGTCATCAATCAAAGCCTGTTTTAAGTCATTGATTTCTGTATTAAAATAACTGTTGCTATCCAAAGCAACTTGAATTTTATCCAAGACATTAGAATGAATGTTACTACCCAATAAACTACACCTAGTATGGCTATCAATAGGCAATTCCCAACCATAAAAATAGAAGGCGATACTATCAGAAGGATAAGTCGCTAAAAGCATTTCTACAAAAGTATCATCTTCTTTTTCAAGCGTTTGACTACTGATGCTTTGCCAAATGCGCAAGTCTTTGAATAAATAATACTTGTTTTGGTCTTCAATATAATGCACTAAAAGACCATCCATTAATTCATTCAACCAAAAGAAATCAGGGAGTTCTTGAGCTGTTTTGACATAGATTTCCATTTGTTGTTCCAAGCTATCTTTTAATATTTTTGCTCTAGAATAAAGCGTTCGAAAAGCAGGCAAGGTACTCGTAGAAGAAACCTCTTTTTGGTAAGCGGCAATCTGTTGTGCCAAAGAAAAACCAAACAAGGCAACCGCTCGTTGATCCAATACTTTTTCTTTTAACTGAACTTGCTGCCTAGCATCAAAATTAATACAAGCGCCATAAATCCAGCCCATGGTATTGTCTTCCAAAATAACCCGCAACCAAGGCTCGTTATAAGCCACGCCTTCCAACTTTATAGCCGTATTAAATTGACTAATTCGATTGGTAAATAACAAACTATCTCCTTTGGAACGACGAGCGATTTCTGCCGCTTCAATCGAAGGGGCAACTCGAATAATTGCTTGCCGAGTCGTAACAACCAAGGAAATAGGCTGTCCATCTATGGGGATAATTTTAGGCTTGGGGGGCTCTTGTTTTGTGCTGTCTACAGCATCAGGTGGGGTAGGAGGCTTGGGAGTATCATTTTTACAAGCGGCAAAACTGTAAATAAATAAGATTAAAAATAGGTATTGTGTTAAGTTTTTCAAGCTGCTTTTTTTAGTAAACAGGACTGTTGTCGCTGATTGAATCAATAGAGAGCCTTGAAAATAAGACGAATTATCCCATTTTCAACTCTCCAAATTGACAAATTTTCAAATAAACAAACAATTTTGACCTTCTAAGTAAAAATCAACTTCAAATAGCCCTTCAAAGCCTCCATGTCATCTACTTTTCCAATATAGCCAATGTAATTATCAGGACGAACAAGATACAAGATAGAACTCTTTAAATCTAGTTGCTCAAATACAGGGACATTTTCAGTCTGATCGTGAATAATGTGCGTATGAAACAAATCAGGGTGATTTCTATTCAAATAATCTTTCACAACAAAAGCATCTTTTACCCCAATTTTATCCTTATTACTCAACCAAACAATGGCATGGAACCCCTGTTCACCCAATTGATGATACAAGTTTTTTAGACCGCCCGTTGTTGCATCAAAAACTTTAAGATAAGGCAAACGATCTCCAGGGTGCGGTGTTTTTTTACTCAAATAAGTAGAACTAACAGCAATCGGGCTGTCTGTATAATTAATACCTGTTTGAGAAATCATCTTAAAGGCACGTTGTTGGAGCTTTTTAATCCCCATCAAACGCCCCAGCAAAACAGGAGCAATATTTAATCGAAACCAGTTAATTAACGTTCCTTTTCTAACGACATTACTAAAGGCTTTGTCTGTGCTGTTGACCAATTGGTTGGCAATTGGCCAACGTTCCTTATGATAACTGTCTAGAAGGGTTTTGTTTGCTTTTTCTTGTACAACTAAAGCCAATTTCCAAGCTAAATTATAGGCATCTTGAAGCCCTGTATTCATCCCTTGTCCACCAGCAGGGCTATGGACGTGCGCTGAATCTCCTGCAAAAAAGACAGCGCCTTCTTTGAATCGATCAATACAACGATGATGCACTCGATAGACCGAAAACCAGTTGGCTTCTCCTAGTTCTAAATCTAGGTGTTGTATCTCCTTGATGTATTTTTTGATGTCTTCGAATTGGATATCTTCTTTATCATAATAATCCTCTGGCAGTATTCCAACCAAACGATAACGAGTTCCTTTCTCATCAGTAATAGGAAAGAAGCCTGTGAAATTGTTGTCCGCCAAATTGATGTGCAGCGAACTATGCTCTTTGCCCCAGAAAACTTCTGTATCAACGACATAAAATACATTTTTATAAGTATCTCCTTTGAAAGGGATATTTAAAGCATGTCGAACAGGGCTTCGACCACCATCCGCAGCAATGATCCAGTCGGCTTCAATGAGTTCCTGTGTACCATCTTTAGCTTGAATACCAACTATGTTTTTGGCGCCTTTGACTTCAAAACTGGTCATTTCTGTTTCAAATTCTACCGCACCTCCTTTATTTTCTATGTACTCCAAGAGCAGTTCTTCATTGCGACTTTGTTCTAACACAAATAGATAGGGAAAGGCCGTGAAATCTGCACCAGCTTCTGCCAAGGGCATGGTTTGGACGTGTTGCCCTTTGACCATGATTTCTACCTTTTTGGTTGGAATGCCTAAAGAAAGTGCCTTTTCAGCAATGCCCATTTGTTCGTAAATTTCTAACGTTCGAGCCTGTACCCCAAGCGCTTTAGAAAATTTGGTAGTGCCTTCTCTCTTTTCTATAATTCGATAAGGAATTCCAAAACGTTGTAGTTGAGCGGCTGCCATCAGTCCTGTTGGTCCGGCACCAATGATGAGTACGGGTATGTTTGATGTTTTCATAATTTATTGGTTTCTAAGTGTATGACCAATATACTATGAAAAAAGGAAGGATGTTTGTTTATTCAATCAAGGGGGATTGATTTTCAACAAAAGCAAAGGTAAGCGCAAAAACTTACCAAATCATAACTGCTTTAATGAATTCTTGCCCAATTCCATCATTGATGAATTTTCGAATTTTCTCTTTAGAATAAGAAATTTCTTGGCGTAGAGAAGCCGAAGATATGGTAATATAAAGTTTGCGATTCTTGACATAGATATTTTGAGTGTAGCCACTAATCGTTGGTCCCATGGTTTCGTGCCAAAGCTGTTTTGCACGTGCTTCAAAGTATTTATCTTCAATACCATAAGCTTTGAGCATTCGCAAAATAACATTCCCAACAGGAGCGTCGTTGCTTTTGCGATAGCGCAATTTTTTGTGCTCTTTTTCTATGTCGAAGCTCATGGATTCTATTTCTATGAAATTAATTATACGAGTATGTTTTCTTTACAAAAGGAGCCATCCACAACAAAAAAAGTTCTTGATACAAGTCTTGCGCTTCTTCAACCAATTGTTCTGCTACGAAATTAGTAGAAATAGGGGAAAGAAAGTAATACTCTCGCAACCATTTTCTAAATTTTCTAGAATAAGGGCTAGGTTCGTAGTTTTCTTCGTCTTTATCATAATAAACCCCATCTTCGTCCACCATTGGTTCTACGTCCAAACTTAGGAGTCTTAATAGCGAAAGTAAATCATTGGCAACAACATGGTAACCACCTTCACTACCAAAAACCACGATGGGAGCGGTGTTTAAATCCTGCCCTTTGTCTAACCAAAAAGCATAGAAGGAACCATTGCTATCTGCTTGCGCAAAAGGAACTAACTGGTCTAAAAAAACAGGTTCTTTAGACAAGGTTTTTAGCTCGTACTTATCATGTATTATTAATTCAAAAGATTCTGAATAATAATCATTGATGGCATTATCTACCTGGAAAGCTAACAAATCGACTAAAATAGTAGGAATGGGGAAACCCATAAAATTTTGGGAATACTCTTTTAATGTCATGTAATATGTCTGGTTACAATTAGAGGAACGTTTATGTAAGTTAATAAATTTCGTTAAATTTAGATAGATTATCTAATTAAAACATTTATTTTTGTTTCATTATTATCTAAAAAAAAGGCTTGTTAGTAGAAAGAACTACCCTAGTTCGTCTATTTTTTACTAAAAAAGGAGTGCTTTTAGGCAATTTGCAAGCCATATAATTATAGAAAGATTACTTTAGCAGTATATACTTAAACTTATTAAGACAAGAACAGAGAAGCAATGTATTTAGATCAACTAGAATTAACAGGAAAAAAAGTATTGGTACGAGTAGATTTTAATGTGCCATTGGATAATGATTATGCCGTAACAGACGATACTCGTATTCGTGGGGCATTACCAACGATTGAGTATATATTGGCGCAAGGGGCGGCTGTGATTTTGATGTCCCATTTAGGGCGTCCTCAAAAAAAGACGAAAGAAGACGGTAGTATCAATCGAGAAAAATTTACGCTAAAGCATACCGTTAGCCGCCTTTCTGAGCTGTTGGGGAAACCCGTTGCTTTTTCGGAAGACACGGTCGGTAGTTCAGCCAAAGCATCGGTTGAAAACTTGAAGATGGGAGAAGTCTTGATCTTAGAAAATACTCGTTTTCATAAAGAAGAAAAAAAAGGCGACAAAGCTTTTGCAGCAGAATTGGCGAAATTAGGCGATGTCTACATCAATGATGCTTTTGGAACGGCACACAGAGCGCATGCTTCTACTTGTACCGTGGCTCAATTTTTTGATAAAGCGCATCGTGCTTTTGGGTTTTTAATTCAAAAAGAATTGGAAAGCGCTAAGACGTTGACCGACAATCCTGCTCGACCATTTACAGCAATTGTGGGTGGTGCAAAGGTTTCAGATAAAATTTTATTACTAGAAAAGTTAGTAGATTCTGTTGATAACATTATTATTGGAGGCGGAATGGCGTATACCTTGCTCAAAGCGCAAGGGGGAGAAGTGGGCAACTCGCTTTTGGAAGAAGATAAACTAGAGGTTGCCAAAGCTTTATTAGCCAAAGCAGCCTTGAAAGGGGTACAGATTTTATTGCCAGAAGATTCTGTTGTGGCAGATGCTTTTGATAATGATGCCAATACGCAAACGGTTGCTAGTAATGCGATTCCAGCGGGTTGGATGGGTTTAGATATTGGACCAAAAGCAGTTGAAACATTCACAGCAGTCGTCACGAAGTCGAAATCATTGGTCTGGAATGGACCTATGGGCGTTTTTGAACTGTCTAGTTTTGCCAATGGCACGGCTCAAATGGCAGAAGCAGTTGTCAAAGCAACTGAAAGTGGGGCGTTTTCTTTGATTGGTGGTGGTGATTCTGTTGCCGCAATCAACAAGGCTGGCAAAGCAGATGAAGTGAGTTTTGTTTCTACTGGAGGTGGTGCCATGTTGAAGTTGTTGGAAGGTGATGTCTTGCCTGGTGTGGCAGCGATTCTTGGCTAGGAGCCTAGCAATGGTTTGGTGTCCGACACTTTTAGTAGCTTCGGAAGTTTGGTGTCAGACACTTTGAAAGTGCCTGACACCAAACCAAACCAAAAGAAACAAGCTG
>CALDEP010000219.1 GCA_937942475.1 uncultured Aureispira sp.
AAAAAATTAGCAAGGTTTTAGACACGTTGAAAGTCTCTGAAACCTTGCTTCACATCTCCCCTCATGAAATTAGTCCTAATAAGCCTTTGTTTTTTATGCTTTAATCTTAGTCCTTCAAATGGTCAAAAAAATTTGACTGACACAGAGAAAGATTCACTTGATTTAGTAAAGTTTCGCAAAAAATATTCAACTGTTATTTCTTACGAAAAAGAAACTTTCGTTCGATATCCTTCGAGAACGTTCTTGGTAAAAAAAGGAAATTCTTGGTCACTCATTTATTGGACCTTAATAAAAAACGAAAAAAAGGCAAAACGATATGTAGACCTTTATTTATATCGTGACCTTATCTTTCATTATAAGCAGAAAAAAAAGCGTATTTCTACCGCAAAAGGAGATTCCATTTTAGCTTTTTTTCTAGACCAACAATTTTCAAAACTTGATACAGACAGCTTGAACGTACAAATTGGTTCAAACGATTCTACTTTTATGTCACTGAGCCACTGCCCGACCACAAGTATCTATTTTTATCATCGTAAAAAAGCAGTAGAGAAACAAGCTTATTGCCTATTTCTCTACTACAATACGGCGCCTAATCAGCACAAAATTCGTTTTTCTGCATGTAGCAATCAACTAGCCACATTAATCGACAAAACGTTAAAACAATAAAACTTACCGAACAATTAATTTTTGTTCTAAGACTTGTCCTTCTTTTGTTATAATAATAATGGAATACAATCCTGCTGCTAAATGATGAATATCAAGGTCTAATCTAGTCTTGCTCATCTGAGTTTTTTCTTGTACTACTTTACCTTGTGTATCAATAATTCTCAACTCAAACCCTTGTTCTATAGGCTTGTCAAAGCTTATTTGAATGGTCTTATTCGCAGGGTTTGGATATATTTTGAATTGGTTTTGAATGGCAATAGTTGCAGGCTGTGTTGCATTTAGTGCTGCATTTACTTGAATCCTAAATTGTTCTATGGCTACTCCTGGCACAGGAGCAAAATCATCCGTCAATTCTATTACAAAAGTATGTTGCCCAGTATCTTGGGCAGTGGGTGTCCAACAAAAAGTGCCTATTGGGTTGCTGCTCGTATCAATGGTGAACGTAGCCCCTGCTATCCCATTGTTCCAAGACATTAATAGTTGTTGGTTCAAATCTACATCTTCTCCATGTATGTCAAAACATAAAGTCTGCCCAACCAATACGGTCGTATCGTAGACATTTGTACTGTCTATACCTGTTATAACAGGCATATTATTTGTCGGACAATTAAATCCCATAATAGCAATTTCTCGCATCGTTGAGGCAATCACAAGGCCTCCTCGAACTTCCTCTACAAGGACACAGAACATACTGGTTTCATTAGAAGGTACAGTGTAATTAATTTGACCTGTTAGTGGATTTATAAAAACTGGATTCCCTCCACTTAACGGAGAAACTCCAGAATGCCCAGGCATATAACTCACTGGATTACTGGCACCTTCCAAACAATCTACTAAAGAATAAATCAAAGAATCTCCATCTGCATCAAAGGCTCCGTGATTATACACAGCAGGAATACCAATACAAGTACCAGCAATAGGAGGATTTAAAAAGACAACTGTAGAATTGCAATAGAGTGGAAAACTATCCAATGTTGTTTCCAGATAAAAGGACGTTGTGCTAGGTGATAAAATTGAAGTCAAACTATCGTTGCGACAACAAGTCAACCAACTTAGATTTACAGCAGAACAGTTTGCGGCAATAACTAAAGTATCTGTGTATAAATAATGTTCTACACCTCTTGTCAAACCTCCATTACAAGAACTTGTTCCAAAGAAAAAAGCGTTGGTCATATCTACTGGAAATCCAGCCGCTTTAGGCATCAGGAGTGTTCCCGAATTTGTTCCCGAACAAGAACCTGACCAATCCAAAGAGACCGAATCTGGCAAATCCGCTTCTGAACAATCTGCATAAACGTTCAAAGAAACAGCATAAGTCTGTGGTCCAACACATTGATAGCTAATTTCTCCTGCGAAAATGCTTGGGCTTTGAGCCTGTATAAAATTACAAAAAAAGCAAAGTAAAAAAGCAATAAAAATAGGGGTACAATTTGTTTTCATTTTTTCTAGTTTTAAATGATGAGTGATTAGTTCAATAACGACCCACTAGCTTTTATAGCTGCTTTTCTTTTCAAGAATAGATAAAAAAAGTATAACTTATAGTTTCAAATCAATTTATAGGGTCAAAGTAAGCGCCTTTTTTTTTGGAAGTTTGGCAAAAGAGTTGTTTTTTTAAAAAATAGTGTTAAAATCCTCCTATAAAAAAGTTTTGCACTCTAATTTTATTCACTCACCTTTAATCTGCTTAAACATGTCTCAAAAATACTTAGGTTTTCCTTTATCAGAAGGCTTAGATAGTCGTGTCCAAGATATTCTTGAAGATCTAAAAAACAATACCAATCGTCGTCAATTTGCTTTAAAATTATTTCAAGTGGTTAGTGATTTATCCGATGAAGGCTTGGATTATTTTTTCATTCAATCCCTTAAACGAGCAGGATTGGGTAGAATTAAAATGATTGCCGTTGAAAATGCAATTAAAATTGGAAAAAAAGCCATTCTAACGGTCGGGAAAGGAATTATTAAAGCAATGACAGATGAACAATTGTTGATTATAGGAAACGTCCTAGAAGACGCTCTAACCATTCGCCCTGAAGACGCCTAAGAAGACTTTCTCCTTATCCAAAACAACCTGCTATGTCCATTAAAAATAAGCTTATTCTAATTACTGGTGGTTCTAGTGGAATCGGCAAAGCTGCTGCTATTGAATTAGCCAAACAAGGGGCCATTATTATTCTTCAAGCAAGAGGCTTGGAGAAATTGCAGGCAGCACACAAAGAATTAGAAGCCTTAGGAGCAAAAGCACATTACTACTCTACTGATTTGACCAATCCAGAAGCGGTCAAATCTGCTGCCGACCAAATCGTCCAAGAACTAGGTTTGCCTGATATTGTTATCAATAGCGCTGGTTCTGGCGACTGGCTGTCCTTGAAAGAAGCAAGCCTAGAGCATTATCAAACCACAATGGCTTCGCCCTACTTGGCAACGGCATTTACCTGCAAAGCTTTTTACGATAAAATGCAAACTCGTGGACATGGACATTTGGTGATTGTCAACTCTGCTGCCTGCTATTTTTCTTTTCCTGCTGCCACAGGTTATACGGCTGCACGATGGGCGATGTTGGGTTTTGCCAAGTCATTACAAGCCGATTTGCATGGTAGTAATTTTCGAGTTTCTTTGGTTAATTTAGGTAAAGTTTCTAGTCCTTATTTTACAAATAACCCAACTAGCGAGGAGCGAATTCCAAAAATTGTCAACTATTTGGTTCCCACCATGACCGAAACGTATAGTGGAAAAGTGGTTGCAAAAGTTGCTGCAAAACCTAAAAATATTGTCATTCGTCCTTTCATTTTGTCTATTTTGGTTTTCTTCAATCGAATTACGCCAGGTATTTTCACTTGGCTAATGCGTGTGACCGCTTACAAGAAAAAATAAACTCTTAAAAAAGAGATAAATTGTTTTTTCTTTGTAATTATTTGCTTGGTCTATCGTTATGAATTAAGTTTAATGGATAGAAAAAACAACTTATACCTATGAGATCTACGCTTTCCTTTTTGATAATAAGCCTTCTTTTTTCGGTTACAACAAATGCTCAAACGGCAACTTCTACAGTAGAAACTAGAAACTTTTCTGGCGTATTACTAGAATCCTTAATTCTTAAAAAAGTCAATGCCCATCGTCAAGAAAAAAAATTAGACGCACTACTAAATGACGCAACACTAAGCAAAGCGGCTGCCAACCACTCTTCCTATCAAGGTAGTGTTAAAAAATTAACCCACGAACAAAAAAATGACAAGCTAAAAACGCCTTCTCTTCGAGTAGCCAATTTTGGAGGCAACTTCAATTTGGTGGGTGAAAATGTTGCCTTGGTTTCTTTTGATTCAAAGAGTACCTACGAAACGGTTGCCGAAGATTTTTTTCAAGCCTGGATGAACTCCCCCCCACATTATCAAAATATCATCACTCCTGGCTACAAACATTCAGGCATTCGTTTTAGATTTGGCAAAGATCCCAAAACTAGGTTGCCGATCATTTATGCCACCCACGTTTTTGCAGGCTTAAAAGCCCGCTTTTTCTCTAAAGTAGCGCCTAACAATCATGGCATTTCTCCTTTTAATGACGCTTGTGCTTCTTATGCAAACACAGGAGGAATCGCAGAAGTTTTGGCTAACTTTATCATTGTCAAAGAAGATTCTGTTTATTTACATTATCATAATCTAAGACACATCAAGCAATATTTTTTGACTGATGATAATGACGGTTTTGCCATTGATATTGTCGAGCGAGATCAATTCCCTTGCAACAGTCCTAATTTGACCAGTGCCATTGGCGCTTATCAAGGCGTGTCTTTGCGTCCTAGATATCGAGAAGAATTGTTGGTGAACAATCCAATGCAAGCACAAAATAAGTTTCTAGCTTTTCTTGGTGTTTTACCAGAAGGTTTGGTCGATAATTATCAATTAAATGTCCTTAGTATTCGCAATAATTGTGCTTGTAGTAATTCCAGTTATTTAGAAGTTCCTGTTAGCGGTATTCCTTTGGTTAAAATCTTTCCTGTTTGGCATACTACCTTCAAAGTAAACAAATTAGATTATAAAGAACAAGTAACAGAAGTACAATTCTCACAAGGAAAATCCGTTTTAAGCAGCACAGAAACTGCTACCATAAAGCGCTTAATGGAGCAACATAAAAAGAACATTCAACGAGTTCATATTTTTGCCACTAGCTCTGTTGAAGGCAGCAGCGATAAGAACGAGCAACTTGGAATAGATCGAGCAGAATACATCAAAGCACTGTTCAAAAAAGCAGGTTACTCGCCCAAAATCATCAATTATCATACGCTAGAACGTTGGGAATTATTTCGTCAACAAATCAAAGGAACGCCTTTTGCCTTTCTATTGGAATTATCCAACCTTCAAATCCAAGAACGACTAAATACAGACAAGGTTTTGTTTGATAAAATCGAATATTTACTCGCTCAACAGCGCAAAACACAAATTACCTTAAAGATTTCTACAGAAGAGAAATTTAATGCCATTACTGATAATGAAACAGAACTACTGGCAGAGTTTGAACGCCTTTTGGAAGCCAAAGAATTGGATGCTGCTCTAGAAGTTCAATCTAAAATGGTCTACGCTTTTGTCAATGACAAATTAGATAAAGCGGCTTTGTTGGCGACTAAAATTCCAGTAGAAAAGGAATACATTCCAATGTTGAGCAACCAAATTGCGGTCGAATTATTCTTCAGCGATTACATTCCACATTCAGTTTTGGTTCCCAATTGGGGCGATCCTTTTTTCAGTGTCGATCAAGCCTTTGTTGATAAATTATTAAATTTGATTAGTTTGTCAGAAACAGATTTGCCTTTGCAATACAATCTAAGTGCTTTTGCCATCAAATATATGCGTTACACTCGTGCTAGTATCATGGATGCAGCGCAACTTTATCAAAAGATATTGGGCTTTTCTGATGTCGAAGTGTATGGAAAACTGAGTACTTGGAATAAAACAGAAATTGAGCGCATGAAACTCAATTTTCATTTGGCAGCCGCTGATTATTTCTATCAAAAATTTGAGTATGAAAAGCGGGGCAATTCTTTAAAATATGTCCGTGAACATTATGCAGGTCAAGATTTAAAGATTGATGAAGCGCTTTATTTAGCGAAATATTTCAATCAAAACTATCGTTTTCAATGGGCAATTGATTTATTAAAAACCAGTTTAGAAAGCGCTCCAAAGCACGAAGACACTTACTTCACTTATGTGCAAACATCTACCCTATTGCAAGATTTTGATAAGGCTTTGGAAGCTCCTTATTTAGAAGATTTGGAAAAGGCTTTGCAAATGAATAAAAGCAGGTGGTGTACTTGGATGAATACCAATTATCAATTGATGCACAATGCTGATTTTAAGGCTATTTATTGTGAGCGTTGTTTGGGTGTTAAATAAAAAAAACAAAAAACTATGTGCATTACTTCTTCTAGAGCCTTATTAGATAACACTTATATTGGAGCCTGGGACATTGAACTCCCAAAACTAGGTTATAGACACGTTCTGGCTTATCAGAATCGAGTTAAAAATTCAGCTGAAGGTCCTAATTGTATGTTATTACACATACCTAGCAAGAAAAACATTGAACCAGAATGGCTTATTGACAGTTCAGTTTATCCGACTTTTTTAACTGATTTATACAGTCATATTGATCCTATTAATACTTCAGAAATGTGGATGAGTCGTTCTGCAAAACCTAAAAACCATGTTGTAGAACAAGGTGTTTACCATATTGCTATTTTAAACGACCTTGATGAAAATAGTATAGCAGATACCTTAAAGTTAATTCCAAAACATAAGTTGCCTTCTATTAAGCCAGAATTGATTCACTTTTTTAGAAAAAATTTTCCAGAATTTCCGCTCTTACTTTGTTGTTTTGATAATAAAGAAGCTCAATTCGCTGCACCTATTTTGGTGCACTTCCCTCCTCTATTTCCAGACACCTTAATGTTCAATACAATAGACGCACATGGAAGTGTTCCTAATGTTGATCAAAAGATCGATTTCCATCAAAAAATCATCTTCGGAACTTATAAAAAACAGTCAAAAAAAGACGCTGTTTATGTAAAAATGATTCCTGATGAGCTAGTTCAATATATTACTAAAAATCCATTAGCGGCTTATTTACCAAACTATATTGCGGCTATTGACTTCAAGGGCAGAAAAGCTGTACCAAACAAAGATGTTTGTGTAAACTTAAGGGATATTCACAACATGAATCTTCCTGAAATAAAATTTGCGCTCCTAGGAGATGTATCTACCGAAATCAAAGTGGAGACACATCACCTAACAAATGCTTTACTTGAAATAAGACTATAAATTTATCAACAAGAGTCTTAATCCACCTTAAAGCGCAAGACCGTCTTCAATTTCTCTTCCGCTACCTTTCGAAAGTCAGAAAGGTAAATTTCTCGATGTACCTTAGAACGCCTAGTCAAATTTTGAGTGTCAGCAAAAGCTTCCATTAATTGAAAACTTTCAGACTCCTTATCATAGCTTCCAATATGCAGCATTTGAATACATTTACCCTCTGTTATTTTTTCAAATTGCACCTGCTCCAAAAACTTGTGTGGTTTTTTCTTTTTGACCAAGGTCAACATCTCTTCAAAAAACGCTTGACTAATAAAATCAGGTTGTCGTATCATTAACTTAAAAACCAAATCATCCTTATTAATGGTGCCACTAAAATTCTTTTTAGCCACTTCATTAATATCCCAAACACCTTCTAATGGATAAACCGTATAATCTACATAATTTGGAGCTTGATTGTCCAATTTTTTTAAGGTCATTTTTATTGCGTAGGACAAGCTATACAACACCCCAATGTATTCCGAAAAAAGAGGGCTATTAGGATTTCCTGCCCCACGAATACTTATAAACTGATATGCTGGAACATCGATTATTTCAGGTTTGTTTTTAGGTAGATAAACCAACTTCTCTTTCTTTCTCCATTCGTACTTTATAGCCATCGTTCTTTTTGTTTTTAGGTTAATAATAAACAAGATATGCCCTTCTAATGACAGCCCTATGTCAGCAGGTATATGAATATTATTATAAAAAAAACAACCTACTTAATAATCGACTCATAAACCACCTCTTGCATACGAGAACGAATATCTCTACGAATCAAAGTCATGTTCTCACCAGAAGGAAGCGTTCGATTCGACAAAAACAAGTAAACAATGTTGTTCTCAGGATCCGCCCAAGCCCCTATTCCAGTAAATCCTTGATGCCCAAAGGTTAGGTCAGAAGCCTGATAAGCCACATTAATAGAATTATTTGCCTTGTCGCTCTTTTCTTTTCGGTCAAAGCCCAAGCCTCTACGAGATTGATTGCTGTACTTGGCTGTAAATTGTTTGATCGTGGATTCTTTTAAATAGCGCTTGCCGCCATACTCTCCACCATCAATTAACATTTGAAAAATAGCTGCTAAATCTTGTGCATTAGAAAACAAGCCTGCATGTCCAGAAATTCCATTAATCATTCCTGCTCCCATGTCATGTACATCGCCTTGTATACGTTGATATCTAAAGTATTGATC
Organism: uncultured Aureispira sp.; assembly: GCA_937942475.1. Taxonomy (GTDB): domain Bacteria; phylum Bacteroidota; class Bacteroidia; order Chitinophagales; family Saprospiraceae; genus Aureispira. The sequence goes on from CALDEP010000219.1 coordinate 8,194, forward strand.
GTCTTCTGTTGGAATAATTAAATCCCTAGCAACGCCTTTTTTAAGCGGATTAAACATCATGGTCGTCAAGCCCATTGGTCGATAAAACATTTCGTTTGTATAGTCATCCAAATTCTTACCCGATACCTTTTTTATTAATCTAGAAAAGAGATAAAAGCCCAAATCACTGTATTTATAATTTCTACTAGAGCGCAAATCTTGGTTATAAATACGTTGCCAAATAACTGAATCTACTTTTGACTGTGCAAAATAAAGGTGCTCTGCCACTCGAATCGAATAGTTCTTGCTTTCTGTCTTCGAATAATATCGCCCCATAATAGGCTTCTTATCTTTGTCTAATGTTCGAACATAAAAAGGAATCCAAGGCTTTAGACCCGCCTGATGCAACAAGACATCCTTGATCGTCATTCTAGATTTATTGGTTCCTCGCAGCTCAGGCAAATAAAGACTCAAAGGTTGATTAATATCCAACTTTCCTTCATCCACCAAACGCATGATAGACAGTGTCGTTGCGGCTACTTTGGTAACAGAAGCCAAATCGTAAATATTCTCTAATTTAACTCGTTTTCTTTTTTGATAATCATAATAACCATAGGTTCTATGAAAAGCAATTTTGCCATCTTTTGCAACGAGTACTTGACAACCTGGAGCCGCTTTCTCCCGAATCATTTCAGCAGCAATTCGATCTATTCTAGATAAAACACTAGAACTCAAACCAACCGATTCTGGGCTTGAAGCATACATCATTTTTTGAACCTCTGTATCTTTTCCCATAGCATATTGAAATTTAGCGGCAGCAGAAACAGGCAAACGACCTCTAAAAGGCAAGGCGCCTGCAATCCCTCTTGCGGCTAGTTTTTGTGTTAATCGTTCTTCATTAAATGCCACTACGGCACCTTGAGCGGTTGGAAAGTTTTTCAGTGCATAAGGTGTTCCAAAGACAACAACCAAAACCTTTGTTTTAGCACTCAAAGTTTGAACCGCTTTTTGAATTCCATAAGCAACTCCAAAGTTATTCTTAGCCTCTTTTCCTACATTGTGTACGGCTACAATTACCACATCTTTTTTTGATAATTGCTTGATTCGATTGGCAGAAATGCTATTTTTAGCAAAATGATGGTGTTTTATTCCATACCTTGAAAGTTCTGTTGTAAATGCGGTTCCACTTTTACTCGTTCCTACTGTAATACAAGCTATGTGTTGTTTTCCCAAAGGAAAAATATCAGCGTGATCAACCAAAGTTAATGCTTGGCTCACCATTTCTTGCTTCAAGGCTTCATTCTCTTGAACATTTAAACGAGAAGCTACATTTACAGCATTCACAGGTTTGTAACTGTGCAAACCTAATTTATACTTTGCATGTAAAATTTTACGCACTCGGCTGTCGATTTCTTCCCAAGAGATGAGTCCTTTTTCAATCGCTTCGTATATTCGTTTTTTAGCCATTGGAATATTCTGTGTGACCAACAAAATATCATTTCCAGCCAACAAGGCTTTTAAGTCTGTTTCTCCATCTTTAAAATGCTTGGTTACGCCTTTCATATTCAACGCATCGGTAAAAATAAGCCCTTTGAATCCTAATTTTTCTTTTAATAATCCTGTCACCGCAGGTTTGGAAAGTGTGATTGGCAAATTAGGCGTAGAATCCAAAGCAGGAATGTGCAAATGCGCTACCATAACACTTTGAACACCTTGTTGTATTAAGTTTTTAAATGGATATAATTCAATGCTATCCAAGCGTTGCATATTGTGATGAATGACGGGCAAATCTTTGTGAGAATCCACATCTGTATCTCCATGACCTGGAAAATGTTTGGCACAAGCCATCACGCCATTGTCTTGCAAACCCTTAATGTATTGATACGACTTTGCCGTTACATTTTTTCGATCCTCTCCAAAAGAACGATCTCCAATGACTGGATTCGCAGGATTATTATTCACATCCACCACAGGCGCAAAGTTCACGTGAATGCCCATTGCCTTACATTCTGAGGCTACTGCTGCACCAAAATCATAAATCAAGGCATTGTTCTGAATCGCTCCCATCAACAATTGACGAGGAAATTTAACCGATGCACTCACTCGCATATTCGTTCCCCACTCGGCATCCATCGACATCATCAAAGGCGTTTTGGAACGGGCTTGATATTTATTGGTCAAAGCAGCAATTCGATCTTGATAGCCTCTAAAGAAAATAATACCGCCAATTTTATGTTTATCAATCGCATCTAAGACTTTTTTCTCATCACTAGTTCCTTTGGGAGGATAGGCTCCTATCATGAACAATTGCCCTAGCCGAGCATTTTTGTCCAACTTCTGAAGCTCTTTGTTTACCCAAGCTTCTTCTTCTTTTCTACGTTCCTCTGCCAGCAGGCGAGCCACTTCTTCTGCCTGTGCAATCGAATCTTGTACAAACTCTTGTCGTGCCAACATTGCTCGATTTGGAACGTCTGATTGGCACATCAAAAAACTAGTTAGTATGATTACAATAACGGTGATACCTACTTTTGGGGTCATTCTTTTTTTATTTATAATTTAAAACCTTAGAGGCTTATTTTTTTTGACTTTTTTAGACGATACAAAACAACAGTAAAAACAAGTATATATAGTACCTATCTACAGGACATTTTTTTTTATCTAATAAAAGGATAGAATCTGTTTAGCATTTTATTAGATATTAGATCGTTCCACTTTTAGATGTTAGATCTTAGACCCTATTGAAGCTTAATAGGGTCTAAGATCTAACAGCAAAGCGATCTAAAAGCGAAGCAATCTAAAACTTAGTTTTGATAGATTTAAGCTTTAAGATATTTTTAATTATCTTTTTGTCCTATACATAGATATAGTACTTAAGATAAGTTTTAGATATTAAATTTTCATAGAAACGAAACTTTTTTTTCGAAAGAATGAGTATTCGGTGATAACCTTTTTCTATTTGGCGAATTAAGCTCCACATGGAGCTTTTTCCCATTACTAACACCTACTTCATTAATACATAAAACGCGTCATTATGAAAATTAAACAAAACTTTTCTTACTTCTTCATACTCTGTTTCCTTTTGAGTCTTTCTTTTGATTCTTACAGCCAAAAGACGACTAGAAAGGAACGTAAAACTAGGAAAAATCAAAGGTATAAAAAATCTATCTTGGATAATTTACCAACTTTTTTTGTAGATGATTCTAGATTCCCAAACTATTTAAAACAGATTTACAAGCGAGATGCTGCTCGAATGTCTATTCGGCTATTAAATGATGAATTGCGAGTCTCCAAACAAACCATCCAAATTCCTGAGGAGTTGGTTCAAGCTATTTACAATGCAATGGTTGCTGTAAGAACTAGTGATTATGGTGCGGTTGATACCATGGCGAATCAATATTATGTACGCACCTTTCCTATTCCCAATGTCCAAAAAATTGTATTGGTTGCAGAACACGATGCTCCTTGGCTAGAACCACTCAAGCAACGCAAAGACAGCACGGGCAACAGCCAAATTAATAGTATTATTAGAGAACATAATCTGATTATTTCTAAATTGGTGCATTTAGATGAAGAGCGAGTTGCCTTAGTCTTACAATCTAGAGATCCCATTAATGTTCCTGCCTTGATGATGCGCTTTTTTATATCCGAAGGAATTGGCTCTATTGAAGAAGTCTTGCCCTATGGAGATGGCAATGACATTAGTATTGAACGCACCAAAACAGGTTGGGACATGGTCTATAGCTTAAAATTTGGAAGTTGTAGTTTTCAATGCCAAAAGTATCGCAACTGGTCTTATTCTATTGAAGAAGATGGTTCTGTAAGTTATAATGGCACGTCGGGTCATACCATTGCGCCTTGGATTACCAAAGGGCACGAAGGGAAAAAATATCCTGACGTTTTAGCCAAAGGAAGATAAATAAATCGGTGTCTTGTTGTATAAGTAAGTAAAAAGCTGCCCTTTGGGGTGGCTTTTTTTCGTAATAAGATCTCTGATTTAATAAAATATCCTGTACCTGTCTTACATACGACACCTTGATAAATTTAATTATCTTATAATTGAGTGCTACACTTAAAGTACTACTATTAATGTTCCTTCTGGCTATAAGCTTTTCGAAGGATTATTATAATTAAGTACAGTGCATTAAGCTTATAAAACAATTATAATGAAAAGTAAATTTTGGGGCATTCTATTCCTATTCCTTCCGATTGTAGGATATACACAAGGAATATCATTCAGTATTGGAGGGGTCTATGGCATTAATTTCCAACATCCAGGGCTTAATACTCGTATCTATTACCTAGCCAATGAGAATATTTGTTTTGGGGCAGAATTTAGTTATTTTATTCCAAAGAAGGAATTTTCCAATTCTCATGAAACAACAACCTTCTTGTCTGAATTCAATTTCAATTTCCACTATATATTTGAAGTCAACCATTATTTAGGCTTGTATCCTTTAGTTGGCTATAATTATAGTGTAGAAACGGAACGAATACTAGATAATAAGGGTCAGAATGAAGTTGAAATAAAACAAGCTTCTGGAATTAATTTTGGAGCAGGGTTTCATGTTCCAATAGGTCCAATAAGCATATTTACAGAATACAGTTATGTTTTACGCTTTGGAGATATAAATGACCATGTTATTTCATTAGGAATGTTTTATGCCTTAGATTTTAAAAAAGAAAAAGAGAAAGAACATAAATAAATTAAAATAAAAAAAAAGAAGATGAATAAATTTAAACTTATTAAAATTGAGGAACTTAAAGACAATCAACCTACCTATGCTCAAGTAGATGGTTTAGACTTAGTCGTTATTAAATATGATGCTAATCAGATTTCTGTTTTGTATGGTAGATGTTTGCACCGAGGAGCATTGATGTCTGATGGTCATGTTGATGGGCATAATTTAATCTGTGGTTTGCATGGATGGGATTACCGTTTGGATACAGGCGTAAGTGAATACAATAACAAAGAGGCATTGCATAAGTTTTATTCTGAAATTAAGGAGGATTGGGTTTGGATTGATAAAGATGAAATCAAGTCTTATCTAGTAAAATATCCGCAGCCCTTCAATAGAGATGAATATCAAGGACAATATGCAGACACCCATCCTGAAAATACAGAGCCTTACACCCTTCTCATAAAAGAATTATCTAAAAATGGTTTGAAAAAATATGGACATCATGGTCCATCTTCTTCAATGGGAGTCGATAGAAATACGCTACCCAAATGGGAAGACATTCAGTTTTTACCTGCCCAATTAGCCACTCGTCCTCTTCTAGATGAAGCACCTGTTAGCACAGCCGTTGTGATAGGTCCTAATGCTAAAAAACCTTTGGAATTGAAAATTCCCGTGTTTGTTTCAGACATGAGTTTTGGGGCGCTTTCAAAAGAAGCTAAAATCTCACTTGCAAAAGGAGCCGAAATGAGTGGTACTGGTATTTGTAGTGGCGAAGGCGGCATGTTGCCTCAAGAACAAGAAAGTAATTCAAGGTATTTTTATGAATTGGCTTCAGGGAAATTTGGTTTTTCTTGGGATAAAGTTCAAAAAGCACAAGCGTTTCACTTCAAAGGAGGACAGGGAGCAAAAACAGGAACGGGTGGTCATTTGCCAGGGAGCAAAGTAACCAAAGAAATTGCTGCCGTAAGAGGTCTTAAAGCAGGAGAAACAGCCATCTCCCCTGCTGCATTTCCAGACTTATTTACAGCAGAAGATTTTAAGCATTTTGCGAACGAAGTTCGTGAAAAGACTGGCGGTATTCCTATTGGATTTAAAATTGCAGCAAGTCATATTGAAGCGGATATTGATTTTGCCTTGAAAGTAGGCGTTGATTATATCATTTTGGATGGCAGAGGTGGCGGAACGGGTTCAGCACCCAATATTCTCAAAAACAATATTAATGTTCCAACTATTCCTGCACTTGCTAGAGCTAGAAAACATCTAAACAAACTAGGAAGAAATGATATAACATTGGTGATTACAGGAGGACTGAGAGTAGCAGAGGATTTTGCCAAAGCGATGATGCTAGGAGCTGATGCTATTGCTGTTTCAAATTCTGCCTTGCAGGCAATTGGATGCTTGGGAATGCGAGCCTGTAGTTCCAACAATTGTCCTGTAGGAATTGCCACTCAAAAAGAAGATCTTCGAGCAAGGTTGATTATTGATGCCTCTGCTCAACAATTAACAAACTTTTTTGATGCATCTACCGATCTTATGAAGGTTATCGCAAGATCTTGTGGGCATTCTGATCTACGTAATTTTAATTTTAATGACTTATCTACGCTTAATTATGAAATGCATCAACTTACAGCAATTCCTTATGCTGGGGTAAAGTAAATTATTATTTACTTTTCTTCGTTCTAGTCTAAGTAAGAGAAAAACTGCCCTTTGGGTGGTTTTTTTTAGGCTAAAAACAAAAGAATGGAATGATTGCTTTATGGCAATCATTCCATTCTTATACGGAAATTAATTCATACTGGTCATAAGAAACTAAAGCTGTTCTAGACTCTTCTAAAACCAAGTTTTACAAATCCTTAGCAAAAAAAATCCCCCCATTTACAAACGACTTCAAGCCTTATGAATCGCTCCAAGAAGCCCAATCTTCTTTGCCATAATTCGCTAAAAGCACTTTTGTATCAATCTTCGTTGCTTTTGAAAGTAGTGGATAAGCATCAGATATTGTCATGGCATGTTGCGTTAAAACTGCTTTCTGTTTAGCTTCACTTTTCATTCTATTCAAACGCCCGTGATCAAACGCTTTCCACATATAACCAATTACATCCTTTTGTTTTAATTGAGGTGTATGACCTAATTGAAACTGACGTTCTTGATGTTGCAAACTACCTGCCCATTTAGCTTCGCCATTCCCATCTCCCCCATTAGGAAAGGAAGTTAAGGCCACTTGATTCCTAAGTGCCAACATATTGCTTACTGCACCTTGAAGTGCATTAATATCTCCTTTAGTTTTCAATAAGTTAAGTACAAAACTAGCTGTTGTTTCTTTTATGTGTTTAATTGACTCGTCCCATCCAGGAAGTTTTGTATAAGTAATAAATGTATCCATAAGATTTGTCCATGCATCAGACAAACTAACCATCTCTATCGCATTCGCTACCTGGTCTTGTAAGACGGTATAAGGAGTTGAATGATCTCCTTGACTCCCCCCTTTCCCTAGCCCTCGTGGACGCTTTGAATCCTGTTGAGTATACACAATAGAATCTGTATCTATACGCAACCCGATCATTCGCTGAATAACCTTTCCATCAGTATTCCCTTGTAACAGTTCTTCTGTTGAGTCTTCATCTTTACTTTTTGACTGAACGGCCTTATCTCCCATTACATCTGCCTCTTTCTCTAAACCAGCATCATCGTTAACAGCACCCTCGCCTTCTACTTTTGTAGTAGGTTTCACTTTTCCTTTCATCTGTTGCACAACATGCCAAATCTCATGTGCCAAGTGTTCTTCTTGCCCTGGTCCAATGTAAATATCCGTTCCTTCTGCATAAGCATAGGCTTCTACAGCAGCAGGTTTATCTGAATTATAATGTACTTTTACATCATCTAAAGAATAGCCAGAAATTTTTTCTATTGAAGCTTTAAGCGCATCTGGTATCCCTGTGTTGTTTGGCTTTTTATCCTGCGCCTCTTCCTTTGTGCCTTCACTTATTTTATCTTGATAATTCCCAAGTTCTTGCATTTCTTCGCCCCCCTCTACTTTCGACTGAAAATCACGCATACCAATTGCCTCAGGACTATTATCTTCAACGCTTGTATTTACAGTTTCAGGCTGTTTATTGACGGAATCATTTGCAATAGATTGCTTTTCGTCATCTTTTGATTTGACAAGGGAATCTTTCATATTTTTTATTTTAAACTGTTAGGGGCTATAATGATTAGTAAGCTTTTTTTATCCTGCTAAATATACTGAAATTTATCCAAAAAAACAACAAAGAAATAGACTTATTCTTTTTAAAATAAAGCCAATTCTAATATGAACAAGCATTAAAATAGTTGGCTTTGTATAGTTTATAAAATAAGAACCAAGATAAGGTTCTTTCTAAATGCGAGTCCATGAATTGGTTTGTTAATAACAAAAATACACGAAGTATTAAAATTAATAATCAGCTGCAATTTTGAAGCCGTAGTTCTTTTAATTACATTTATGATCTTAAACAGAAAGACAAGAATACTTACTGATAAAACATTCTACAATGAACTTAAATTTAACGAATAAAAACGCCTTGGTTTGTGGTAGTACGCAAGGAATTGGCAAAGCAGTGGCTTTACAGTTAGCAGAAATGGGCGCTAATTTAACCTTAGTCGCTAGAAATGAAGACCGTCTGAAAGCTGCCTTAGCTGATTTAGACACCTCAAAAGGACAAAAACACGATTATCTTTGTGCTGACTTTTCAAGTCCAGAAGTTCTAGAGAGCAATCTGAACGCTTATCTAGCAGAGGGTAAAACCATTCATATTTTGATTAATAACACTGGAGGCCCTCCAGGTGGTCCAATTGAAAAAGCCGGTATTCATGAATTTAGAGCTGCTTTTGAAATGCATTTAATTTGCAATCATATTCTAGCAACTGCCGTCAAAGATGGCATGCAAAAAGCAGGTTATGGACGTATTATTAATGTGATTTCTACCTCTGTAAAACAACCTCTAAATGGCTTGGGAGTATCCAACACCATTCGTGGAGCGGTTGCCAGCTGGGCAAAAACAATGGCAAATGAGTTAGGGATGCATGGTATTACTGTCAATAATGTTTTGCCTGGCGCAACCAATACGGTACGCCTACAATCTATCATTGAAAATAAGGCAAAGAAACAAAGTAAAACTACGGATGTTGTTGCCGATACAATGAAAAGTGCAGTACCAGCAGGTCGTTTTGCAGAAGCTTCTGAAATAGCAAATGCCATTGCTTTTTTAGCCTCTCCTGCGGCTGCTTATATCAATGGAATTAACCTTCCTGTAGATGGAGGAAGAACTAAAAGTTTATAGTTTTTATTTCAGATTTGAACATCAACATCAATTAGAATACTTATATAAAGGACAAAAGTATTTTGATCAAATAAAATAAAACATCTGTCTAATATTTTGTTAGATATTAGATCGCTGCCCTCTTAGATTCTAGATTTTAGACCTTATTGAGACTCAATAAAGTCTAAAATCTACCAGCGCAGCGGTCTAAAATCTAAGAGCATAGCGATCTAAACATTATCGTTAAATAGATTATTAGTCTTAATTATTAGATGCGACTTTTGTCCTGTACCTAGCTAAATTATTTTCAAATCTCAAATAAATCTAGCGCATGACCAACAAAGGACAACTAATGTTCTCCAATAAATGCCTAGTAGTGCTTAATCGAAACAAACGCTCAAAAAAGTTTTTTGGAGGACTGTACGCCATTAATAAATCAATATTTTTTTCCTTCAAAAATAGTTTCAAGCCTTCTTGAACGGTCTTTCCTTTCAACTCGTGAAACAGCACCTCTACATTAAAAGTATTGGCAGCCAACAATTCATCCACTTCACCGACCGCTGCTTTCTCCTCAGAATAAACATGGACATAGTGCAAATTAGATTTCAGCAAGCCCGCCAAAGATAGAGGCATTGACACTTTAGCTATATTTTCCAAGCTCAAATCTGTGGCATAAGCAATATCTGTAATTTTGCGATAAGTCACTTGCTCTGGTACAATTAAAACTGGACAATTAGACGTCGCAGCAATTTCAGAAGTAACACTTCCAAAAAGACTTTCTATAATGTTGTGTTCGCCATGTGTTGGCATAACAATTAAGTCTATATTATTTTTTTTGCTAAAGGCTACAATTTCGTCTTCTGGCATCCCTACTGAGGCATGTGCATGAATTTCTAAGCCTGCTGTTAAGGGATTATTTTTAGATTTTTGCAAATGTGCAAATTTCCCCAATTTGAGATGGGCATTTTCTTTGCGTGCCTCTATCATCTTATATGCAATAGGGTCAGTCACTGGAACCCCTAAATCAATTCGATAAACATGCAAGACATCTATCCTTGCGTCTAATTGGCGAGCAAGATTCAAACAATATTGATAACCCAAAACAGACATTGCTGAAAAATCGGTTGGATAAAGTATTCTTTTTATTGGTTTCATAAGTGATATTTTAATATAAATCTTGTCTTTTTCCTGAATTTTTTTGCCCTAAAAAACAGTCTTTTTCTTAAATCTCTATTCAAAAGTAGTTCTTTTATAAAAAGAAAATATGTTTTTAATCATTTTTATTAATGACTTCTGTCATAATAAGCTGTTGGCAAATACTTTATTTTTGTGGTAAATTACTCATTGAATTATAATACGATCTATTATGAAAAATATATTAGCCACAACCGATTTTTCTTCCACCGCAAACAAAGCCCTTGATTATGCCAATATGATCGCAAAAGGTCAAAAAACACCTCTGAAACTAAAATTACTAAACGTTTATCATATTAAGGAAGAATTGAAACCTATTTTATCCGAAGCATACATTAAAAAGTTATCTCGCCACGAATTGTTTGATCTTATGATTAACAAACAAGCTCAAAAATTGCCGCCACACATCAATTTTGAGGGCGTACTTCGAAAAGGTCCTGTTGTAGAAACCATCCTTCAAGAAGCGCAAGAAAGTAATTCCGACTGTCTAATTATTGGTAGAAATGGGCATTCTGGGATCAAACATTGGCTCTTAGGAAATACTACTTTACAATTGATTGAAAAAAGCAAGTGCCCTGTACTTGTCATTCCAGAAAAAGCTGTAGTCCAACCCCCAAAAAAGATTGCATTGGCTGTCGATGATCGTTTTGTTCCTTCCAACAAAACCTTAGCTCCTATTTATGACCTAGTTGATCGTTTTAATACCGAGTTGTTTTTGTTGCATGTCAACCAAGATAGCACACATTCTGATACGCATAAAAAAACAGCCATCCAAATTGCAAGAGAAGGATACCAAATCAACTTATTTAGAGTCGATTCGGACAATCCTACAAAAGCGCTGCTTCAATTAGCTGAAAAGCATGAAGTAGATTTACTTTGCTTAATCAAACACGATTATACGCCTTGGCAACAGTTTTTTCACAAGAGTACTTCTTCTGATTTAGCCGCAAAAAGTAAACTCCCTTTTATGATTCTAAAAGATCAACTCTAAAGTGATTAAGATCATGTTTTTAGGTGATTGAGATCATTGTTAAGGACTAATAATACTTGTATATTTATACTATCAAACGAACAAGATTAGTCTTACTATAAAATATATCAATCATGAAAAAATTCTTTTTAACCTGGATCGCCCTTTTAGGGATTGCGGCACTTACTTTTGGACAAACACAAAAAACCTTAGTCAAAACATTAGCCGTAGAAAACACTACTTATGAAGCCATTTTTGCCTTAAAAGGAAACGTTGAAGTAGAAGAATGGGACAATCAAACGATTCGAATTGTCACTACAATCACTACCGAAAATACGCCTGAAAATGTCTTAAAAGCCCTAGTAACAGCAGGGCGTTATAATTATGAAATGACGGTAGATCAAACTAATCACACGATTACGATTGACATGCCAAAGAAAGAAAATGCGGTTATGATTAACGGTATTGACTTGGACGACAAATTAGAATATAAAATCTACCTTCCTAAAGGTATGTACTATCAAGTTGGCTTGGATTATATGCTAATGTAAAAAAACATTTTCTGTAACTCAATTTATATTTTTACGAGTTAATAGTATATATAGTATCCTTCCTATTTAAAAGCTATGCCTCTTTGGGCGTGGCTTTTTTTTGTATTTATTAACCGTGAATTATGTACAGGACAAAAGATTTTTTATCTAATAAAATATCGAATCTACTTAACATTTTATTAGATCTTAGATCTAAAAGCGAAGCGATCTAATTCCCAGTTTTGGGTACATTTGAGCTGTAAAATATTTTCAATTATTTTTTGTCCTGTACTTAGAACCGTGAAAGTACGGTTATAAATCAGCGGGTGTCGGAGCAATTCTCCTTTTGTCTTTTTTTAGAAAGGGTGTCAGGGCGATGCCCTTAGAGATGGTGTCAGGGCGATGCCCTTAGAGATGGTGTCAGGGCGATGCCCTTTGTTAAATGTTGTATACATTTCTAAGTAAAAAACATATTATTAAAAATCGTTAATTTTAAACAACTTCAAAATCTGCTTACGAATGCTTTTAGATTCTAGATCCCTGCCCACCCAAACAAGTTGAATATTTACAACAAATAGCTTGATGTAAGCTATATTTTTGCTTATTGCAAATTTATTCTGAGCCTATTAACAGAATATAAGCAAGATCATTTTTAAAACTAATCAAGATCATTTTATTGCTGTTCTAATTGCCCTATTTTTACAATGTAATCAAAAAGAATTACTTCATTATCAAAAACGTATCAACCATGAAAAAGCTACTATTAACTTGGGTAATTGTATTTTTAGCAATTGGTTTAGGATGGGCGCAAACTGAAAACACTCTAGTACAAACCTTCACTCCTGAAGAAGATTGTCACTTTGCTGTTTTTGCCTTGAATGGTACTACTAAAATCCAAACTTGGGAAGAGCAAACGATCAAAGTAGTTTACACGATAACAGGAGAAAATATCAACGAAGAAGCAAACTTGCATCAAATTGAAATGCAGTTCCACGAAGAGGAAAGAGTCATGATTTTTGAAAATACCCTGATGAATATAGAATTGACAGGCGAATTGCTAGAAATTCAAATATTCATTCCTAATGGAATCAAATACCAAGTTGTTCCTACAAACATTCAGCAACTGCTTTAATACACTGTATTTAATACTAAGTTTAAGGAAGAGGAATTCAGCAAATAAAGCCCCTTAATTTTAATTGAAGGAACTAATCAAAGCCTTCCTGAGGTTAAAAGGATTATGAAACTAACAATTACAGGATATTCGACTGCTTTATTTGCTACATGGTATTTCATTGAAGAATTGGGATTACTCTTTGATGCTGGCGATGGGGTGTCTTCTAGTTTATTACAAAAATCTAGGAAAATCAAACATATTTTTGTCAGTCATCCCGACCGAGATCATATTACTGGATTGTTACAAATTCGACAACTCAATGCTCGTGAGGGTGGTTATCCTATTGTTTACTATCCCAAAGATGCGGGTTCCTTTCCTGCTATGGATCGCTTTATGTCCAAATTTGATCCACATACAAAAGACAGTACTTGGACTCCTTTAGGACAACATCAAAATACGTTTATTAAGAATGGTATTTTCGTTCGAAGCATACGAAACGAACACATTGAAGCGCCTTTAGACATTATCAAAAGTCTAAGTTTTGATGTCATAGAAGTAAAACAAAAATTAAAAGAAGCCTTTAGAAAGTACGATCCAAAGGAATTGCAAAGCATCCGATTAGAGAAAGGAAATAGCTTTATTACAGAAGAAAAAAGGCAGTCTATTTTAAGTTATTCTGGAGATACGCCTGTTCAAGATTTTGATCGTTGGAAGGATTCTAAAATTCTTATCCATGAAGCCACTTTTTTAGACCCTTCTGTCAAGACCCATAAAGGACGTAAGAAGAATGAACACAGTATTTTAGAGGAAGTGATTGAAATGGTAGCGGCATCGAACGTTGAACAATTAATTTTGGGGCATTTCTCGTCTCGTTATTCCAAAGAACAAATCGAGCAGGCAGTCAGAGCATTCGCTCAAAAACACGCCTTAAACATTCCTATTTTTTGCGTTTTGCCAGGAGAAACGATGCGTGATATTTTAGCACAAACACCAACGCATCCTTCCTTCCAATAGCATCTTGATCATTTAGTCTTTCATTTCATACTCCACATCATACTTTTTATCTAGCAGTACTTTAGTTTGTTTTAATGCTTTTCCTGTCCAAGCATATTCAACTTTTTTGTGACTGGTTAGGACATCAGCTTCTTTGTCTTCGTCATACCAACCTTCTTGTTCCTCATGGATAATTTTACCTTTTGCTCCACCTTTATCATCAGGAAAAATCAAATTATCACTCGCATAAAAGGGAGCATCTCCAAAAGGTCTCTTTGTCTTTACATAAACCAAGTCCTTGCCATCCCAAAAAATGATACTACAAGCATTGACCCCGCCGCACATTTCTTCGATTTCCTCAAATTCTATAATATCCTCGATACCTGTCAAACCTCTATTTCCATAATTCGCTAAGGAATGAGAAATATGCAAATAATCACCTGCTGTTTTCAGGTCAACTCTAGACAATTCTCGCTTATTTTTACAAGCACGTACCTGTATAAGTCCTCTATCCGAATTGCCTTCTTCTTTGAGCGAAGCAACTCCATATAGAAAGAGTAACCTAGAAGAATTCGCTGACTTAATCGCTCCTTCTGCAATCAAACCGCCCCAAACATAGCCTGTTGTCACATCATCTTTAGCCTTAAAAGAAATTTTGTACCAGTTGGTTTCAAAGCCATTTAGGCGCAATTTTTTATCCGATACTTCTGTAATTTTAAGGGCTGTTCCTATTGGAAGATTCGTTACAACAGCGCCTTTAGAAGAAGGTGTTGCTCGGACATTGACATTATCCGCTAATAAATAAGAAGTCGCTCCTACCTTAAATTGATGGTATTTATGATTTCCTCGTGTGGAATTAACCCTTGTATCTTCATCCTGTGCAAATCCAATATTGGCTAGGGATACCAATAATAATAACAATAGTGTTTTCATTTTTTGTGTTTTAATTCGTCTATAATGTATAATAAGCTTGGTTTTATTCTTAAACAAAATCAAGCCAATTTTAGATAAAGAAAAAAAGAATGCACTTCCCTTCGTATTCGGTCTTTTCAAGGAGTATTTGAAACGTATTAAAAATCAAATCCCCCAATCAACCACAAATAAGCTAGTATTATGATAAGAATAATTCCCCAAATTAAGAGTTTGGTTTGACCTATTTTAGCTGCTTTCTGGGCATTCTGGAGTACTAAGTCTGCTTTTAGAGCCTGAATTTCATCCTTATTATACGTAATGTGCTGTTCTTTTAGAATTTTTAGCGCCAAGGCTAAACTTCGCCCCTTCATTTGCTGAGAAGCCAAAGCCTTTTCAAGATGAACGGTTTCCAATCCTCTAAAAAAGCCTTCTTCCGCAGGTTCAAAGTAACTTAATAGAGAAGGCTGTTCTTGCAGCAATTGATCTGCTTTTTCTTGACAATCCTTTGGCAAAAGCACCGCCCAAGCATCATAGATGCCTTTGGTTTCCACAAAATCAATAATTCGAATGGCATCATTATAACCATAATAATACCGCCATTGCAAGACAAAATCTATCCCCTCCGCCTTCAGCTTTAGCTTAAAAGCTTCGACATCTGCCAACTCATCCAAAATGAGATAAGGTACCAAAGCATCCCCAAAATTCTTATCAAAACTATTCTCCATCATCACCAAAATGTTTAATAACCCAATCCTCATACCCTGCGGCACCCAACATAGGCACAATTTGTATGATGGGCAATCCTTTTTCTTTTTGTTGTAACATAGCAACCAAACCCGTATATCGTTTGTGCGCCTTGTCATTTCGAATGGCCGTACTAACCGCCTCTTTTGTTCCCACTAAAATAACCAATCGTTTTCCTCTTGTAATTCCAGTATACAATAAATTCCTAAAAAGCAAGCGGTTATAAGACTCATGAATTGGCAATATAATGCAAGGGCTTTCACTTCCTTGATACTTATGCACAGAAACCGCATAAGCTAAATCCAATTCTAATAATTCGGTGAATTCATATTCAACCTCCTTGCCCTCAAACTCCACAAGGACAACTTTATCAACCTCTATCACCTTTTTCAGGTAGCCAATATCACCATTATAAACCCCTTTATCGTAATTATTTCTAGTTTGAATGACCTTATCGCCCTCTACAAATTTACGATGTCCCACGCCTGTTTCTTCGTCCTTTTTCTTAGGATTCAAATTCAGTTGAAGGATGCGATTAAATTCTACACTACCAATCTTTCCTTTGTTCATGGGACACAACAACTGAATGTCCTTAAACTTATGCAACCCATAAGCTTTGGGCAGTCGTTTGTCAATCAAACCCAAGACGTGCTGAATTAATCGTTCGGGTTGACGCTCCGTTATAAAGAAAAAATCACTATCTTTTTCTGTAGTAATGTTTGGAAAAATGCCTTGATTAATTTTATGCGCATTGATAACAATCTGAGAATTAATCGCCTGTCTAAAAATCTCTGTCAAACGAGTTACTGGAACTTGCTCGCTCTGAATCAAATCGTTCAGCACATTTCCTGCGCCAACACTTGGCAACTGATCGACATCTCCTACCAAAATCACTTTACAATTATCGGGAATCGCCTTGAGTAAAGCACTCATCAAAAAAGCATCAATCATACTCGCTTCATCAATAATCAAGACTTCACAATCCAGTTGATCGTATTTGTTTTTACGAAAATAGCGGCTCACAAAATCAAACGTAAGCAAACTATGAATCGTTTTAGCTTCTCTTTTAGTAATTTCACTCAAGCGTTTTGCAGCTCGTCCAGTAGGTGCCGCCAAAATAATTGACTCCGTCGTTTCCAAACAAATATCCAAGACCACTTTTGTAATCGTACTTTTACCAGTACCAGGTCCCCCCGTAATAATATGCAGTTTATCGTCTATACTTTTAATAACGGCTTCCTCTTGCTGAATAGCTAAAGTAATACCGTGCTTCTTGCTAGATTTTTCAAGCGCAAGCTCCAAATCTGTTTCTTCAAACACATCCTCAAAAATTTGCAGGCGTTGGACTTCCTCTGCAATGTCTTTTTCATAGTCATAATTCATTTTAGACCAGACAAAAGTTTTTGGGCTATCTGTTTTGTGGGTTAGTAATTTCAAAATCACCCTTCCCTCAGAAGCAAGCACATTCAAGGCAACTTCCACCAACTCAAAAGCAACGCCCAATAACATCGCAGCTTCTTTGACCAATCCTTCTACAGGATAACAACTATGCCCCATTCTAGCCACTTGCTCTAAGGTAAATTCTATGCCCGAAGCAATTCGAGCAGGCGCATTGACATCCAAGCCCATTTTTTGAGCAATAGCATCCGACCGTTTAAATCCAATGCCCTCAATTTCTGTAGACAGACGATAAGGATTGTCTTTTACCTTTTCAATACTTTGTTGCCCATAGGCTTTAAAAATACGTTGTGCATAGGCTGGTGAAACGCCATAGTTTTGCAAAAAAATCATCACTTGACGAATGTCCTTCTGTTTTGCCCAAGCCGACTGAATGCGTTCTAATTTTTTCTTGCCAATCCCCTCAATTTCTAACAAACGATGTGGCGCAATGTCAAAAATTTCCAAGGTAGTTTCTCCAAAATGATCCACGATTCTCTTGGCGAAAGTTGCGCCCACTCCTGCCACAGAACCCGATCCCAAATACAGTTCAATGCCTCTAGTAGTAGCAGGAATTTTAACATCAAAGCCCTCTACGACAAACTGTTTTCCAAACTTCTTATCCTTCCGCCAATGTCCTTGACAAATCAAGGTCTCTCCTACTTGAACGCCCATCATGCTACCCACGACAGTTGTGATATTGGCATGCCCCATTTCTAAGAGTTTCCCAACGGTATATCCGTTCTCTTCATTTCGATAAACAATATGTTCTAGGCTTCCTTCAATCTTTTCCATCCTCCAATTTATAACAAAAAAAATACAGAAGCAAATCTCCTGTCATTTAGTCGAATTCTTTATTACACTACGATTCTTTTCCTTTTTACGTCCTTCTTTTCCATTCTAATAAAACAAGAATAAGCATCATCCATAAGGGCATAGCCCTCACACCATCCATAAGGGCATAGCTCCGACACCACCTATAAGGGCATAGCCCTGGCACCATCCCGAAAAAAAACATCCGAATACAAAACATAGCCCTCACACCATCCATAAGGAGCATAGCTCCGACACCACCTATAAGGGCATAGCCCTGGCACCATCCCGAAAAAAAACATCCGAATACAAAATCATGCATCTATTTAGCTATCTTTCCTAGAGTCGATCTAAACATTCACACCAAAAATAGAATCCACTATGCGTATAAAATTACAAAACATCTATTTATATACTTTTTTAATGACTGCCTTGATGGGCTGCCGTGGTTGTAGCTGCAACCCTCCCAAAACCTTCATTTTAGACAAAATTGTACAAGAAGTTCAGCTAAATCCAGAAAATACCGCAAAAATTCAGATTGAACACCTTGAAAAAAAAGGAATGGGTTTTACCTTTAAATTTAAAAAACATGGAGGTAATGCCTCTTATGCCGTTCGATATAACTTACAATTAAATGAGCGTCCTTATCGCAAAGCTATTTTTGAGCAAGATGCTGCCAAAACCGACAGTGTTCAGCAATACCGAACGGATATTAGTTTAGAAATCAGTCCCGATCAGCAACATTTATTGATCAAACATTTGGGAGAGCCAATTGATGTCTATCATGTTTTACCAACAGGTGCGCCCTTCTCTACCACCTTTGAGAAAGCTGATCTCAAAAAGAACATTGCTGCTTTTAAAGCAAATACGCTGCAAAAACCAGCAAATTTATTGACAGCATACATTGCTAAAATAGAAACAGAAGAGCAGTTTGCTAATAATCTATCGATCAAAGAAACCCTAGATGCACAAGAAGGCAGCTCCCCTCTAGACAAAAGCCTATTGGAATTAATAGGAAAACCCTTGGCAGATCATTACTTCGCCAAATCTGGGCGTATTGCTTATCTTTGTTCCCATGACAAAAGTTGGAGAGATAGGGCAATGAAAAAGGTTTATAGATTTGTAGCCGAAAGTAGAACTAGATACCCCATGCCTAAAGAAACCTTGCAAAACGTAACAGGTGCCGTCAATTTGTTTGTACATGGATTATCAGGTTCAATGGATAGCAGGGCAATTGAGCGCACTATTTTACCACAATATCCTTTGTATCCCTACACGGCTGCTATTTATAAATTAGAACATCATCGAACGCTTCGAAAAAATGAAGTCCAAAGCATTGAAAAAAATTGCAAAAAAATCTTAACACAACCTAGTTTTCGCAAAGATTTATCCAATGAAATTTCAGCTACAGATGCAGCCATTGAATTCTTAATTCAGTATCGAGATGATAAAAACATAAATGCTTTTGAGGAAATCATAAAAGCTGTTTTCCAAAAAGAAATCCTCCAATTGAAGTTAAAAAACATAGAATCTGAAATATTCTTTCCCTACAACAGTAGATTCTCTGAAAAAGAACAAGCCATCATTTTAAAATACGCTAATAAAGTAGCCAAAGACTTGGATAAAAAAGAACAAAATTTTCACTTAACTGCTTTCTTAAAACGTGTTAAAAAAGAGCAAAAAAATACGCCTACATAGCTCCAATACTTCTTAAACGGACATTCTCTCTACCAAAACGGACAGTTTCATTTTTAAGGGCATTTCTTTTTTTTAATTATAGAGCATCAAATTATATTAGATAAGAGATAATTTAATCATCTAGTTTGTTTAAAATTATTAATCACTTCTTAATATAATTTAACTATGAGTAATTCCTCCATGCAAACCACCAAATTTAACATTCAATTAGGCAATTCTGTTGAATTTAAAGAAGGCTTTTTTGAAATTTATGCTATTGGTGAAAATCCAATAGTAGAAACAAGTACTATTCCTATTTCTAGCACTACTTTTTCTGTTGATTTAGATAATAGTTCGGATATTTATTATGCTATAATATTAACCATTACTAAAAGTAATCTAGGGAGCTACGCAAAGGAAAATCCCATACAATTACTCTCTATTTTTAATGGCGCTAGTGCAGCGGTTGTTTTAAATGAACCACTAACGATTGCCAATACCTTTTGCTATGCACAATTTATGCAAGTTGCAGAAGATCAAAGTGTCCATATTGGAGGAAATGCTAGAAGCATCAAAGTAGCACATCTAATGCGCTTAAACTTCATGGATGATGCAGGAAATTTATCTCCTGTTATTTCCTCCTCTCCCAATGCACTAGAGACCAATAGTTATTCCATGTGGAATTCGCTATCGAATTTACTCTACTATTGCCTAAACGATAATACGACCTATCAAAGCTTTTTAGAACAAACAAGCACGCCTGATAAATCGGCGACTTCTTTCCTTCAAGCGCTTTCTGCTTTGGTTCACGATCCATTTAATAAGGTAGAAGCCATCTATGAACTCGTTTGCGCAGAGGAACAGCCTTACACGCCATCTTTGCCACAAATTACACTTCCCAAGGGAAATACTACGGCTGTTTCTCAATGGACCTTAACTATAAAAGTGAGTGACTCTGGCGCACAAAACTTCTTAATTGGAGGTCCAGCTTTCGTTGTTTTTGACAAGAACGATCGAGCTTGGATAACCAATAATGTGACACAAGGAACGCCTAATTCAAGTGCTTTTTGTACGATTCTAGAACCTGATGGTTCACCTGCTTCTTTTTCTCCCTTATTTGGGGGCGGATTATTAGGGGCAGGATTTGGAGTTACAACAGACAAAGCCAAAGAGAAGATTTATGTTGGTAATTATGGTTGGGGGCCCTCACAATGCAATCCACAAACAGGTAGTTTATCGGTATTTAGTTCTGAGGGGCAAATGCTAAGTCCTCCAAATGGATTTACAAATGGCTTGCATAGAGTTCAAGGGTTAAAATTCGATGGAAAAGGGAATCTATGGATGTGTTCTTGGGGAACACAAAACCCTTTAGCTCCTTCAGATGAAAATTATTATTCTTTCAAAAGCTATCCTAGTTCTGTTGTTGTTTACCTTCAAGGAGATCCAAATCGTATGGTATCCTATGATTTCACAGGCTTTGAGAGCCCTTATAATTTAACTTTTGACCTTGTTTTTGACAAAGAAGATAATGCCATTGTTAGTAATGGTGGAAATTATTCTAAAGATAATGAGGACGAATGCCAAGTGTCTTCGATTTATAAATTGCAATTAAAAGAGGGTAAAATAACAGCACTGGCTTCTTGGAAAGATGTTGACAATAAAGATACAAATGGCTATGATTCCTTTCGACAAGTTGCGATCAACTCTAAAGGAGAAATTTACTTAGTCGCAATGGGATCTAATAGAGTAATCAAATTTAATGAAAATTTAGAAAAAATAGCCGTATTCACTAAAGACATGCAACGTCCTTGGGGAATTACTATTGATGCAAATGATACGCTTTGGGCTTGCTCTTTTGGAAAAGAATCAGAGGATTCTAATGGAAAACCGCAATTAGGTCCTACGGGAATTGTACGAATCAAAGAAGGTTCTAATGGCAACTATAGTAGTCAGTTTATGATGTTGCCTTCTGGGGGCGATGAAGTACTCCTCAATAATGGGCTTCCACTATATGGAAACCTCTCTGGGGATCCTACCAAGCTTAATATGCTCCCTTGTTACAAACCTCTAATGAGAATGACCTCTACTAATATTGATCGTTGTGGTAATTTATGGGCTATTAATAACTGGAAACCTGCTGCTTATATAGACCTCAAGGAAAATCCTGGTGGTGATGGCGTGGTTATTTTTATTGGTGTGGCGCCTCCAATGTTCTAGTAGGACAAACCCTGTTTATATTTTTTCAACAAAACCATAAGTCTTACTTCTGTATTTAATTTATTTAACTCAAGTTACGCAAACAAATAATTAGGTTGATGAAAAATCAATATTCTTGTATAAACTTGTTCTTAATTCTTAATGTTAAATTTTTAATGTTGAATGCTTTATAGCGCAGCAAACATTAAAAATTTAGCATTAAGAATTCA
>CALDEP010000220.1 GCA_937942475.1 uncultured Aureispira sp.
TGCAAGATGTAGAGAGCATCGCCCAAAAATATGGTCGCAACTCAGAAACCTATACCGAACTTTTGGCAATTTATCGGGACTATTTAGCGGCAAGCCCAGAGCTTTTAACAAGGGTGCTAACAGCTGAATTGACGCATTTAAAAAGCACAGATGCGCTTTACAAAGAGTATTCTTTGGAACTCTTATTTTGTCAAATCAAAATACATGAACCTGCTCTAGAGGAACAGAAGTCTAATGCCCTTCTAAACAGCCACAATTGGTACGCCTTGCATTTAGATAGCATCGAACAGTTATCGGACAAAGGGCATCCGATTTATAAGGAAGCTAGCACCTATGTGAAGTATCATTTTTATAGTACTAACAAAGAATTAGATTTTTTCTTCAAATATCATGCTCACATCAAAGACCGATTGCAAGAAAAGAGCAGTTCTTTTTGGAGAAATGGCGCAATTTCTACCTTGACTACTTTTGAGGAGTATTCTAAAAAAGGTGGCTCGATTGGAGCTATTTTTCGTCAAGCTTTGGACGAATACGATCGTATTGCCGAGTCTACTCTAAAAAAATATCCTTCCAAGGAGCATTGGATTGCCTATAAGCTAAGCAGATTGACTGTTTTTTGTGCAGCAAACAGTCCTGATGAAAAGAATTTTGATCAATATGTCCAATATATTGTTGCCATTCAATCCTATATAGGGCTTGATAATCGAGCTTCAAAAAAAGCTTGGTCAATCGTCAAAGAAGGCTTTCCGCTTACAGGTACTATTTTTGATCAATTAATTGATTGGCAAACTAAAAACTTAGAGGAAAATTGGGAAGATCAAAGTGCTCCCGAATTTACCTTTAAAATTAAGGAGCTTTATGCCGAAAAAATAGTAGCAAAAATTCATGCTTATGCTGCCAAAATCAGTAGCGATCAAGAACTCAGTACTAGTTATTCTTGGTATGCAGCACAAATTGATAGCATAGAAACTTTAGTTGGAGCGAATCATTCTTTGTTTAACATTGCTAATCTGCAAGTCAGCAAGGAGTTATTTAAGCCATTAGATTACCCACAGACTACAGGACTAGAGGATGAACTGATCCGAAGCTTGGTCATAACAAATTGGTCTATTACTGATGAAGGAGGACGGTTCTGGAATACTTTAATGAGGTATTTTGCGAATATTGAAAGGTATCCTTTAAAAGAAGATTGGTTGGGCAATCAGATACAAAAAAACAGAGTAGAACACGAAAGAAAAATAATCCTTTGTATAAAAAAACAATCCAAAGGTGACTCCCTCGTATTTTCAAACGCTTGGCTAAGATACCTTCGATTCAAAATTAGATTTACACTCCATGAAAAGCGTGTCAACGAGAACACCACTCTTGCTTTTAAGAAGCATTTAGAAGAAGCAGAAGACTATCTTGGTTTGGGCTCCATGAATTATGTAGAATTGTGGGATCTTGTTTATTATAATCCTGCCTTTTCTAAAGAAACTAAAAAGCGATTTTTAAATTGGCGAATGGACAGAATTAAAGCCAATGCAGCAGCTAATAAGACAAATACTTCAAGTACTTTGTTTAGCCAGCTAAGGGCTGAAATAATTTCCCATGAAATCAAAATGTATGAGTTACCAGAGGCTCCGAAAGATAAGAAAGATACCCGTGTCTTGCAAGGGGATTTTGATTGGTGTATGATTCGATTAGATAGTGTTCTTAATCTTATGGGGAACAAACATTGGTTAACAGAAAAAACTTGGGAAGAGGTCTATGCAAAATTTGAGGAAGTGCATACATATAATTTAAGCCTTAAAAAATGGCGATTTTATAAGCTTCTAGAAGGTGGAAATACAACTGATCTGAACGCTCTTAGTCCACAAAACAAAGTGACCAAAACCAATATATTATTATACGAATTGAGCTATTGTCCTCCCAACAAGACGCAACCTTCTTTAGATTATGATTGGTACAACCTCCAATTGGATAGTATTCAAACCTTGATTGGAATAGATAGCCGTCGCTTCAGTATGGCTTGGACGATCACGTACAATAAGTACAGGGCTGACAAGGCAACAAAACGAAAATTCTTACGACACTCTCTTAACAAAGCGGAGGCGAG
Source organism: uncultured Aureispira sp. (assembly GCA_937942475.1). Lineage (GTDB taxonomy): Bacteria > Bacteroidota > Bacteroidia > Chitinophagales > Saprospiraceae > Aureispira. The sequence continues at coordinate 2,099 of CALDEP010000220.1, forward strand.
TCCTGGTTTTATAGATTCTCCTAAAGCTATGTTTCTCATCTATTCGATTGTTAATTTTTATTCTAATGAAACCACTTCTGATGAAGATTTAAATAAAAAGTTACAAGTATTTAGAACAAGAATAAGCCAGCATGGGCATTGCCCTCCAAATTCCGCAGAAACGTTTACGATTGTGGAACAAATGCCTCGATTTTATGGCTGTGAAGATATGGAGGGGGATAATCGGGCAAAAAAGGAGTGTGCAGATAAGATTATGCTTGATTTCATCTATTCCAACCTTAATTACCCTCCACTTGCCAAAGATAATGAAATTGAAGGCATGGCGGTAATTAGCTTTACCGTGACTACTTGTGGCACCCTGACCGATATCAAAATTCTAAGAGATCCAGGTGGTAATATTGGAAAAGAGGCCCTTCGTATTATGCAAAGTATGAACTACTTATTAGAGGTGCCTTTTGTTGCAGGAAAACAAAGAGGTCAAAAGGTTCAGGTAAGGTATAATATCCCAATTCGTTTTAAAATCGAAAAAACGGAGTAAATAAATCTACTTCATAATAGATTATTTATATGTATCTTTGATTATAGCTTGGGTTCGTAATTATCTAGTCATTTTGCTCTTGTCATGATAAGTACATTGTTTTAATAAAAAAACAATAGAATGGATTTTAAAAAAATAATTAAAGACGTTTTTAAAGACGTTAATAGCATTGAAGAACAAGGCGCTTTAGCTTCTTATATTCCTGAATTGGCTAATGTGAATTCAAAGAAATTTGGCGTTCACATTTCAACCCTTTCTGGGATTAATTTTGGCTTAGGAGACTTTCAAGAAAAATTTTCAATCCAAAGTATTTCAAAAGTACTTTCCCTCTGTTTAGCCTACCAAATGCTTAGTGGAGAGGTTTGGGATAGGGTTGGTGTAGAGCCTTCTGGTAATCCCTTTAATTCACTGACACAACTGGAAAAGGATAGAGGTATTCCAAGGAACCCTTTTATCAATGCAGGGGCACTAGTCATTGCAGATATCCTTCTAAGCAATTTAGACGATCCTAAAAAAGATTTATTGAATTTCATTAGGAGTTTATCCGGTAATCAAGATGTAAATTATTCCACTAGCATTTCCTCTTCTGAAAAATCAATAGGGTATCGTAACGTAGCCCTGTGTAATTTCATTAAATGCTTTGGTAATATTGAAAATGAACCAGACAAGGTACTTGATTTTTACTTTGATTTGTGTTCCATTGAATTATCTTGTAAAGATCTTTCAGCATTGTTTTTGTTCTTGGCAAATAATGGAAAAACGATGCACGATAATCGTCAAATATTGCTCCCAAGTAAAACAAAAAGAATAAATGCACTCATGCAAACCTGTGGGTTTTACGATGAATCTGGAGAATTTGCATTCAAGGTTGGGCTGCCAGGAAAAAGTGGTGTTGGAGGGGGAATTATAGCCATCCATCCAGGTCAATATGCCATTGCAGTATGGAGTCCTCAATTAAATCCAAAAGGAAACTCCTATAAGGGAATGAAATTTTTGGAAGGGTTTACAACATTATCTGAACTATCCATATTTTAACAAAAAGCTTCTTTGACCATCTATTTTAGGGTTCTCTGACAACTCGAAGACTCAGCGTAGCTAATTTTTGCCAGCCTATACCAAATGGCTTCGATTTTGCTATTTTTGTTATAAGTCGTAAATTAATACTTTTGCCGTGTTCCATCCTGAAATAGGTTGGCACTTTTGTGAATTAAAACCAAAAAAAAACTACCCGATGAAATTTGCACTTTTTGTCTTATTAATACTCCAATCGTTCAATTTATTTTCTCAGGACGATAAAAAAGTAGCTTGGAATTTAGCCCAAAAAGCCATCAAATACATGGATGAGGGGGAAGTAGAAAAAAGTATAGGCATTCTTGAAGAATGTCAAAAACTTGATCCAGAAGAATTCACTTATCCTTATGAAATCGCCTACGCCAATGTTCTAAAAAAAGAATATAAAACGGCTATTCAAATCTTGAATAAAGTCAAGAAATACAAAAAGATCAGTAGCCAAGTGTATCAAATGTCTGGCAACTGTTATAGCTATTTAGGAAATTCAAAAAAGGCAATCAAGGAGTATGAAGCAGGCATGAAGAAATTTCCAAATGCGGGCAACCTTCACTTAGAGAAAGGCAATGTATTTTTGAAGCAAGAGAAATACTCAGAAGCGGTCTTAAACTACAAAAATGGAATAAAAGTAGACCCCATGTATCCTTCTAATTACTATCGTTTGGCTTTAATCTATTTAAATACAGATAATAAACTAAATGGTCTTATTTATGGTGAAATATTCATGAACATAGAAAGGACAACTGCTAGAACACAAGAAATCAGCGAATTGCTTTATAAAACATACGAAGCGTCTATTACCTTAAGTGAAGATGGTACAAAGGCAAACATCGATTTTTGCCAAATTACGCTCTTTGCAGAAGATCTAAAAAAAGGAAATTTAAAACTGCCGCTTTGTTCTGCTTTTGGAAAAAATTTCATCTTAAGTACGCTAAACCAAACTGAAATAAACCTAAAGTCACTTGCTCATATTAGAAGTAATTTTATTACATTCTTTTTTCAAGAAGATTATAAAGAATATCCTAATGTGCTTTTTGAATACCAAAAACAGTTGGTTGACGAGGATCTTTTTGAAGCATATAATTTCTATATTTTCCAAATTGGGGCTCCTGAAGAATTTCAAGAATGGCTAAGTAATAATCAAGAAAAATATGATGCCTTTGTTGATTGGTATACTCAAAATGAAAACATCATTTCTGTTACGCTAGAAAATAGATATGTGGATTAATAATAGTCCTATTGTTGTGTTTTTTTTTAATTACAAACATTATTTATATATTGTTGTTTTTTTAAACTATTAAAAACTGTAATTATGAAAATAAAATTTTTAAGCCTTATCATATTAACTCTTGTTGGTATTTTTTCCTTCTCTTGTAAAAAAGAACTAACTCCAACAACAAGTGAGCAAAATATAAAACAAGATACTCAAAATAGTTTTCGAAATACAACTATAAACATTAGCGGGTTAACTTTTGAGACAGGACAAGCTTATGAATTTATTGTTAATAACATTGATGCAACAGGAAAGGCATTCAAAATGACTTGCTTCCTTGATGTAAATGGAACCTTAACTATTAATCGAGAAATTGTTAACTACACTAATTCATCTGAATTACCACAAAGTCTAATAAAAACAGAAACAACTCTCACAGAGGTAAATGAGGGCTATGAGGCTAACTATGCCAATGAGGATAACATCTTATTTATTCCCTTTTCTCCTAGTGATAATGGAATTTATGGAAAAGACACAGGTCCTGTTTATAAGTACTCCTGTTCCTGTGTTGGTCTAGTAGGAGGGACAGGAGGTGGAAGTTGCATAGCAAGTGCTCAAAATGATGGCAGTATGGGATGCAACAGTGAGGGCTGCCCAAAGTGCAAACTAAAAATCACGAAAGAAACAACTTACCAAACTTATTCGGGTATGTTGGTAATTGATGATGGAATAAATAGTGGGATAGCAAATATTGTATTAAACTAATTGAGCAATATACTTTATAAAAATTTGTTCTAGTTAAAAAGTAAGCTTAGTTAAACTAAGCTTACTCTTTTTAATTTACCAGACCTTATAT
>CALDEP010000221.1 GCA_937942475.1 uncultured Aureispira sp.
GTGCATGCCTAATCTTAGGCAGCAACAAAAGATGAAAACAAAGGCTAATACGCCCCAATCTATTTTTTCTTTTTTCTTCATAATAACTAGTTAATTCGACTTCTAAAAACACTTCATAGAAAAAGGAGTTATGTCAACACATCTATGTAAAACATTAGGATAGAAAACGCCTGCTAAATCCAAGTTTATTTGCATTTTCAAACACAAAACAAAAAGAAATATCACGATTAACAAACCCCAATTAATTCTTTCTTTAGGTTTCTTAAAAGATGCCTTGTGTTTGATTGTTAACTTATTCATAATGATACCTTTGACCTTCAACTTAAAAAAAACTTCGAAAAAGTCATACAAAACCAAGTTGGTAAGCCTACTTTTTAATTCCTTCTATCCTAAGGCAATAAATAAGCCTCCATTCGTTCGCCATATTTACTAACCAAAGCCACTGTCTTCCCATTCGCCAAAGGCAACAATTGAATATCACGCGTTTCTCCCGAAACTTGCCATCCAGACTCCTTGACCGACAAAGCATCAAAGCCTTGACTTTTAGCCAATAAAACAGAGCCAACACCAGCATCATAAGACACCGTTTCCACCTCTGTATCTTTCAGATTACCAACCGTCAACAAATCACTTTGACCATCCTTATTCCAGTCCCACAAAACCATTCCACGAATCAAAGAAACTTGAGCAATCGCAGGCAACTCGACCGTCTTTTTAAATTGATTGTTCTCATTCACAAAAACAGTATGCTCAAACGTTCTCGCCTCATAGACCAAAGAACTATCAATATTCGCCATCCCCAAAATATCACCTATTTCAGCTTGTGCAAATTGCCCATAAGTAGGGTATTTTTTTGCTATAAAAGGCATTTGTTGAGAACTACATTCTCGCCCACGAACAGGCAACTCTTTACCATCTTTATTAACACTCAAATAAATATCTTCCGTTCCATTTCGATCAAAATCTCTAAAATAAACTTTCATAGGGTGACTGGCAGAGGGATGAAACTTGTTGTTAGAACCCAAATTCCCTGCGATAATATCCAAATCACCATCTTGATCATAATCATATTCCATCAAGGATTGCCACCAACCCATTTTCATAGGGTTGGAAATCTTAGCCGTCACATTTTGAAAACGCCCTGCTACTTGTTCGTAAAAAGAAACCGTAAACCACTCGCCACAAACCACCAAATCCAAAGCCCCATCTTGATTAAAATCAGTACTTAAAACATCGGTAATCAAGCCCGCATATTCCAGCCCATTTGCAACGGTAGCAATTTGATCCTCAAAATTCCCTTTCCCATCATTCACCAAAAAATACGATTTAGGCACCTTAGGATAACGTCCAGGTTCATTTCGCCCTCCTACAAACAAATCTAAATCACCATCTTGATCATAATCAAAAGCTTCTATCGCCTTTGTACTAGAAGGAATTGCAGGAAAATTATTTTGACGCGTAAAATTGCCTTTATCATTCAAATACAAACGATCTTGCAGCAAATTAGGCTTCCCTTCGATTTCACCACCACCACCACTCGCAACATACAAATCCAAATCCTTGTCCCCATCAGCATCAAAAAAAAGTGCTCCTAAATCTTCAAATTCCGCATCCTTCACAAAAGCAGCTTGTTTCTGAGGACTAAAGGTCGAATTTGCTTTTTGCAAGTACAATTGTCCCGCCTGATTTTGATTCCCACCAACATAAAAATCTGCCAAGCCATCTCCATTTACATCGCCAACCGTTATGTCCGTTCCAAGCGTAGACATTTTGTGCGGCAATAAAATTTCCTTTTTAAAATCGTTAAAAGAATTGTTTTTATAGGTAAAATTAATGCCCAATTGTTTCGCTTGATCCACTTGTTTTTTTGTAGTAATAATGGTTTTAGCCACTTCGTTTGCATCCTCCCAAAACACCTCCAATCGTTGATTTGCATCGACAGCAGTCATCGTTTGTTGTTGACCATTTTGCCACTGAATCACCAATCGATCCAAGCGCTTAATATCACCCAAACCAAAATGCAACAAAGGCTCTACAGACGATTGAAAACCTCTAGTTAAGGTTAATTCTTGGTAAAACACCTGCGCTCCTTTGAAGCCATATACCTTAGCATTTAGTAGGGCTGCAAAGTTATTGTCCTTGCTTTTCAAGGCAATTTGTAGATAGCTTTTGTTCTTCGTTTTATTTTGAATAATGGAAGCAGGAGCATCTATATTATTCGTCACCAAATCCAAATCGCCATCTTGATCTAAATCCGCATAAACCGCCCCATTGGATAAACTAGCTTTTGATTGAATCCAAGTATTTCTCATGTCCTCAAACTTCAAGTCACCCGTATTTCTCAAATAGTGATTCTTTGCCTTGTAAACAGGAATTTGACGAATCCAATCCATTCGTTCCGCCTCAGGAATCGGCTGCCCTTTCAAAGCAATTTTTCTATTTTTTAATTTAACTCTAAAATCATTGTCCAGTGAATTTTGTTTGTATCCATTTGTAATAATTAAATCCTTGAATCCATCGTTATCAAAATCAGCAAAAAGAGGCGCCCAACTCCATTCTGTTTTGGACGTTCCTGCCATATTTGCAATTTCAGAAAACTGTCCATTTCCATTATTCAACTGCAATTCATTAAACATATATTGAGGTACATAACCATAATATTCCGTCATTTTTGCAAAAGAAGCAGGTTGCATAGAAGCCATGGAAGTCTTTGCCGTCACATGATCTTTTGCCGCCATATCTACGGCAACAATATCAGGCAAGCCATCATTATTAAAATCATTCACATCGCAGCCCATTGAGAAATAAGCGCCATGCCCCATTTGTTTGTTGATCTCATTGGTAAAGGTTCCATCTTGATTATTGATCCACAAAACATTCGGCTGTGTATAATCATTAGAAATATACAAATCCGTCCAGCCATCATTATTAATATCTGCTGCCACGACCCCCAAACTATAATCATACTTTAACATCCCCAATTCAGCCGTTACATCTCTGTATTTACCATTTTCATTCTTATATAAATGAGAAGAATTTTCGGACAACAAAGTAGGATTTGCTTCCATTTTTTCAAGCACTTTATCCACCGTCGTCGTTCGATTAAAATCTGCAAAATGATTGTTGACATATAAATCTAAATCACCATCTTTATCATAATCAAAAAACGTTGCTCCTGTAGAATAAGCCGCATCGTTCACGCCATATTCTTTGGCTTTCTCCAAGAACGTTTTATCCCCTTGGTTGATAAAGAGCAAATTTTCGGGCTTGGTATAGATTTCTTTGATGCCTGAACGGCAAATATAAATATCCAACCAACCATCATTATTTACATCTACTAAGGTCACGCCTGTATGCCAAGAGGGTTTTCCATCGGCATTTTGAACATTAATTCCAGCACTGGCACTAATATCTTCAAATTGCAAATTGCCTTTATTTAAGTAGATTTTATTTTCTACTTGATTTCCTGTAAAAATCAAATCTGGCAAACCATCATTATCAAGATCACCAACAGAAACCCCTGCTCCATTGAATAAATATTCCCAAGAAAGAATATTGATATCAGCAGTTTGCGTAATGGTATTCTGAAAATCAACCCCTGTTTTACTAGCAGGCAATTCCTCAAAAAGATAATCTACCTTTGCCGTTTTTTCCTGCTTATTTTCTTTAAATAAAACATCTGTATTTGGGCTATCATTAGTACAAGCACCAAAAAACAAGCTGACTAAAAGGAATGGAAGGTAATGAGATTTCATATTTCTTGCGTTTAATAAAAATTATCTGTGTTAGAGCTTATTAAAGATAAAATATATCACAAGCTATTGTAAAAAAAAAATCAAATTTAGGCTAAAAAAACACAAAAAAGGTGGTCTTGACATTGTCAAGACCACCTTTTAAAAAAATATTGGTATTATTTTAAAGCTTCTATTTAGAATTGCTCTACACCACCAAAGTGAAAATCACCTTCAATTTGAGCGTTCTCATCAGAATCAGAACCGTGAACAGCATTTTCGCCGATGCTTGTCGCATATTTTGCACGGATTGTTCCTTCAGCAGCTTCTTTAGGATTAGTAGCACCTACTAAAGTACGGAAGTCCAAAACAGCATTGTCTTTTTCTAAGATAGCTGCTACAATAGGACCAGAAGTCATGAATTCTACCAACTCACCAAAGAAAGGTCTTTCACTGTGTACTGCATAAAATGCTTCTGCACCAGCTTGAGTCAATTGAGTCATTTTCATTGCAACGATTCTAAAACCAGCTTCGTTGATTTGGTTTAAAATTCCTCCGATGTGACCGCCTTTTACTGCATCAGGCTTGATCATTGTTAGCGTTCTGTTAGTAGCCATTTTCTTATCTTTATTTGTTATTTTATAAATTTTCTTTTTCTTTGCTTGTTAAGCTTGGCGCAAATGTAGTTAAATTAGTCGAAAAGTAGCAAGGATTAATAAAAAGAATACGCCTGTATTTATTTTATTAACTTTTTCCCAAAGATCACCTT
>CALDEP010000222.1 GCA_937942475.1 uncultured Aureispira sp.
ATGATTTTCATCCCAGTAGGTATTTTCTCTGACTAGAGGTTCGTAAGCTTGGCTCATCAAAACAGCAATGAATATTACTTTTATAAAGGACGTGAGTAATAGCTTTTTCATGGTTCAAAGGTTTGTATGCAATAAAATATTTTTTTTATTACAATTAAGTATTATTAATTTCCAATATCAACTTTACAGGACAAAACATTTATATAGAATAAATGACATTTTATAACATTCTTCTTCACCAACACCTTACACCCACAAAAAAACAAAAAGAGCCAACTCTACGAGTCAGCTCTTTTTCCCTAAATTTCATTGTTCTTATAGCCTCTATCCTAGCGTCGCATGTGTAGCGCTTAGGATGTTTCTTACCTCCTCTTGAGTAGGTCCCTGTGCATAAACTCTCAACACAGGTTCCGTTCCTGAAGGGCGAATCATCACCCATTTATCTTCTGACAAGTAGAATTTATACCCATCAAGTGTTTCAACACGTTGTACCGTATAATCTCCGAACGTAGTGTATTCGTTGTTTTTACATTTTTCGATAATTGACCATTTTTTGTCGTTAGAAATGTGTAAATCATCTCTATCAAAAGCAAAGTGACCAACCAAAGCATAAACTTCTTCCATCAATTCTTTGATCGACTTGCCTGTTTTTGCCATAAACTCTAGCACCAACAAACCAATCCAAGCACCATCACGCTCTGGAATGTGCCCAGCAGCAGCAATACCACCCGATTCTTCTCCACCAACCAAGACATTTTCAGTAATCATAATCTCTGCCACATGCTTGAAACCAATTTTGACGACTTGATATTCTAAGCCATATAGTTCACACAGTTTTTTCAACTTGTCTGTTACAGAAAAAGAAACAACTACTTTCCCCGTCATGTTCTTATACTTGTGTAAGTAATGAACAATTAACAATAAAATTTGATGTGAATTTACGAACGTCCCATCTTCATCGTACATTCCAATACGGTCAGCGTCTCCATCGTTTGCCAAACCACAAGTAATGCTTTTGTTGTCTTTTATTAACTGTGCTAATTCCTGTAAGTTCTTGTCAATAGGCTCTGGTGCTTGCCCGTTGAAACTTGGATTCATTTCACAATGTAAAGGCACAGCATTAGGCAAAATTCTACGCACGATATTTTGTCCTGCTCCATACATGGCATCATAGGCACAAATAACGCCTGAATCACGAATCATTTTCAAATCAAATTTTGACTCTACTTCTGCCATGTACAAATCTTCTAAGTTCACATATTCTAGCAAACCCTCTTTTTCCATTTGCGCTATAGAAGGTAATTCAGCGGTGATATTTTCAGCAGGAATTAAGGCTTCTACAGCATCAATATCTTTAGGAATAGAAGGACCACCCAAGTCTGACTTCAATTTGTAACCATTATAGGTTGGAGGATTGTGACTAGCAGTAATGACGACCCCCAGTTTAGCTTTTAATCTAACAACGCCCAAAGAAACCATTGGAGTGGTAGAAATATTTTTATCAAAATAGGTTTTAATCCCATGATGTGCCATGATTTGAGCCGTTGTTTCGGCAAACATCAAACCACCAAAACGACAGTCATAACCCAATACTAAACTATCTCCTCCGTTTGCCTTAATCCACAAAGCTGTTGCTGTAGCAATACGTTTTACATTATCTACTGTATATTCTTTTGCTATAATTGCTCTCCAACCGTCTGTTCCAAATTTAATTTTTGTCATATTTTTTCAATTGATTTTCAGCACATCTTGTGCTATTTTCTGTATTCAATAGTTCGTCCAAACAACACTTCGTGTAGATCACGCAGTAACAGCGAAGCTAAATCATATTAGATTGATTATCAGCTAGATGGCTTCTATGCGCCCAGAATACTAATAAACTGATAATCAACCTAATGTAAGATGTGTTTTTATGTTTTTTATCAAAAAACTAAAAACTCCACGAAGTGTTATCCAAAAAAAACATTCATTTAATGATCAACAAGGTACACGCTTAAAATTAAAAACGAAACCATCCAATCAATGAATCCTATTTTAGTCCTTTGTTCAAAAAAAATTGCACGAACTATTCTTATCTATGTAATACTTCCCACCTTCAATAGAAGAATGTCCTATTGATAAGCCTTCTTATAAGTTTAAGAACTTAATAACAGCTTTAGGCTGAAAGCTTTGAATTATTTTTTTGAGTGACCAATAAAGATCGACCTCTAAGACCTTTTGGTTCTTATTTCTTCAAAATTTTCAGCAAATTAGGAAAAAAACAGTATTTATTCTAGTCATTTGTTGGTTAAGCCTATATGAAACTTGTGTTATTTTGTATTTTAGCCACTCAAACACAATCAATGGAAGACAGCAACAGACATAAAGGCATGCGTAAACGCTTGGCAGAAAAGCTTTACGAAAAAGGAATTCGAGACGAAAAGGTATTGAGTGCTATTCAAGCTATTCCAAGACATTTTTTTCTAGATAAGGCTTTTGAGGAACACGCCTATGAAGACAAAGCATTCCCGATTGATGAACATCAAACGATTTCTCAGCCCTATACCGTCGCCTATCAAACGGAGTTATTACAGGTCAATAAACGAGAAAAAATTCTTGAAATTGGCACGGGTTCTGGTTATCAATCTGCTGTACTGGCAGTTTTAGGGGTTCGTTTGTACACCATTGAACGCCATGAACTCTTATACCAAAAAGCGAAGAAGATGTTCGAAACCCTTGGCTTGTTGGGCATTCGAAGTTACTTTAGAGATGGATACAAAGGCTTGGGCGAATTTGCGCCTTTTGACAAAATTATTGTAACGGCTGGTGCTTCTGAAGTCCCCCCTGCTCTAAAAAAACAACTCAAAATTGGAGGTATTTTAGTGATTCCTGTTGGTAATAACGAGCAGCAAAAAATGTTAAAAATAACTCGTTTGAATACAACCGATTACGAAGAAGCCATTTTGAGTGATTTTCGCTTTGTTCCTTTATTAAAAGGCAAAAATTCTAAAAAGTAAATATTAAAAGTACAACTTTTAGCGTTACAGCTATGTAAATAAAAAATACTTGTTTAAAAACAAAGACTTGCTCTTACTAATATTTTCTAGATATTAATTTGCAGTTCACTTGATTACTTTGTATTTTGTGCTACTCAATATTTGTTTTTTTTACTATATAATAAAGCCTATAGATTACAAATTTACACAAACTTTACCATTTTTTTAATATCTTATAACTTGTTTATTAACTATTCATACACTAAGGATAGATTAATTTTACTTATTTTCTTTATAGATCTTGAATCCCCTTTTCTATAAAGAAGGTATGTATAAATACAAGTTGTAACAGTAATGGTCTGTGCGAAACTACGAAGTAGCAAACACCTACGACCCCAAATCTGTTGTAAGTACCCAATTGACTTGTTGCAAATATCCAAATGCTTGGATGCTACAAGTCTCCAACTAGCTTGTTGTAAACCAACAACAAAGCTTGTTAGGAGTTTACAATTTTACAACCAACTTGGAGGGATCGTTAATTGCATGGACTAATAAACTGGTATTAGTATATCAACCCCAATTGGTAAATATGAGTTATTTGTTGCTTGTTATCTACATTATGGCCTTTGCTTGGTGGATTAAATCTACCAAGACGCTGGATACACCTGGCCTATCGCGTAATTTTATATGCTTTATTTTTCTTTCAAAAATAATAGTAGGGTTGCTCTATGGAGTTATCCATTATATCTATTTTCAAGGTGGTGATACGTTTATATACTTAAACGAAAGTAGCTTGTTAGGTAGTACTTTTTTATCCCATCCCAATTATTACATTGGTTCTCTCTTAGGATGGGAGGTTATAGTTCCTGATGCAAGGGTATTTACCTACCCCTGTGCGGCTATTTTTTGGAAAGATTTAGGCACCTACAGTTTGGTGCATCTACACGCGCTTTTATATCCATTTACCTTTGGATATTATCATTTACACATCTTTTTCATCGCAATTATAGGCTTATTTGCCAGCTTGAATTTTTACAATGTCTTTCGGCAAATTTTAGAGTTACCTAAAATAGCTTTGATTGCCTGCTGTTTTTTCTTGCCTTCTCTGACTTTCTGGACGGCAGGTTTACACAAAGATGTTTATGTTTACTTTGGTTTGAGCTTGTTTTTATTGAGTTTATTAGAATTTCAACAAAAAAAACAATCCTTCAAAACCATCTTAAAGCTTTGTCTTGCAATTCTGATCATCGGCATCATACGCCACTATTTATTGGTTTTATTGCTCCCTGCTACCTTAGCTTATGTAAGTACACTATATTATTCCAAACGAATTTGGACCACTTATTTAATAGTTTATAGCCTATTAATAGGTTCTATTCTCTTTCTTACAAAATTTGTTTTTGGCATTGAATTATTTGAAATTTTAGTCAATCAACAAACTGCCTTTTTAGCAGAAATTGGAGGCTCTTCTATTCAAAACGTAGAACCTTTAAGTCCAACACTTGGAAGCATTCTTCGCACGATTCCAGTAGCATTAATCAATGTTTTAGGAAGGCCTTTTTTATGGGAATGCAAGGATTTTTTGCAGATACTAGCCAGTTTAGAAATCTTATCTTTTTTAATCCTAATTGTTATTTCTCTAGCCTACAAAAAGCAATCTATCAAGGAACCCAACCTTTTGATACACTTCATTGTTGCTTATGCGATTACCAACCTTCTTTTGGTGGGACTTTTAGTTGCTAACATTGGTACCATTGCTCGTTATAGAGCCATTGCTTTGGGAATTTTATCTGCTTTATTAACGCACCTTCTTGACTTTTATCAAGTTTACCCAAAAAAATTAAACAGCGTCAATTCTAAGCCTTTAAATATTGAATCCAGTACAAAAAAAAACGCAAGCCCAACAGCCTTTTCAAAAAAAAATAAAGCTAAATTATTACAATGACATTACAAGAAGCACAAGAAAAAGTGGACCATTGGGTCAACACAATAGGGATTCGTTATTATGGAGAACTGACTAATACAGCTATTTTGATGGAAGAAGTCGGAGAAGTCGCTCGCTTGATGGCTAGAATTTATGGCGAACAATCGTTTAAAACCAAAGCTCAAGAGCTTTCCGCTAAAGACGACTTGGCAGAAGAAATGGGAGATGTGCTATTTGTCTTGTTGTGTTTGGCAAATCAAGCGGAAGTTGATTTAGGGGCTTCTCTACAAAAAATCATGGACAAACGAACCATTAGAGATAAAGACCGCCATGCAAATAATCCTAAATTAAAATAACTTTCAGACTTTCTTTCTTGCCCAAAGAGCCATTATTATTATCAAACAGAAAAAAAACGACCACTCCTATCAGAACATAGGATGTATAATTTTGCTGATTCGAAGCTTTAGGAAGATTTGTCTTAAAGGTATTATACGGAATTAAGTAATTCCGTATAATACCTTACTTTATTCAAAAAAAGAACAAAAATTCGTTGTAATAAAGGTCAATTGCTCTGCATCCATTTCTGTATGAATTGGCAAAGATAGGACCTCTTGACAAAGCTGTTCTGTTACAGGAAAAGAAGTTCTAGAAGCATCTACAATATCCTTAAAGGCCTCTTGTTCGTTGAGAGGAACAGGATAATAGATCATGGAAGGAATGCCTTTTTCGTTCAAATAGGCTTGTAAATCAGCTCGTTTATCTGCTGGCACTTTTAAGGTATACTGGTGAAATACGTGTGTAGAATTGTGTTGACGCATTGGAATTTGAACGCCTTCAATCTCCTTAAAGGCTTGATCATAAGCCGCTGCTACTTCTTGTCTTGCTGCTGCATAAGCATCTAGTTTTGCCAATTTGATATCCAAAACAGCCGCTTGAATAGAATCCAACCGAGAATTAACACCAATACATTGATGATAATAACGCTTATTCTGACCATGACTAGCTATCATTTGCAGGTGCTTTCCTAGTGCTTCACTTTGGGTAAAAATAGCACCACCATCTCCATATGCCCCTAAATTTTTAGAAGGATAAAAAGAAGTACATCCAATGTCTCCTAAAGTCCCTGTTTTCTGAACTCGACCATCTGCAAAAGTATAATCAGCTCCAATTGCCTGTGCATTATCTTCTACAATATAGAGCTTGTATTTTTTTGCCAAAGCCAAAATTGGCTCCATGTCCGCACTTTGCCCAAACAAATGAACAGGAACAATTGCTTTTGTTTTATTGGTAATCAAAGGTTCTATCAAGGCGGCGGTAACATTAAAGGTATCTGGATCTACATCCACCATAACAGGCACCAGTTGCAGCAAGCCAATCACCTCTGCTGTAGCGACATAAGTAAAGGTTGGAACGATCACTTCATCCCCAGGTTTCAACCCCAAGCCCATTAAGGCAATTTGTAAGGCATCGGTTCCATTCGCACAAGGGATCACGGTGTCAACAGCCAAATATTGTTCTAAATGTGCTTTGAAGGACTTCACTTGTGGTCCATTAATAAAAGCACCAGACTCGATACAGTCCAAAATAGCAGTATTGACGGCTTCTTTAATACTTTGATACTGGGCTTTTAAATCTACCATTTGGATGGGGCGCATATTCTTTTTTTTTGAGCTATTGAAGCGTTTTTCCTGTCTCTAAAGGGACAGAATACTACTCCGAATCTTTTTCCAATAATTGACGATGAAGATACGTATTTCGTTGGAAAAGTCGCCATACTTTTTTGCATTTCATTTGATCTATGTATGATAGATTTTCTGAAATGAAGTGGCAAAAGGCGAAATATTAATGTTTCGTTTGTTGAGCCTCTGAAAATAAATCTACTACTGGATAGATTTTTTTTGAGGGGATAAGATGTGGGGAATTCTTATTTTGATAAGCAAAGTGATCTGTGATAATTTCTATTTCGCAGATCTAGTCGATGCGCTCTATTTGTATCAAATCAAAGGTATGTGGGTCCAAGAAAAGTTCAAACACGGCTTTTTCTGCTCTCACTTCAGCATTTAAGCTGGTTGATTTTACTCTTAAATCGACGTTCAGGTGAATTTTAAAATGGGTGTTTTCTGATATGGTAACAGGTCCATAAGCGATTAATTCTATGGTAGAAATACATCCATCTATTCCATCCAAAAACTCACTGATATATTCTTTTAAGATCGCTAAAAGTGATTTTTTCTTATTAACATCTAAAGCAGCAAAATTTTGCTCAATGGCTTTTTTGCTAGTCTTGAAAAAACAATATTTATCTACTTTCTCTTGATTTGCTTTCCCCCAATAAACATAGGTTTCGTCTACCCAAAGAATCGTCCACTGGCTCAAACGTTTGAACGTGCTCTTGTCAAAAAAGGCAGCACAATCTGTTTTTTGTGCCTTATCTAAGTGTTTACCTTCTCTTATTTCTTTGGTTAAGTAGGTATTCCAATTACCAAAAAGTCGAAACATAATTTGTGATTTTTAATAGTCTTTTTGTCTTTGCTTTAGAGTCTCTCTAAAAGAGGTCTAAAGATAGTTATTTTTTCTGCTGTTTTGTAGCAAAAACATCAATTTATAAATAGAGAAATGTAATTCAATTAAAATACAACAATTAAGTAGTTAAGGCAAGAGTCTTCTTTAGATTTTCGAACGAGGTTCTCCATAAAATAATATTACTTAAGGACTGTTTTTATCTTCATCACGTATGAAGCAAACGCTCCTGCTTCCTATTAATGACCATTCACTCATCTGTTACATAAAAAAATCGCATTTCGTTAAATGATTACGAAATGCGATTTTATTTATAATTGTCTTATTTGTTCTTTTACAAAGGTTCTATCTTAATTAAATCCAAATTATCTCGATTTAGAACCACATTATAGTCTGCTTTTTCACCGTCTTCTCCAGGCATTTTTATGGTACAAGGCGTTTGAATAACCAAGGTCTCGTCGATCAACTGTACTTTAAAACCTAAAATAACAGTGACGGTAACATTTTGAGGAATCGTTTTTTTAATCACTACTTCTAGCTTTTCTCGAATACTATTTCCATGTACTTCCTCATAATTTGGAAACTTAGCTTGAATATCGGGTATAGGCGTTTTAAAAAATTCTTTAACGGTTGGATTTGCACTGACCATATTTTCAAAAGTAGTCCACCCCCAATACAAAAACTCCTCATTTTTATACAGAATCATCCAAGAACCTTCCATTGCTTTCTTGACATTTCGATCCATCCAACTTTCAAAAAAATCTTCCAAAGCCGATGCTTTCGCCTTGTTCAATAATTCTCCTTGCTGTATTTTATTAACAGAATAGGCTGGTAGCGCTTCTATTTTGAGCGAGATTGTTAGTAATAATAGTATGAAAATAAATTTTGACATAAGCCATTTTAATAAAAAAAAAATCTTGTATCTTAACCTTTCTAAGTGTTCTTTTGTAGTAATGTATATGGGTATAAAAACAAATAGTGCGCCAAAGAATATTCTACTGAAATTCAGTCCTAGAACTCTTTTTCTAAGGATTTATTTATCTTGTGTTGGGGTAAGATTTACAAATATTATTAGATTAAGTTGAAAACTTAAAAAGAAACGTCTTGTTTTATTTTATCAACAGGAATTTGAACCTGTAAATTGCACTTAGATTATAATTTAAAATCCATTAACAATTTTCTAAACAGTTTCATATAGATTTCTCTATCTTCGGGTATTACCATTAAAATTACCTCAACCGATTTGAATACAATAAGATGGAATAGGTAGCACATTTAAAGACTTCTTAAAATAAAACTATACCAATGGCGAAAATTTCACCATTCCAGGCGGCACTCCCAGATTTGAGTGACATTATTTCCTTTGATGACTTTTTTGGTTCTGCCAAACGTAAATTTCCATTGTATTTAAGTGATGGTATTTATAATCAGAGCAAAGAAAAGTCGTTCTACATTTATCGTATAAAAAGACCACACCGTAGCCATACGGGGCTTTTGGCTTGTACCAATGTATTAGATTATATCAATGGCAAAATTAAGAAACACGAGAATACATTGGCGGCAAAAGAAGCCAAAATGATGCGCCTTTTTGAAGAGCGTCAAGCACTCATCAAACCGATTTTGTTGACCTATCCTAATGTCTTAGAAATAGATGCACTCATCAACCGAATCACAACTTCTGTTGCGCCTTCTTTTCTCATTCCTTTTCAAGACGAAGAGCATATTTTTTGGCAAATAGAGGACCCTATTCGCATTCAAGCTTTAACAAAAGCATTTGAGACCCATGTCCATGAGTCCTATATTTGTGATGGACATCATCGAGCAAAAACATCCGAATTATTATACAACCGCTATCTAAAGTCTAAGGAATTAGAAACCAACAAGGCGCAGTTTAACTTTATGTTGGTGGCTTATTTTCCTGCTTCTGAAGTGGAAATACACAACTACAACCGAGTTATTGCAGACATTGGCTCCCTTTCTCAAGAAAGTTTCTTGAACCAACTAGGTGCTTATTATAATATAGAACAACTCGAAAAAAACTATACGCCTATTTCCAAATACGAAATGGGTATGATCTTAGAAAAAAAATGGTATAAATTACGCCTAAAAAAGACCTATTGGCCAACAGCCGATACGCCAACAAAAGAAACCTTAGATGTTCATTTTTTGAATAAATTTGTCTTAGAAGGTATTTTACAAATTGAAGATGTTCGGACAGAACCCGACATTAAATATATAGAAGGACCTAAAGGAGCCTTTAGTTTAGAGCGTAAAGTGAGAGAAGGCAAAGCCAAAATTGGCTTCAATTTATATCCTGTTGCTTTAGAGGATTTGATCAAAATTTCAGACGAACAAGATACACTGCCTCCAAAATCAACTTGGATTGAACCTAGAATGCGCAATGGATTTATCGCTCATTTGTACAAGGAAGTAGTTAAGGATTAGAAACATCTTTTTGTTTTTTGATCATGAATTAGGTAAATATGTGTTTAAGCATGTTTGATTTTACTATAAATCCAGCATTTATTATAAAACGTACCTAACTCATGATCGCTTTCAAAAAAAGCTCTAAAAAAATAGGTTCAGTAACAAGTTTTGTGGTCATAAAAAAAGAAGCACCTTTATACGACTATATGAGTTGTAAGTTTTAAGTAGAAAGTCGTATGTTTTATTTTGATAATAAACGACTTACGACTTTCTACTTAAAACTTATATCTAGATACATAGCATTAAAAAGGATTCTAAATATTGAGTTCCCACAAAACTTCCAATTGAGCCAAATTATTATCAAACTTACCTACATTAAAATATCTTTCTTAGCTGCAATTGGTTTCGGTAACTCCGTTTCTTTTAGCATTTGACGCAAGTCAATTTCTATTGTTCTGCACAAAGATAACATGGGAATATCATTCGCCATTCCTTGAAAAGGATTTTCTGAATAATCACCAACACCTTCCATTGTCAAATAAACCCAACTGATTAAAGCCGTAATTGGAATAGAAAGCCACAGACCTACATTCCCTAACTCCATCATA
>CALDEP010000223.1 GCA_937942475.1 uncultured Aureispira sp.
GCTATTTGTACCCTTCACTGACTAAATTTTTTATCATTTTATAATAGAATAGAAAAGTAAGAAATAATTAGCAATTATGAATATGAATAGCCAATTGTTTTTGATTTCGTCTAAATTATTTGCAATGTATTTTTTTGATAAAAATAAATTATCTTAAACTTAATCTATAAATCCGATGAAAGCCTTGTATTAAGAATCACTTAGATGGGAATGATTATAGGGTTTACAACTCTTCTCCACAGTATTTGCAGAATAGAGCATCTTTATCATGTGCCTCGCTAAGGCAAGATTTACAAGATTGTGTCGATAGTACCTTAGAGGAATTGGAATCCGCAGCAACAAGCTCCGCAGAAACAATACCCGTAGGAACCGCCAAAACACCATAACCCATAATCATAACAACAGCCGCTAAAAATTGCCCAATAGCAGTCGTGGGAGCAATGTCGCCATAACCAACGGTTGTTAAAGTGACAATTGCCCAGTAAATACTACGAGGAATGCTTGTAAATCCAGATCCTTGTCCACCTTCTACAAAGTACATCACAGAGCCAATAACAATCGACATCATTAATATAAAGGTAAGAAAAACAGTAATTTTTGCTTGACTAGCCTTTAGAGCAGTAACGAGCACCTTGCTCTCATCTAAGAATTTAGCTAATTTAAAAATTCTGAAAACCCGAACCAAGCGCATCGCTCGAACTGCTGCAAAGTATTGAGAGCCAGTTAGTCCAAAAATAATTTCTATATAACTTGGCAAAATGGAAAGTAAGTCAATAACACCAAAAAAACTAAAGGCATATTTACTAGGTTTATAAACCACAATTAAGCGTAAGATATATTCTATGGTAAAGTAGATGGTAATAATCCATTCGGCGATTTCAAACCAATCTCCATAGAGGTCATTTAGGTCTGAGATACTCTCCAACATGACCAAAATTATACTGATGATAATTAAGATCAATAGGGACACGTCAAATAGTTTCCCTAATTTGGTATCTGCTTCAAATATAATTTCGTGCAGATGATTACGCCAAGGTGCAAAATTATCTCTCATACGTATCTTTTCATCTTATAATAATGTTTGTGGTTCTGTAACAAGTGCTGTGAATTATAAAATATTGGCTAATTGTTCTTTTATCTTATCTGCCTGATTTTTCATTTGAATCACCAATCGCTGAATGGTAGCAGAATTAGCTTTAGAACCTAAGGTGTTAATTTCTCGACCAATTTCTTGTAAGATAAAGTTGAGTTTTTTTCCTTTGGACTTAACATCTTTTTCTAGTTCTTCTATAAAGTAAGTACAATGTTGCTGTAAGCGAACTTTTTCTTCGTTCAAATCAAATTTATCTAAATAATAAATCATTTCTTGCTCCAAGCGATTTTCATCGACTTTTCCTTTCAATTGAAGTTGTTCTAAACTAGACAACAAGCGAGCCTTGATTTTTTCAACCCGTTCTTCCTCCGCAGGATCTACTTCACTTAGCAAGCTGACAATGTCATCAATATGAGATTGAATGTCTTCTAATGTAGCCCGACCTTCTTCTTCTCTAAAACCATTTACAGCCACTAGTGCCTCTTCAACAACAGCCAAAATAAGCTCCCAAGCATTGCTATCGACGGCATCGTTATTGGTGATAATAACACCAGGTAGTCTTGTAATGGTATACAGTAAATCGCCTTTGTCAATGGCATGTTCTTCCGCAACTTCCTTTAAGTTTTTATAATAATTACTAAAGGCTTTCTTATTGATTGCATGATCGTTATCCAGTGTGTTTTCAACGGTCAGAGTCAAATCAACTTTTCCACGCATCAAGTTATTATTAATCAACTTACGCAACTCAATTTCTTTACTTTGGTATTGTGTGGATATCCTAGTTCGTAAATCAAAGCTTTTACTGTTAACGCTCTTTATTTCTACAACAATGCGCTGAGACGGAGTCGTCTTTTCTGCGCGTCCAAAACCCGTCATGGAGTATAACATAATCTATTGCTTGTATGGTGAACTTCTAATGAATTGAATAAAAAACTATGTAACATCCGTCGTTCTCTAACAAATCATGTGGAGTTTTCAATTCTAGGTAGCTTTTAACTAATTTTTAGATACTAAATTTTAATTTCAAAGGCTACTTTTATTATTACCACACGATTTGTTAAAGAACTATATTAGTTACTTATGTCCTTGAACGTTTATTCATAAAATGGTTTTTCTTCTCAAAATTTCCACTGTTATAAGGTTTGGTAGAAGGCAATTAGAATGGAAAATAGAAAAAATAATGGAGTACTAGACGAACAACGAATGAAAATATTTTTTTTTTCATCAAAAAGCCGTTACATTTAAAAACTATAGTTCTTCGTTTATCAAAGAACCGAAACGATTAAAGAAGCCATTTGCTTATAATATTCAATAAAACTAAGAAACCATGCGATTAAGAGGCATACAATTTATTTATGATAATCAAGGTAAAAAAATTAGTGCAGTAGTAGACCTTCGTCGTTACGAAAAAGAGTTTGCTGTTTTCTTACAAGAATTATCACAAAAAAGATCATCTGGACGTACCTCTACGAATCCCGTAGTAGGAGATACAACGAATGTTGTTGGCTCTGGCGGCAATAATTCGGGGAGTACTGTCAATGCAAGAAAACTAAAGATTGATGCTTTGCTTAAAACAGCACGTTCTTATTATGGCGTTCCTTATCGTACGGGGGGAATATCGCACAGTGGAATGGATTGCTCTGGATTTACGCAAACCAGTTTTAAATCAATAGGCGTCAACTTACCTAGAATTTCTAGAGATCAAGCTTTGGTTGGACAAGTGATTTCAAAATCACAATTGCAACCTGGTGACTTAGTCTTTTTTGCAACAGGAACGCCAGGAAGAGTGAACCATGTAGGAATTGTTACTGATGCTAGTAATCCTAATGCCATTCGTTTTATCCACGCTTCTAGCAGTAGAGGGATTATGGAGACTTCTATGAGTATCAATTACTGGGTACGTGCTTATGTAAAAAGTAGACGTATTGTTTAATTTTTACAATACTTCGTGCAGAACCCGAAGGCTCAGCGTAGCTAAATCGTATTAGGTTGATTATCAGCCAGATGGCTTTTATGTATTCAAAACACTAATAAGCTGATAATGAATCTAATGCAAGATGTGTTTTTATGTTTTTTGCAAAAAAACTAAACCACGGAGTAGCAGCGTAGCTAAACTCCACGAAGTATTAATTTTTATAAGAATCAAAAAAATAATTGTGAATCAATTTTGGAATAAATGGACAGGTCTTCTGTTATTGTTCTTCTTATTTAATGCCTGTGCAGGTTCTAAAAACGTAAATTATAAGAACCCAAAAAGCGTTAGCCTTGCTTTTTGCAAAGCATTGGCAGACAATGATTATGAACGAGCGAAACAAATGGGGACGGCTCAAACCATAGAAGTCATTAGCTTGCTTCAGAATCTAAATGATTTATTGTCAGAGGAAGAAAAGCAAAGGGCAAAAGAAGCAGGAGCCAAGCAGTTGAAGTTGCTAAAAAAGGCAAGCTGTGTTCTTGAACAAGATAGTAAAGAAGAGCTTGCAAGTTGTCAAACTTGTTGTGATGAAGAGGGGGCTTTTAATACAGCGCCTATTACCTTAAAAAAAGAGAACAACCAATGGTTAGTTCATATCACAAAAGAAAGTTTAGATTAGTTATAAGTGACTGATTATCATTTAAATAGTAATAGTAAAATATAAAAATAGAGCCTATTGTAGTATTACAATAGGCTCTATTTTTATGGCAAATAAAGAGAACTATTATTAGTAGTTTTAAAACCAAGTAGGTGCAACCCAAAAAATTCGTCTAACTCAGTTGAGCTAGACGAAATTTTTATTGTAACCAATACTACTTAAAGTAAAGGATTATTTTAGACCACGTTTTTCATCAGAGACAGTCAATTGAACGCGTCCTTTTTTACGACGAGCAGCTAAAGTCTTACGACCGTTTTTTGTGCTCATGCGTTCACGAAATCCGTGTTTGTTCTTACGTTTGCGATTCGAAGGTTGAAATGTACGTTTCATTATTCTATTGTATTTTAAATTATTGTCTTATTTCAAAAGCGGTTACAAAGATAGAAATAAAAATCTACTTTGCAAATTTTGCTATTAATCTTTAAAAACTTCAATGGTTTTTTCTTTCAGAACAAGATCTGTAAATTTCCCTTTGAAGCGAGTTGCTTTCACCATATGGTTGTCAATCCAGTGATAATTGCCCCCACGAGGCTTTCCCATTAACAAACTATGATACTTAAAGCCTTCTTTTTTTAACCACATTTCTGTTACTTCTCGATGCGCTTCTGTTCTAGAAGTGAAAAAACAAATACGATGTCCTTCTTCATACCACTTATTTAAGGTTTCCAAGGCATCGGGAAAAGGTTTGCAAGTTCCCATACGTTCTGGTTCTTCATTCGGAACATCTTCCGTAATCGTACCATCAATGTCAATAAGGTAATTTTTTACGTCTTCAGGCAAAGTAGGGCTGATTAAGTTTCCTTCTTCGTCTACCAACTTTTTGAGTTGCTTGTCCATGCTTAATTTTTTTGATTTCAATAGTCCGTTCAAAAAACTTATCTAATTAATTATCAGTGCTGTGTTCTGCTAATTGTTAAAGCGTTTTTTTTCTGATAATTAATTAGATTAATAGTGCTTTTTTAGTTTTTTATTCAAAAACTAAAAAATTGCACGGACTATTGCTGATTTATAACTGTTTGATTTGATTGATGAAGCCGCAAAAATACAGTTATAAATTAAAAAAATAAATTGTTGTTGATAAAAAATAAAATGAAATAACGAACAGTTGATCGTATTTGCCGCTTAAAAAATTAAATCAAGCTTAATTTTTTAAGCTATCTGGTCCATTGTTGTTCGTTGGCAAGGCAACGTGAATAGAGTCTAAATGTAGCTGTTTTTTCTTTTCTATCGTTTCTGGAGTAGGTTCTACCACATTGTTTTGCACTTCAAAACGCCAACCAGCTTGTTCGACTAAGATTTTGATAATTTCCAGCGTTTCAATCCCTTCTGATTTTGCCTGATCCATCAAAGGACCTTTAGAAGCTTCCTTTCTCAGTTTTTTCTTTGCAACGGCACCAATACTTGTTAATTCTTCTTCTGTAAATGAATTAAACATGCCTTCTTGAATGTCATAATATTTTAAGTCATGGTCGATAGACAATATTTCAGGATCGGGTAAGTTTTTGACCCGCAATATTTTATTTTCTGCATCTACTTCAAATTGCGCTTTTTTCAAATCATAACCAACAGAAACACGTGCATTGACCTTGATAATGGCTTTTTTTCTTAGAAAAGAAACATCTGACCAGTAGGAATCATTGTATTGGTGGATGTTGGAAAATTCTCCTTCTACGGTAATTAATTTAGCTACTTTTTTGACCCGCTCTAATAAGATATGTTGATTGATGTCAGGCATTGGATCCTTGACCGTTTTTGGACCGCCAAAGTAATTCGCATACAAAAAAGCACCGACAAGAGCGCCAAATAGAAAAAAGCCAAAAGAGTCTATTAGTTTCATTTAGAAGGATTGTTTTGTTGATTAAGATTCATTTAATTGGTCTAATAACCATTGTTTCTCGGTCAATGGTTCCATTAATTCTATGTCATAATATAACTTTTCTTTGGCTGATTGATCAAAAGGAGGCAGTAAAATTATTCTTTTTATAAAAGAAAGTACATTCAGGTAATTGTTCTTGTGATAGCTCATAACCTCTTTGCGATGCAAGAAAACTTTAAAACTTTGTATAAGAGATTCAAGCGCATCAAAGCTCTTGTTTTTATAATAAATTTTTAACAACATCATTTTTGCATCAATATTCATGAACAAGTCATCAGACGCCACTTGTGTCAACAATTGCAAACAAGCCTCGTGTTCATTTTTTTCAAAAAAATACTTTGCCAAGACATAGGTTTTGTACCTGATTTGCATTTCTTTAGGCAAGTAAATAGTATACTTTTCTATAAACATTCTTATCCAATCAAATGCTTTTAACTTTAAGCCCAAAGCCACGATATTCTTATAGGCAAACTGGCTTAATATTCCCTTGTTTAGTAATAATTCAGTAGTCAATCCAATTTGATACCATTGAAACGCTTCTTTTATATAAGAGGCATTTCCAGAATGGGCTTGCTTGATGGCATAGTTAATTATAATGAGCAAAATCTCTTGACGTTCATTTTCTTGCAATAAAGCCCCATGCTGCTCCCAGCTTTCCTTTAAAGAAAGGTAATAGTTTTCTTCATCTAAGTGCGTCAAAGCCATGTAAGCAAAGTAATAGAGTTGAACAATTGGGACACTATCTTTTTGCCTAGCCTGTTCCAAAACAGCCGCTAACATAGGAATTTCATAAGTGACTTTATAGACATTGGTATGAGTGGCAGCAATGTAGGCATATCGCAAAGCGGATATGATAAAGAAGCTAGATAAATTGTGGAATAGGTCGGGTAAATTGTTCTTCTGAATACGGTTTTGAGTGCCTTCTAACTCAAATTGATGCACTTCCAATTCATAGGCATGAAGATAGAACGCACTCCCTCTATGTTTCCCTTGAAGAAGTTGTTGTTTGCTTTTTTGGACGACTTTTTTTGCAGTTATAATAGAATCTCGTTTTGAATAAGCTTTTATTTTGTTTTTTTGTCGATTAATGTCAGAAGAAACTGCTTCTAAATATTCGATAAATTCTTCTAGTACTTTATAGGCATAAGAAATGACATGATTGATCTTGTACATGTCATAGATTTCTTTTGGGAATAGGTAAGTAAAAGCTCGCTCCCTTTGCAAGGTTGTTTTTGTTAATGCTGCTCTAGAGCTTATGAAATGAAAGAACTGGGCAACATCTTTTCGTTGATTGTGAATAGGCGATTGAACCCATTGTTTGAGCAGTCTGTGTTCGGAAGAACTTAAAGTTTGATAAAGGCGAATGAACTTACTTTGGAACATTTTTATGATAAAACTAAGGTTTTTATTTCGATAAATGTAAAAAAATGTACTTGTGAAAGCAATTTATAGATGATACATTTGGAGAAAATAATTAGAAGACACCCTTTATTGAAAACAAACAACCAAAAACAATGAAAATAATACAATTAATCGGAATCTTATTACTCCTTATTTTGGGGTATGGAAATTCTTACGGACAGATTATAGATCGAACTTATGGAATTCCTGGATCATTGAATTCTGTTAATGTTTCTGGATCGAATATAATGCCTGATGGAAGTTTTATAGTCACAGGTTTTGAAACACATAATAGAGGATTTGTACTAAAAGTAGACTCTATAGGAGACTTGATTTGGTTTAAAACTTTTGTTGGTAAACATCCTATAGGAGATCCTGAACCGACATCTGATGGAGGGTTTATTGTTCAGACTAAGGTTTTTAGTACAGTTAATATGGGATTAGTAGGTGACTTTCTATTAACTAAATTTGATGCTTTAGGAAATGTAGAATACGATATTTTAGATGCTTTACAAACATTTTTTTATTCATATATGACTAGTTATTACGAGAGTGATAATAAAATTAATATGAGTGCAATTTATATTGACAGTGATGTTAGCTTTAATAATGCTGTGGTTAACAAGATATACCAACATGATCTTATATCTGGAGCAATTGTCGATTCTTTGATTGATACACTGGCATCACCTTATACCGGTTCTTTTTTTTACACCGTTGGTGCTGGGAGTGGTCGGAATACATATCATGTAGAAGATTTATATGCAAGGTTGGATAATGGAAAAGTAGGATCAATTGCTAATTATTCTACAAATCAATCAGGTGGAAATAATACTAACGAGATGTCCTTCTATTTATTAGATAGTTTAGGGCAAATAGAAATATTTAAACATCAAGACTATATTAATCTAGTTGGAGATGCTGCTGTTTATGGAATTGCCGCAACAAGAGATGGAGGTTTTGTCATTTTAGGACAGAATATACAAGGGAGTTTTTTGCTAAAATTAGATTCAGTAGGAAACCCTCTTTGGATGAAAACAATTGCTCCGTCAGTAACTTATCCTAGTTTTTATCGAAATATAGGTGTTTTGGATAATGGAAATATTATTTGTAGGGAAAATATATACGATTATCAAGGGAATTTTCTGTACCCAATGTGGCAAGATCAAGACCCACATGGTTGGGATGTAGGATCTAATGCTGTTTACTTAGGAACACCAAAAGGGATTGATTCTATCCAAATTAGAATTAATTACACCGTAGGACGATCCTATCCCGATACCATAGCAGGAAATATTTACAGAGACCTAAATTTAGATTGTACTAAAAATGGATTAGAAGAAGGGATAGGAAGGGTTCGAGTAGAAGCAGTAGGCAATTTTAGTTTTGTGGCAATAACGGATTCTTTAGGAAATTATTCCATGCCAGTAGATACAGGAAGTTATGTGGTTTCAGTTATTTTGCCATCGCCTTATTGGACAAGCTGTACCCCTAGTACAACTTTAAGTACCAATCTTTTACATACCACTAATGTTGTCAATTTTGGTTTGCAGAGTTTAATTAACTGCCCGATTATGACAGTAGATGTAGGCGCACCATTTATTCGAGCAACAAGTGGAGGGAGTGCCTATACCGTTTCCTATTGTAATAATGGAACAATAGATGCCATTAATGCAAGCGTAGAAGTAGAGCTGGATCCCAATCTAAACGTACTAAGCTCCACCATTCCTATTGTTAGTCAAGTAGGAAATCTTTATACCTTCAATATTGGTGATGTTGTCATCAACGATTGTGGTAGTTTTAGAATACAAGCGATTATTGATAGTGTATCTGCTACGGTTTTAGGAAGAACCTATTGTACAGAAGCACACATTTACCCAGATTCTATTTGTATTCCTAATTATTGGAATGGACCAATAATAGACGTCGATGCTGAATGTTTAGTGGATACTGTTGAGTTTTTATTGGAAAATATAGGTGCCCCAATGACACAGTCACTTCAGTACTTTGTTTATGAAGACAACGTAATGTTTAGAACAGGAAATACCAATGTGTTAGGAACTGGAGCAACAGAATCTATTTTAGAACCTGCCTTGCCAGGCAAAACATATCGAATTGATGTTTCACAGGCAACAGGTTTTCCGCCTTTGTTGGGAGATACTACAGCTACAGTAGCCATAGAAGGCTGTAATCTATTGTTAAACGGAACCTTTAATACAGGTTTTATAACACAACTTTCTAATGATAATAGAGGCACCTTTATAGCGCAAGATTGTCAACAAGCGATTGGAGCTTACGATCCAAATGACAAAGCAACACAACCAGAAGGCTATGGAACAGACAACTATATTTATGAGGACACAAAATTAGATTACCGAATTCGATTCCAAAATACTGGAAATGATACAGCCTTTTTAGTCGTAATTAGAGATACGATCTCTCCTTTTTTGGATGCTACAAGCATTCAAATGGGCGCAAGTAGCCACGATTATACTTGGAATCTGTCTGGGCAAGGAGTTTTAGAAGTTCGTTTTTCAAATATTCTACTTGTTGATAGTACAGCGAACGAACCTGCTTCACATGGCTTCTTTTATTATGAAATCGAACAAAAAGCAAACAACCCAATAGGAACAGTAATCAACAATACAGCAGGTATTTATTTTGATTTCAATCCACCTATTTTTACCAATACAACTTATCATACCGTAGGAGAAGATTTTGTGATCATCAATTTGTCAATAGGAGAAATCTATGAAGACAAAGTAGCCGTGAACGTATTTCCAAACCCATTTACGCATTCTACCACCATTCAAGTAGAAGGCAAGGAATATGAAAATTTGAAGTTGACTGTATTTGATGTCGCTGGGCGTTTGGTTGCAGAAGAGCGTAGTGCTTTTGCCAACTCCATTCAACTTCAGAATACTAATTTACAAGCGGGAGTTTATTTTTATCGTTTAGAAGGGGACGATCGTTTGATTAATACAGGAAAATTAATGGTACAGTAATAACGTTTAATAATAGCATTCCAGCAATGCGCTTAGCCCAATCGTACATATCAGTACGATTGGGCTTTTTTATAAATTTTGTATTGATTGTTGAATAACTGATAGAGTTCTTGTAATTTTATTTTACATTCAAGTAATGTCTATTCTTTCACTATCAATCAACAACAATGAATCGATTTACAGGAAAAACAGTTTTTATAACAGGAGCAAGCCGAGGAATTGGCAAAGCTATTGGTTTGAAATTAGCAGCAGAAGGAGCTAATATTGTCATTGCTGCCAAAACTGCGGAACCACATCCCAAATTACCAGGAACCATCTATACTGCTGCCGAAGAAATGGAAGCAGCAGGAGGGAAGGCGCTGCCTGTCATCGTAGACATTCGCAGCGAAGAACTGGTGCAAGAAGCGGTAAACAAAGCCGTAGAGACCTTTGGAGGGATTGATATTTTGATTAATAATGCCAGTGCCATCAATTTATCTCCAACAGAGCATCTTAGCATGAAACGCTAC
>CALDEP010000224.1 GCA_937942475.1 uncultured Aureispira sp.
GGCTTGTTGAAAGCTTGGGCAGATGGAGATTATGAGAAGAGTTTGGTTGGTGGAGATAGTGCGCAGGAAATGGGGAATCGTTTGGGTGTTTTTGTAGATTATCTTAAAACATTAGACGATAAAAAAGTGCTCGTTTGTACGCATGGAGGTTGCCTAGCTTATTTGATGGCTATATTGCAAGGACAGCCCTTGTCGGCAATGCCTCAATATAAGCACCATAATACAGGTCTTTGTATCTTTCAATATGATGGGACTAATTTCCATTTGAAAGTACAGGACGATATTTCTCACTTAAACAAAGACTAAACTTGAAGCAGCCACTCAAAATTTCTGCCGTTTCTTATCTCAATACAAAACCATTTTTATATGGTTTATTTCAATCTGGAATGGAAAGTTCCATTGATTTAAGCTTAGACATTCCTTCAGAATGTGCTCGAAAGCTGGTTGCAGGAGAGGTTGATTTAGGGCTGATTCCTGTCGCTGTTATTCCACAGCTCAAAACGCCACACATTATTTCAGATTTTTGTATTGGAACAGAAGGCGCTGTGAAAACAGTTTGCATTTATTCTAATTGTCCAATTGAAGAAATTACACATTTGTATTTGGATTATCAATCTAGAACTTCGGTTGCTTTGACCAAATATTTAGTGGCAAATTATTGGAAGATCAATCCTCAGTTTATCAATGCCAAGGCAGGTTTTGAAGATCAGATTAAGAACAAAACAGGCGCTTTAATCATTGGAGATCGTACCATAGATATGACGGTTACCTATCCTTATGTTTATGATTTGGGCGAAATATGGAAGAAACATACCAACCTTCCTTTTGTTTTTGCTGCCTGGGTCAGCAATACTAAACTGCCCCAACCATTTTTGACGCAGTTTAATGAAGCTTTAAAATTAGGTATTGAAAAACGCCATCAAGTAGCCCAATTATTTCAGTCTAGTTATTTGAATTTTAATGTACATGATTATTATCATAAATACATTGATTATGAATTGACTAGCGAGAAACGACAAGCTCTAAAGTTGTTTTTAAATTACATCGAACCTAAACGAGAAGTTTTGGAGAGCAAGTAATCCTGAAACAGGTCTATTTCTTTGCCTTTACTTTTAATAATTTACGCAATTGGCGTTCTAGTTTAACATTACTAGGAGGCAACGCATCATTATTGGCAATTTGACCATCTTTCCCAATAACCATATAATGAGGAATAGAGTAGATGTAGAAGAACTTTAGAAATTCAATCATTTCGTCTTGATTTCTACGATAATGTTGCCCCTCGGTCGTAATTTTTAGACTGTTCATACTACGTTTCCAAGAAGCTTCATTTTTATCTATAGAAATATAGACAAAGACAATATCTTCGCCTTTTAAATTTTGACGCAATTGTAGAGAAGCAGGCATTTCTTGACGACAAGGACCACACCAGCTTGCCCAAAAATCAATGTAAATCACCTTGCCTTTGTTTGCTTTAAAAATCTCTGTAAAGGTGTATTCTTTTCCTTCTAAAGAAGTGAATTTATTTTCTTCAATAACTTTTTTAAAGCTCTTTTGAGCATAAGTTAAACTGGTAAAGGTCATAAATAGAGCAAAAAGTAAATAACGCATAAAGGATTTTTTTTATGGTTTTTTGAAAAATCGTGTGGAGTATTTAAAATACGGTTTACTTTTTACCCTTATAAATCAAGAGGTAAGATATAAGTCGTAAGTTGTTTATTGTTAATATAAAACATACGACTTTCTACTTGTAACTTTCTACTAAAATAGGTTGATAAAGGTAGTAGTTTTAAATATTACCACATAATTTGTCAAAGAACATCGTGTGTTAATCAATAATTTAAAGAAAGCTTAAAATGTCTTTTCCAAGATAAAGGTAAAGACTTATTAAGATAGTCTCTCCTAAAAAGATGCCAGTTATCATAATTCTGAAACGCATCTGCACTAATCCTGCTACATAACAGATAATATCAGTTGGTACAAATGGAAACCAAGCCCAAGCGGCTACCAGCCATTTGCCTTGTGGTTTGTTGAGTTGTACACGAGCCTTTTCTATCTTTTCGGGATACTTTTTGGATAAATAATCTCCAAATCCAATGGCATCTGCAAAGTAATACAATAAAGTAGCAGAAAATAAAATCCCCAAAATAGAAATGATACCTACTAGAATTAATTTTTCAGGAAATAAAATCGCACCTGCAAAGACAAAAGGGGTACTAGGAAATAAAAAAATGCCTCTTAAAAAAGAAATTACAATATAAGCCAACCAAACCCAATGCCCAAATTTCTGCAAAAAAGCAGACAAATGCTC
This sequence comes from uncultured Aureispira sp., assembly GCA_937942475.1. Lineage (GTDB taxonomy): Bacteria > Bacteroidota > Bacteroidia > Chitinophagales > Saprospiraceae > Aureispira. The sequence goes on from CALDEP010000224.1 coordinate 2,312, forward strand.
TGCGCTAAAGGCAGTAGGATGTAGTAATAGATAGATTAAAATAAACAAGACCATACTAATCCATAGGTAATTAATGATCTTTTTAATTTGTTTTAAATTGATTAGAGCCATATAAGAATTTGGTGGTCAAAGAATTTTTTTTGTCTTAATATTAAAAAGAAAAGTCCTTAAAAGAGTTCCTTATTGCTGCATTTAAAAAGTATTTTAACCCTTTCTTAGATCATTACTTCGTGGAGGAATTATATCAGTTTGATTATCAGCAGGATAGCTTTAAAATGCTAAGAATATTAAATCGCTGATAATCAAACTGATATGAAATGGTTTTTATGTTTTTTGGTAAAAAAACTAAAAATCCCACGAAGTATTATTAGATAAAGTGCTATTTCTTCTAGACGAGCAAGTTTAAGAATCCATTATTTTTTTGTAATTTTGTTATTCAAATTAACCAAAAAGTTAAAACAAAAAAATATGCAAAAATTAATCTTTACATTATCCTTATTAACGGGAATGGTTTGTAGCGCTTTTGCTCAAAATCATCCAACTTGTGATGGCAACCGTTATGTCAATCCAAGCTTTGCAACAGTGGATACAACACTAACTGTTTTGTACGGAAATAATACTACATTTGCGGGAAATAACCAAGATTTGTACATGGATATTTACGAACCAACAGGAGATGCTGCTGCGATGCGTCCAGCAATCATTTTAGCATTTGGTGGTTCTTTTATTAGTGGTCAACGAGAAGACATGGAAGATTTATGTCGTTATTATGCACATCATGGTTTTGTTGCCGTAACGATTGATTACCGATTGTATGATGGTCCTTTGTTTCCTTTTCCAGACTCATCAGATATGACAGATGTTGTGATCAAAGCAGTGGGAGATATGAAAGCTTCTATCCGTTTCTTGAGAGAAGATGCTGCTACAGCCAATACGTACAGAATTGATCCAAATATGATTTTTGTAGGAGGTATTTCAGCAGGAGGAATTGCTGCTGCTCATACTGCTTATGTTGATTCTACGGACAATATAGCACCGAATGAAATGATGGCGATTAATAATAATGGCGGTTATGAAGGAAATAGTAGTACCAATGTAGGAATGTATAGTTCTGAAGTACATGGTGTTGTTAATTTTTCTGGCGCATTGCGTGATGCCGATTATATTGGGGCGAATAGCGCACCTCTTTTTTCAGCACACGATGATATGGATGGAACCGTGCCTTATGCTTATGGTAGTGCTCAAGTTTTTGGTATTCCAATTATTGCTGTAGAAGGAAGTAGCGTGATGGCTACAAAAGCAACAAATGCAGGAGTGACTAATTTTTTGATTACACTTCCAAATAGTACTGGACACGTTAGTTATTTTGGTAGTAATGCTGCTCAATGGCAAGACACGGTTTTAAACACATCAGGAGAGTTTTTGCATGATAATGTTATTTGCCCATTAATTTCTAGTGTAGGGGCTTTGTCTACAGAGTTAGTAACCGCTAAATTTTACCCAAATCCATCGAATGTAGATATGACTGTTGCTTTTGAAAACTTGTCTTCTAGTTATACGATTGCTTTGTATGATAATATGGGACGTCAAGTATTCCAAGAAAAAGAAATTAATACAGATCGTTATTTATTGGCAAAGGAAAATTTTGCAGCAGGTGTTTATTTTGTAAACATTCAATTTGAAGACGGAAGCATTGCTCCAATCCAATCTAAAGTTATTTTTCAGTAAGGAGTTTTAAAAAATAAATAGTACCTTAATGTTCTGTCTTGTATAAGGCAGAACATTTTTTATTATTAATGCGAATCAAGGGCTAAAACTATAGTAGAGAAAGGCGCATTTAAATCAAAATACTTTATTTATCAGTTAGTTGATTTGATTTTTAAAGTCTGCAAGGGTTTTTCTATTTTGTTCTTTTCTTGACAAAAGAACCAAAGTCAAGGGCTTGGGACTGCGATTGGATGGCTTTAACTGTTCGAATACTGTATTTAGCGAATGCTGCGCCCGCTAAATACGGACGTATTCTTCACAGGCATATTCTTTTGTGCTACTAGCACAAGCCAGCCCGAGTTTCCAATCTACGTCACGCCCTTTTAATTCACGTACAGTATATTTAACAATCAATTTGTAGCTTATTTTAATATATTCTTTCAGAGTTTTAGCCCTTGATTCGCATTAATAATAAAAAATGTTCTGCCTTATACAAGACAGAACATTAAGGTACTATTTATTTTTTAAAACTCCTTACTG
>CALDEP010000225.1 GCA_937942475.1 uncultured Aureispira sp.
AGGAGGGAAAAATATTTTGGAGGTACTTAAAGACCTATTATTTAGCGGGACGAAGGATTTTTATCTAGATGAACTCTTCTTGATAAAGATGTTTAATGCTTTGGAAACAAAGGTTGATGGTATACGGTATTATATAAAGCCTGATTTGGAGGCTATAGAGTCTAATCGTTCTTTGTCAGAGGCGTCTTCGGAAGATGATTATAAGTTTGATAATAAAGAACAAGCTAGGCTAGAAAAAGAATTAGAAAAAGAGAACCTCCCTAAAAAAAGAAAGGAAGTTCTAAATCGAAAACTTGCAAAAGTAAAAGAAAGGATTGCAGATAGAAGAGCTAATTCAGACCAAGTAAACCAAGACTGGCAAGCAGCAGAAGCTGCTGCAAAAGAAAAAATTGATAGCATTCGTGTTTTTATGAAAGACAGTTTAGCCTTTGATACTCCTCTGGAATCTAATGAGGACATATTAAACTACATAAAGGTTAACTTAGAAAGCTCGAAAGGAAATAAGAAAGACATCTATGAAGATATTGATATCTTTAATGATTTGGTTTTAAGTGGGGCTTTTAATTATAAAGAATCGAACAGTGTAGATGTTTCTATTTTAGGAAATGCTGATTTTTATATAGATAGTCATGCCGAGCATCTTCAAATAGAAAATGCGGCTGTATTGATGAAAGAGAATGGTTTTGAGTTCAAAGCGAGAGGCTTATCGTACATCCAAAATGACAAAGAGTTGATTTTCAAGAGAGGTTCTATTGTAACACCTAGTATTGAAGGCGGCGAGAATGTGGGGGAGAAGTATTTATATAGTTTTGATGATTTCAGTATTCATTTGGGGCAAGGAGTCAAGTCTCAAATTGATAACCAAAAATATAAATTAGAAGGTGGATCATCTTAGGTAATAAATTATCTAACTCATGTTACGCAAACAATTGATTAGGTCGATAACCCGAAGGCTCACGAAGTAAAAAATCAATGTTCTTGTATCAAATTGTTCTTAATTCTAAATGCTGAATTTTTAATGTTGAATGCTTACAGCACAACAAACATTAAAAATTCATCATTTAGCATTAAACATTAAAACAGTCCTTAAATAAGTAATGAGGAGTTTAATGCTGAACGCAAAAAAAACTTTCATAACATGAGTTACTTAAGTAATTGAATTAATTTTTCAATCTCCTCCAATGAGTTATGACGATGTAGGCAAATTCGAATGCGCTCTTTTCCGACAGGGACAGTGGGCGTTCGAATGGGTCTGACATCATAGCCTTCTTTTTGTAATAAGGTACTTAATTGGGTTACTGCTTCATTACCTGGAACAATAAGGCATTGAATTGGGCTATTGCTTTTGATGTACTCGTATTTGCTTTGGTTGTGGATGTATTGTTGAAAATAGGCAATCCGCTCTCTCAACTCTTCAATATAAAGGGCGCCTTTTTTTTCTAATAATTGATAAGCAGCAAGCGTACATTGTGTGGTATGTGGACTAAGGGCAGTGGTGTAAATTAAAGGACGAGCGTAATTGATTAAGTAATCCTTTAGAATTTGGCTGCCAAGTATTGCTGCTCCATGCGTTCCTATTGCTTTTCCAAAAGTGTGAATTCTAGCAAAAACGGCTTTTTCAATCCCTAACTCTACACAAAGTCCAGCGCCATCTTTCCCGTAAATTCCCGTACTATGCGCTTCGTCTACAATTAAATTGGCTTCGTATTTTTGACAAAGTTGCTGAATAGAAAGGAGTGGAGCCACATCACCGTCCATAGAGTAGATAGATTCCACGATCACAAAAATAGTTTTTTGAGGATTATTAATTAATAATGCCTCTAATTCTGCTAAATTATTGTGTGGAAAGGCTTGACTAGTGGCGGGACTCAATCGCATTCCATCGTGTACACTAGCATGAATTAGTTCATCATAAAAAATCAAATCAGAGCGTCTAGGAATGGTGCTGATGATTCCCAAATTGGCATTATAACCAGAATTAAACACTAAAGCAGCTTCTGCTTGATGAAATTGGGCTAATTTTTCTTCTAAAGTATCTAATAAAGTATAGTGTCCAGACAACAACCTCGATCCTGTTGCGCCTAGTTGCTGATTGGTCGTCTGGGTTTTTATAATTCCTTGAAGTGCCGACGAACGAGCCAAACTCAAATAATCATTGGAACAAAAATCAATCAAATGAGATGAATCCTGCAATGTTCTGAACGCTTTTTGAGCTTTTCTTCTATTTAATAAAGCCAATAGGCGTTTCTCTAATACTTTGTTCATATAGCTAATGTATTATAAGCGAATTGTTTACAATTGACAATCTTAAAAATTGTTGCATATCCTCCTTTTTGAATCGTTTGAAACTAAGATTTATAGTATATTTGCTAGACAACTTAAAAGAACACAAATGTACAAAATATATATTGGCAAGATCCCTGTTTTATTAGCATCTAAAGAAGAAGCAAATCAATATAAGACGGGAAGTTTAAGAGATATGGTTGTTCCTCATGTACTTAAACGTCGAAAAAAGTTACGTCAAATTGTTGATAATCTAGAAAAAGGGACCAAAAGTTATGATTCTATCCTTATAATTTCAGAAGATTTAGCACAATTGAAAGAAGATTTTTTCACGATGTACAAAATACATCGAGCAGGAGGTGGCGTCGTCTTTAATGAGAAAGAAGAAGTTTTAGCCATTCATCGAATGGGCTATTGGGATTTGCCAAAAGGAAAAGAGGAAGAAGGAGAATCGATAGAGCAAACGGCTGTTCGTGAAGTGCAGGAAGAAACTGGGGTGCAAACGTTAAACTTGGGAGATTTTATTTGTGATACTTACCATACCTATAAAACGAAGAGTGGAAAACGTATTCTGAAATGGTCTACTTGGTATAAGATGACCACAACAGAAACACTGTTGACACCACAAGCGGAGGAAGATATTGATTTGGCGGTTTGGATACCTGTAGAGGAACTGAAGAAGAAGGAACCAATTTATAAAAATATATTAGACGTATTAGACCAACTATAAATGAACACAGTATACTTATCCATAGGAACAAATATGGGGAACAGATCGGCAAATCTAGAATTAGTCCACAGCTTAATTAGTCGAAATCTTGGAATTGTCTACAAAGAATCTAGTATCTATGAAACGGAACCTTGGGAGGTTGCCGATCAGCAAAATTATTACAATCAAGTTCTTTGTGTAAAAACCGCATTGGAGCCAGCTCTTTTATTGCAAAAATGCCAAGTAATTGAGCAAAAAATGGGTCGGGTACGTCTACAGAAATGGGAGCCAAGGGTGATTGACATTGATATCTTATTTTTTAATGCATTGGTAATTCAAGAAGAAGATTTAAAAATCCCACATGTCTTGTTGGAAAAACGAAATTTTGTCTTAAAACCTTTGTGTGAAATTGCAGCACAGTGGATGCACCCTGTCTTGGGGAAGACGGTTCAAGAATTGTTAGAAATTTGCACAGATGATACATCTGCTGTATTATTGGAACTTGCAGATTAATTGTTATGACGGAAAGTACGATAGAGGTAGCCAACGGAAATTACATTGTTATAGAGGGAAATATTGGAGCTGGAAAAACATCTTTGAGCAAGTTGTTGTCTGATGATTTGAACGCACGACTCATTTTGGAAGAATTTTCGGACAATCCTTTTTTGCCTCTTTTTTATAAAAATCCTGATCGATATGGTTTTCCTGTGGAGTTGTTTTTTATGACAGAGCGTCATAAACAACTACAAGACTTGTTGATGAAAGGAAATTTATTTCAGGAGTATGTGGTGTCAGATTATATTTTTTCTAAAACACTTTTGTTTGCAGGGCAAAACTTGGTAGACGAAGAATTGCGTTTGTTTCAACGCCTGTTTCACACCTTAAATGCTTCTTTTCCTAAACCACACTTATTAGTTTATTTACACCGTCCAGTAGATGACTTGTTGTCCAATATCTCAAAAAGAGGAAGAGATTATGAGCGAGACATTAGTGCTGCTTATTTATTAAAAATTCAACAAGCCTATTTTGACTTTTTCAGAATGGTAGAACATGATTTATCTATTTTGATTCTGAATGTAGAAGGTTTGGATTTTATTAACAATAGCGAAGATTATCAAATTGTTATAGAACAATTGCAAAAAAAATACCCTAAAGGCTTACATCATTGGAGTTTGACGTCATAATACAGCGCTTTCTAGTTGATTTAAAACATATACACAAGGATCTATCTATTAGTGTTAGAACCTACAGGATAGGAATAGTTATTCTGAAGCTAATTATAATCCCTTTTATTCTACACGACGGTTTTTAAAGTTTGGCAGAATGGGCTTTTTTTTAAACAGATATTACTTCGTGAGCGCTTCGCTTAGAGTTAGATCCTAGATCGCTTCGCTTTTAGATCTTAGACTCCAATCGCAGCTTAATTAGCTACGCTGATTCTTCGAGTTGGAGTCTAAGATCTAAAATCTAAAAGCGAAGCGATCTAAAAATAGTCAAAAACTAGCCCCATTTTAATTTTTACAAAAACCGTCGTATAGAGTAAATTCCTTTATAAGCTAGTTGCAAATTTATGCACTACAAGTAAATTGCAAGCTTGTGACAAAAACAAACAGCTCCACACAACAAAATAGTGCCATCGGTTATTATACTATATAGTAGTGTTCCTAAATTACCAAAGGAATAAATACAATAATTTCATCTATAAATGCTACATAGTTTGTACTTTTGTGTGAAATAATTGGTGATAATTAAAATTTGAGAATCAGCAAGATAAAAAAAATAAAGATGGCATTTAAGGTATACACAAAAACAGGGGATAAGGGATCAACAGCACTTTTTGGAGGAGCAAGGGTTCCCAAGAATCATATTAGAATAGAATCTTATGGTACCGTCGATGAATTAAACTCTTATGTTGGTTTAATTCGAGATTATCTAGAAAATGAGGCGCTAAGAGATACACTAAAGGAGATTCAAGATCGTTTATTTACTTTAGGAGCTATTTTAGCGACCGATCCTTCCAAAAATAATTTAAAGACGCCCGATTTGCATGAAGCAGATGTGACTTATTTGGAATCAGAAATAGATGCGATGGAAGAAAAATTGCCAGCACTAAAGCACTTTATTCTTCCTGGAGGGCATCCTGCGGTTTCATTTTGTCATGTAGCTCGTTGTGTTTGCAGAAGAGCAGAGCGAATGACGGTTGCTTTAAATGAAAACGAGCCTGTATTGCCTGTTGTAATGCAATACTTGAATCGACTTTCTGATTATCTATTTGTACTGGGGCGTTACGTTGGGTCTCTGTTAGAGGCAGAAGAAGTTTGTTGGATACCGAGAAAATAAATAAAAAGGCAAAAAAAAAGCCCTTCTTAATGATTACCTAAGACCTTAACAAATCATTAAGTCATAATGGATTAAAAATTGCAAGTAAGCAAAATAAGAATACTGGAGACCATTAAATTTTATGGTTCTTTGACAAACTTCTCACGCAGTAAATTGTGTGGAGTTTTAAAATATAGCTTACTTTTTAACAAGCCCCAATGTAACTTGGGTTATTCAGTTATGAATTTAGCTTTGTTACTCGCTACGCTCATGAGCGCTGCGCTTTTAGTACGCTGCTACTTATTCCCTTTGGTCATGAGCGTTTTACTTATTGTTCGTGGTAGATATAAGTTTTAAGTAGAAAGTCGTTTATTATCAAAAGAAAACATACGACTCAGCTATAAGTATTTAAAAGAGTCTTCTATCCAATAGTATTTTACTGATAACGAATAAGAAAACTAGTGCTTTTTTTGTTTGAAAAAAACATATTGCACAGATTACTAGATATATACTCATGAACAAAGTATTGATTTTTACAATTGCCTGCATTTTTTTTATAGGGCAAGCATATGCGCAACCTAAAGATGTTTCAGGCAAAGCCAAGAACGCTAAAGAATTGCTTCAAGATGCAGAAGTATTCATTAATCGGCAACAGTTTGCGCCTGCAAAAGCAGCTTTAGAATCTGCTATTAAGCAAAAGAAAAATTTTGTTATTGCCTATCGTTTGTTGGGCGTTGTGAATACGAGATTAGGAGATTATGATGCTTCAATTACTGCCTATGAAAAGTTGTTTGAATTATCTCCCAGCTTATCTAAAGCAGCTTACTTTGAATGTGCGCAGGCCTATATGAAACGTTATAAATACGATAGAGCCTTAGCTTTGTTTAATTTATATAAAAATGCCGCTTCTAAAGACTACAAAGCCGATGAACAAACCGTTCAAATTGCTTATGACATGGTTTTGGATCGAGAAATTAGGAGTTGTTTGTATGCCAGAGCGATTGATGTGACGGGAATGAAAGAAGAGGCGGTTAATTTGGGAACAAATATTAATTCTGCCGCAGATGAATATCTGCCTACCTTAACAGGAGATGGTCGTTGGCTTATTTTTACTTCAAATAAAGGTGGTGAAAATATCTTGATGAGCAAACCAGCAGCCAATGGTACTTGGGGACTAGCTCGGTCTATATCTAAAGCTATTAATACGCCTAGAAATGAAGGCATGGCAAAATTGACGGTTTGTGGACGAATGATTTATTTTTCTGCCTGTGGTTGGGAAAATGTAGAAGGAGGCTGTGATATTTTTGAAGCTGATTTTGATACTCAAAACGACTTTGCAGTAGTGGATGATGTTCGACCTTCTCAAGGTCTAAACAGCAAGAAATGGGATTCTCAACCTGCCATTAGTTGTGATGGAAAAACAATGTATTTTGCTTCTAATCGAAAAGGTGGAAAAGGAGGAACCGATTTGTGGGTGAGTCAATTAGCCGACGATGGACTTTGGGACCCACCTGTTAATATGGAAACCTTAAATACAGATGGAGATGAGGAGGCGCCTTATATTGCTCCTGATGGTTTAACCCTATATTTTTCTTCGAATGGACACCCTGGTTTTGGAGAAGCAGATATATTTAGAACAGTTTTGCAAGAGGATAATACTTGGACTAAACCTGTTAACCTTGGATATTCTGTGAATACGCCATTTAGAGAAGCTGGTATTGTGATTAGTCCAGATGGAACAAGGGCTTATTATGCCTCGGAAAAAGAAGGAGGAAAAGGAGGATTGGATGTTTATACCATTGCTATGCACCCTGAAATTGCTCCAGAAAAAGCGAATGTAATGGTTGATGCCTATGTTTATGATGCTGCTACAAAAGAGCCTATTGAGAATGTGAAAGTAAAAATAGGTAAATCAGGTAGCAAAAAACAAGAGTTCAAAACCGATAAGTATGGTCGCTTTTTTGTTTGTTTGCCTAATAACAATTCTTATTCTTATATTTTAATGAATCAAGAATATCAAACGTTTGTAGGGGCAGAATACTTTAGAAGAAACAAAGATGAACCAACTAAAAAGATAGAGGTATTTTTAATTCCTAATACAACAAAAACAGAAGCTAAAATACCGCCTAAGAGAAAGGTGCGTAAAAATCTGTCTGTTTATTTTGATTCGGGAAAATACAACATTACCGAAATTCAAAAAGAACAATTGGAGCGAATGGTGAACCAATTTGAGGATAAAACAACGATTAAATTAAAAGTAACAGGCTTTGCAGATGATGTTGGAAATCAAGATTTTAATCTTGCTTTATCCATAGAACGGGCAAAAATGGTTGCAGACTACTTAATTAGTTTAGGATTAGATGCTTCACAAGTTACATATGAAGGAGGTGGTGTTGTGCAAGGAGATATCGCAAAACATCAAAAGCGTAGAGTAGAAATTATTATTTCAAATTAATGATATTTACATATCTAGACTTCTATTCGTGATCATGTTTATTTATGATAAGTCTTTCATATTTTGGAAAGTGCCTAAAAAAAAGTATCTTTATAGTAGTTCTGATCTTGTTATTTCGTGGTTGTAGAAAACTTAATCAGCACAATCAATCAATTAACACCACCTTATAAATACAACCTGCGCTTAATTCACTTTTATGAAAGAAGAAGTTCAAACAGAGAAAAAAACCTCTTTATCTCCAGATCAATTAGAATTTGCAGCCTCCATATTAAAAGCTGTAGCACATCCTATTCGATTATCTATCTTGCAATTGCTAGATAATGAAGATCGATTATCAGTTAATGAAATATGTGAACGAATCAATAGTGAGCAATCTTTGACCTCACATCATTTGTCAAATATGAAACTGAAAGGAATTTTAGGAAATAAGCGAGAAGGGCAACGGGTTTATTATTACCTCAAATTGCCTGCTTTAAACAATTTGCTATCCTGCCTAGACACTTGTGTCAATTGTTTCTAAGAGAGAAAAATGTAATAGAAATGTTAAATTAAAACGCTACAAGTGAAAGCTTGCAGCGTTTTTTTTTAGACTGACGTTTTAATTGTATCTTATGTAATCCTTTCAACTTTCTCGGACTAAACACAGAAGTATGCCATTACGCAATTATTGGTTTTGTATATTCCTTTTATTTTTCATTTATACACCAGTAAAAGCTCAATTCTATGTTAACATGGAATGTGGTTTAAAGTGGGATATTGTCCATACATTTGCTTCAGAAGGAGATTTTAATTTTTCTAATCGACCCGATTTTATGGGTGGGGCACGCTTAGGTTTTGAAATAAATCCTTATTTAGCTTTGGAGTTAGGGGTTTATGTGCATCAATTGAACAATAATTACGTCTATCGTTTAGATGGAGTGAGTTGGTTGGACAAGGAACAGTGGTTGCCCGCTCAGTTTATCCAATTTCCCCTACGCTTAAAAACAACTATATTTACCATTCAAAAAAAGTTGTCCATCCATCCTTATTTGGGCATTGCCCTGCTAATACATCGACATGAAACGGGGCGTTATGAATGGCGTTTTCAACAACAAGCGATTGAAGATCCGACCAACAGTTCTTCGTTTAAATACGAGTACAATGCCAGTTTTAAGTCTCGATACTTGCTATTGGGCGAAGCTGGCTTGATGGCTCAATACAAAGTTACTCGACATTTTAGTATCACTTTGTCTTTAGGCTTTACGATGGGCAGTACTTCCATTCATGATTCTTTGCTTTATTGGGAGCGAAAAACACCTGCCTTAAATGATGAAGGGATTTTAAATGCCCAATACAAAGGGGATCAAATTAGTTTAATGTTGGGGGTGCAATGTTTATTTAAAAAGTAGTTTCTGTGTGTTTTAAGATTTTTTTGTTAATTTGAAGAGAACAACGATGTTCCTTAGCAAAACAAAACACAATGACAATACCAAACTTGCGCCTAAAGTTTTATGTAGCTTCTGTTCTTATCACAATACTCCTTCTTTTATTAGCAAAATATTACTCTATAAATGCGCTCTGGGCATTTGTTGTAGTTGGACCTATTATCTTAATGGGGCTTTATGATGTGCTGCAAAAAGAACACGCTATTCGACGCAATTATCCTTTATTAGGACGTTTAAGGTATACTTTGGAGGCTTTTCGCCCTGCTGTACAGCAATATTTTATAGAGGATGATTTGAATGGAAAACCTTTTAGTCGTCGTCGTCGATCTTTGGTCTATCAAAGAGCAAAAGAGGAAAATGAAAATGTCCCTTTTGGAACACAGGTGGATGTTTATGGAGAAGGCTATGAATGGATGGTACACTCTGCTTATCCATTGGATACATCAACGATGAATCGTCATCCTAAAGTGGCTGTTGGGGGGAAAGATTGCAAACAACCTTATGATTTAAGTTTGTACAATATTTCTGCTATGAGTTATGGTTCTTTGAGTGCTAATGCTGTTATGGCGATGAACAAAGGGGCTAAAAAAGGCGGTTTTGCACACAATACAGGAGAAGGTGGCGTAAGTCCTTATCATAAACAAGGAGGCGATTTAATTTGGCAAATAGGAACAGGATATTTTGGTGCTAGAGCCGAAGATGGTTCTTTTGATGAAGCAAAATATACCAAAACAGTAGCGCAGGAATCCATCAAAATGGTGGAATTGAAATTATCACAAGGTGCAAAGCCTGGAAAAGGAGGAATTCTTCCTGCCATTAAAAATACAGCAGAAATTGGCGAAATTCGTGGCGTTAAGCCACATGAAGATGTCATTTCTCCATCTTACCACAAAGCTTTTAGTAATCCTGAAGGTTTGATGCATTTTATTAAGAAATTGAGGGATTTATCTGGCGGAAAACCAGTTGGATTTAAACTGTGTATAGGCAGCGAACAAGAGTTTTATGATATGTGTCAAGCAATGATTAAAACAGCGATCTATCCCGATTTTATTACCATTGATGGGGGAGAAGGTGGAACAGGTGCAGCTCCAGTTGAGTTTTCTGATTCCTTGGGAATGCCGATGAAAGAAGGGCTTTCTTTTGCGGTAGATACCTTGCGTGGTTTCAACCTCAAAAAAGACATTCGATTGATTGCCGCAGGGAGAATTACATCGGCTTTTGATATGATAAAAGTATTGGCAATAGGAGCAGACGCTTGTTATAGTGCTCGTGCCATGATGATGGCAGTTGGTTGTATTCAAGCCTTGGAATGTCATTCCAATCAATGCCCTACAGGCGTTGCTACACAAGATAAAAGTCTAATGAAAGGCTTGGATGTTGCCGATAAATCGGATCGAGTTTACCATTTTCATAAAAAAACATTGTATGCCTTTGTTGATATGATGGCAGCCGCTGGAATTGCTGAACCTACCAAAATTAAGCGAAAGCATATTTTTAAGCGTACAGGCGTTGGTTTGGTTCGTCGGTATGATCAACTGTATCCAAAAATTCCTGTTGGCTGTTGTTTGAATACGGATGAAATTCCAGAGTTATTTAAGAAAGAAATGTTAATGTTATTAGGAGATTCAGAAGACTAAGATTAGGCGATGAAGTTTATACTCATTTTAATGGTATTTATAACGGGGAATTTGCAGGCGCAAACGGATTTTGAATTCATAGAACAACAAATTTTAGATAGCTATAGTGTGCTAAAAAAAGCTCATTTAGAACAAAATCCAGAGCGTCAACGTATTTTTAGTGCAAAACTGAAGACTCAATTGATGTTTGCTCTATTGCAAAATGGAAGTTATTACCATCCCTTTTTGAGCTTGGGACAGCATGTTAAAATTGTAGAATCTCCAGATAAACGAGTGCGTGTTTTTAGTTGGGATGTTTTAAGTTTGGGTGCAGGGCGCAATGTTTGTTCGCTAGTGCAATATAGAGGCGTGCAGAATGAATCTTATTTTAATGTTTTATCGGAAGGGAATATAGCTACCGAAAATCATAAAAATGTTTTTATTACAGCCATTCATTTGCTAAAGAATCCTTCTGGAATTCCTTATTATCTCTTAGTAGGAAGCGGAAGTGTTATCAAAGATCAAGAACATACAACTGCCCGTATTTTTTATTTTGGTCATAATCAATTGTCAGAATGTGCCGATTGTTTTGAAGGTAATCTTCCTTATTGGACAATGCAAGGATCGACTCAGTTTCCTGTAGAATTACAATACGATTCCCGAAGAGAAAAACTCTATTATTACCAACCTTCTTACCATCCTAAAACGGGGCAGCGGAAGAAAGGACTCCATTATCAAATGTATTGGGATAAGGGCTCTTTTAAGAACTATTGATGTAGGATTTCTATGGTGAAGATATGGTGTTGCTGTTATTTTTTGAAAACTTATATGAAATTGAAAATGAAAACGTACTGGATGACATCAGACGAAGGGAGTGATGTAAAGGAATATGTTGAAATTAGGATCAAAGAAAAACGAATTGCCGCTTGGGGAACAACTGGACATTGGAAATCTGAAACAGGCAACGCAACTTCCTTTGAAAAATTCCTAAAAGGGGAATGGGATGAGTGGATTTTAAGAACGCATGGAAAAAGTGCTTTGTCTGAAATGAAAGAAGCTGTTCAAAGTTTAGAAAATAAAACTTAAACTAAACCTATGAAAAATAGCACTTTACTAATCTGTTTATTGCTTTTTATCACCTTTTTCTTAGGTTCCTGCGAAGATAAATCTAATCCTTATGGACTGAATAAAGAATTTCCTTTTATGGATTATGATTCTGTTATGTCAAATCGTCCGCAAAATGATAAGCCTGTGTTAATTTACTTCAACAGCATTGGATGTGTTAATTGTAGGAGACTTGAAAAGGAAATCATAAAGGATAAAGAAACCTTAAAGAATCTTCAAGAGAAGTATCAATTCATCAATTTATATGTAGACGATAGAACACGGTTAGATTCTTCAAGATGGTTTGAAACTAGAACTGGAAGCGGGAGGTATTACAAGAATAAAGGGGCAATTAGCGGCAAAGTACAATTCAAAATCACTCAAACAGCAAGTCAGCCAACCTTTTGTATCCTTGATGATAGCTTAAATTTGCGACATTTATTTTTTTATGGAAATAGGGAGGAATTGTACAAAAAGATAAACGAAAGCAATTAATTATAAAAAAAAAAGCAAGAAACCGAAGGATTCTAAAAGATATGTAGTCTAAGATAGTATCAACAAACCAATACTATCAGAAAATGAAAAAAACAATCTTGGGATTAAGTTTTTGCTTAGTTTTTGTAGTTTCTGCAACAGCACAAAGGCAAGATGGCCCACCCAATGAAAATGGGAAAAAAGGACCTCCACCAGCATCGGAATTATTAAAAAAAATGGATGCCAACGAGGATGGGAAATTATCAAAAAAAGAAGTCAAAGGACCCCTAAAAAAAGACTTCGCAAAAATTGATGCAAATAAAGACGGCTTTTTGTCTAAGACAGAATTAGAGAAAATGCCACCACCACCAAAACGAGGGCAAGGACAGCCAAGAGAATAAGTAATTAAACTGTTAATGAAGTAATGTAGAAACAATGAAAGCTTAGTTTACCTGTCGGTGGCTAGGCTTTTTTTGTGTGATAATCCCTAGCGTTTTTTAAGGATTTCATTAATTAAGGCGCTGACTTCAGCAGCTTTGTTGAAGACCATTAAATGACTGCCTCCTTCAACAGGAAGAACAGGCGTTTGGATGCGTTTGAAGGCAAAAGTCTTGTCTTTGGTGCCATGGATATGTGCAATGGGCGTTGTGACATCTTTTGATTCCCAAGCGGCAATTTGAGTAGTCGCCCATCGAAAATAATAATTGCTGTGTTGTTTTGCGGCATTCAAAAACATCGCCTGTGCTTCAGGGCTTTTGTAACCGTGTTTGGGACCCCAAGATTTGAAGCTCTTGACGATCATTTTTTGAGTGACTAATTTATGAACCGTGAAGGCACGCATCCAAAAATTCATGCCAGCCCCTTTTTCTTTTTTTGCTTTAACACTAGAGATCAATATGATTTGATTTGTTGGAACTAGTTTGGAAATTTCTTGCATCAAAACGCCTCCAAAAGAATGCCCAATGAGGACTAATTTACCTTCTGTTGGAGCCATATTTTTAGCCATTCTCTGGGCATAGGCTTCTAAGGATTCTTTCTTTATTGGATCTAACCAATGCAAATGATGAATACTGTCGGCTGTAAGTTCTAAATGTTTGAAAACGCCAGGGTCTAAACCTAAACCAGAGAGCATATAAATGGTTATTTTATTGGAGTCTTGCATGGAGATTGCTTGGGGATTTATAAAACTTAGATTACTTTTGGATTGAGCAGTTATAGAGGAGGAGCAGAATAAGAGAATGATCCAAGTATAAAAAGTAGCTTTATTAATAGTCATAATAATAAACAGAAGAAAATGCAAATTGAAATTGCCGAACATAGTCCTTATTGGAAGTTGACTTATCTAAAGGAAGAACAGCGTATTTTAAACGCTTTAAAGGTAGTAAATATATCGACCAAAATAGCACATATTGGCAGTACTTCTGTTCCTGATTTATGTGCAAAGCCAACGATAGATATTGTATTGGGCTTGCGAAAGGAGGAAGATTTAGAGGCTTGTATTTCTGTTTTTAAGAACTTAGGCTACATCTATATTTCTAAGTACAACGAAGTGATGCCTTTTCGTCGGTTTTTTATAAAAATTAAGCCTGTAAATCCATTGCAAAAATGGAACAAGAAAGAAGTTGGATCCGAAGATGCCCTGCCTTTACGTCAAGCTTATCATCGGGTGTTTCATGTCCATGTGGTACAGCAGGATACTAATTTTTATGCCCGTCATTTAGCCTTTCGAAACCATTTGAGAAAAGACATAGGAGATAGGCAAGCTTATGAAGCTTTGAAAATCCATTTGGCAGGACTAGATTGGGAGTCTGAAAATGATTATGCACA
>CALDEP010000226.1 GCA_937942475.1 uncultured Aureispira sp.
TTACAGCTATTTTGTCTCACGTGGAACATCTATTACCACAGTTGGAAATAAAGAACAACATAGGTATAGACAAAAGGAATAACAAAGATAAAGGCGTCAAAACGATCTAGAAAACCTCCATGTCCAGGCAATAAAGTTCCTGAATCTTTTATTCCTAAGCTTCGTTTGAACATAGATTCTACTAAATCTCCCAAAATTCCAAAAAGCGTACAAATAAAAGCCATTCCAATCCAAAATGGAATGGGAAGATTTAGAGAGACAAAAACAAGAGAACACAAGTATCCTGTCAAAATAGCGCCTGCTACGCCACTAAAGGTCCCTTCCCAAGTCTTGTTTGGTGAAATACGTGGAAACATCTTATTCTTGCCAATTTTTGAGCCTAAAAGGTAAGCAAATACGTCACTTGCCCAAACCATAAACAACATGGCTAGAATAAATTGATTCCCTACCCCTCCAAAGGCTGCAATGGGCTCATTACACATCCAAATTAATAAAGAGAACGGAAGCCCTATATACAGCACACCTAAGGCTAGAAAAGCTAAATTATGGAAGGGTTTCAAGGATTTTCCAAATAGTTCAAATAGGAACATCAAAAAAGCAATTGCAGGAAATAAATAAACCAGCTTACTGGCTTCTTCGTATCCACCAATATATTTCAAGGCTAATAAGAAAGGAAAGTAACTGCCTATAAATAGAAAACGAATTGTTCTAGTCAAATTTACAGCAGCTGTACCATCTTGAGTTAGGACATGTCCTCCTAGTTCCCAAAGGCAGAGAACGGTTATCAATAGAAATAATATCGTACAACTAATTGGATGTACAAGGCAACCTCCTATCATTACAGCACCAAAAGCAAGTCCTGTAATTGTTCTAGTTTTTAAACTCATATAAATTATTGTTATTTAATTTATTTTAATATATTTGTAATCTTTATTAATCTTCCTAAAAATAGCTAAAAATAGAAGAAATACAAAACCACTAGTAATAGCAACTATTGGCGCTATCGCTTGAACTTTGCTTATATTTCCTACTAAATTAGGATAAAAATAAGGTATTATGACTTGAATACTATTAAAAAACACATGAACAAGGACTGTTATCCACAAATTTCCAGTAAAAATGAGTAAATAACAGAATAAAACCCCTAAAATAAACCTAGGAAAGAATCCTTCTAATTGAAAGTGCATCAAAGAGAAGATTAATCCTGTTAAAATAGCTCCAAAATGGATGTTTTTGGTCCAAAGCGTTAATAAACGCTGTATTATCCCTCTAAATAAAAATTCTTCCCCAATTCCTGCTGCTAAGCCTAATAAAAGTAGGTTTAAAATAAGATCCTTGGGGGAATTCATCTCAAGGAACACTTTCTGTATGTCTAATTTCTGTTGAGAAATAGCTCCATCAGGTAATAATTGAGTATTCCAGTAATACACAAAGGAAATGAGAGGATAGATGGATAGGATCAATAAAATACTCCCAACTATATTCTTGACGCTTGGTTTTTGATCTGCATAGACTGTTTTCAAAGCTGCTTTCTTATGATACAGAAAGATAAAAATCAATGCAGGAATTAAGTACTGAAATAGATGCAATACAAGTTGTAATACTTTAAGCGTATCCAAATATTCTAGATACGCTCCTTTTGTAATTCCATTCAAAATCTTAGCAAAATCAGGTAATCCTGAAACGGCTGCAAAAATTTGAATAAAAACCATTCCAACGATATAAAGCCCAAACCAAATAAACAAGAAGAAAACCGTCTCCGTTTTCAGGGCTTCTCTATCGGCTAAATTATTTTTTGCTGAGTTCATCTTTATATACTTTATCAATAGCCGCTAATAAAATAGCACACGATTTTAAAATTTCATCTTCTGTTATGGTTAATGGTGGAGCAATTCGAACCGCTTCGGCATTAAATAAAAACCAATCTGTGACTAAGCCCGTTCTTAAACATTCGTGAATTACGCCAATTACTTGATCAAAAGAAGCTAATTGAATCGCCATTAATAAACCGGCATTTCGCACTTCTATAATAGCTTCATGTTTCAATTGGTCGAGGAACAATTGAGCTTTGGATTCAACAGTAGCAATAATCTCTGTTTGTTCTGTCAAAACCTTCAAAGAAGCCAAGCCTGCCGCACAACAAACTGGATGCCCTCCAAAAGTAGTAATGTGTCCTAAATAAGGATTATTGGTAAAAGAATCCATTACTTTTTTAGAAGCAACAAAAGCCCCCAAAGGCATTCCTCCACCAAAGGCTTTTGCCAAAAGTAAAATATCGGGCACAATTCCGTATTGCTCAAAAGCAAATAAAGAGCCTGTTCGTCCACAACCAACCTGTATTTCATCTAAAATCAGTAAAGCACCTACTTCATCACATCTTTCTCTAACCTTCTTTAAATAGCCATTAGATGGACGCATTACTCCTATTTCCGCACGAACTGTTTCCATAATAACACAAGCGGTTTGCTCGTCTATCATTTCCAAATCTGCCAGCTCATTAAACTCCATATGATATACTTCTGGCAATAAAGGTCGGAATGGAGCCGTAAAAAACGATTCGCTCATTAAACTTAAAGAACCGTGTGTGGACCCATGATAGGACTTTTTACAGGATATAATCTTAGGGCGTCCAGTATATCGTTTGGCTAATTTCAACGCACCTTCTGTTGCTTCTGTTCCTGAATTAACAAAATAAGTACAATCTAAACTATCGGGTAAATGTTCTTGTAGTAAATTAGCTAATTGAACTTGTGGAGATAAAATAAACTCTCCATAAACTAATGTATGTAGATATTGATTGGTTTGATTTTGTATAGCAGCTATAATTTGAGGATGGCTGTGTCCCAAACTACTGACACTGATTCCTGCGATTAAATCGATATAAGATTTACCTTCTTTGTCATACAAATAGATACCTTCTGCCCTTTCGATCTCCAAAGCTAAAGGAGCATCATTTGTTTGTGCTACGTGATTTAAAAACAATTGACGTTGTGTTATCATTTTTTTATTTTAAATTTGTGCTACATTCTTGAATTAGATACAAGGACAAATTTAAACAAATTAATTCTACATACCTGCAATATTATATATTCCTTATAAAGATTATGAAATTCAAATCAAATTTTAAAGTTGTAGCACCTGCTACTATAGCCAATTTGGGCTGCGGACTAGATGCGTTGGGTCTTGCTATGGAAAGCCCTAGTGATGAAGTTTTTGTAAAACCTAGTGATAAACCAGGCATACATATCTCTTCCATTCTAAATAATAAGACAAACATACCTTTAGAAACCAGCAAAAATTCGGCTGGAATTTCTGCACAATTGGTACTTGACCACTTAAAAGCTAACTTTGGTTTAGACCAAAATGCAGGTTTAGACTTAGGCTTAAACAAAAAAATCGCTGTCGGACATGGATTAGCTTCTAGGAGCGCAAGTGCTGTTGGAGGTGCTTTTGCGGTAAACGAAGCCTTTGGTTGTCACCTCACCAAAAGAGAACTACTCCCTTTTATCCTAAAAGGAGAAGAAATGGCGGGAGAACAACTAAGAATTAACAGTATTATTCCTTCTTTATTAGGTGGCATTATTATAACAAGAGATCATCAAAGCTTAGATTTTCATCGACTACCATTAATTAAAGGCTTACAAATGGTTATTATTTATGCTCGTAATCAAGTTCTAAGTCCAAAGCAATTAAGAAACAACCTTACCAAAAAAACAGAAGTAACGACTGCCATACAACAATCTGCAAACTTAGGCGCCTTCGTCCAAGCCTTATATACTTCAAATCTAGACTTATTATCTAGGACACTAACAGATCATATAGCAGAGAAACATTGGAGTGCCTTGACGCCTTTTTTCAAAGAATTGAAAGCAAGTGCGCTAAGTAATGGAGCATTGGGTTGTGGCTTGGCGGGAACAGGACCTGGTGTTTTTGCTTTATGTAAAAACAGTTTAGAAGCAGGAAAAGTAGCCGAAGCAATGGGAGCTATTTACACTTCCAACAAGATTCGGAATACTGTTATTATATCTAAGATTGATCACGAAGGAGTAAGAGTTGCGTAGATGTTCCACGTGGAACATAAACAAAAACACAACTAAATCAAAGTAAAAAAAAAGAGATGTTCCACGTGGAACATCTCTTTTTTTATTTCAAAACTGTTTCTTCATATCCTTTCGAAGTCACCTTTCTAATGTAAGTCCCCTCTCCCGAATCTCTAAACTTAATATGATTCTGCTGTCCATCATTAAAGTCTACGAGTATATCATTTTCCAAAACAAGCGACTTCAGTTTATTAACTTTGGGCACTTGTACCAATACCCACATAGCAAAGAACTCATCTTTGATTAGCTTCCGATTTACGTATTCAAAGTTTGCATTTTTCCCATTCACCTCCAATTTAAAATGCTCTCGAAGGTACTCTGTAATGTACTCGGTTGCCTTTGGATGTTCTCGATTTGTTCCGATCTCAACCTCTTCTCCTTTTGTTGCACTGAGCACTTCTTCTAAGTCATCACTAAATATTTTGATAGCAATCTCTAAGCGTTTATCTTTTTCATTGTAATCAATTTCGGAAGTAGAAACATAGATAGGATGCTTCAAGAAGGACATCAAAATTACTGCAATAAAGATTAAAAAACTAATTTTTTTCATCATAAATTATATTTATTTCAAGCCTAAAAAATAGATTCATCTTGTTTAAATGATGGTTCATCTAAAGGCATATTTGTTTCGTACAAGAAAGACTCTATCCATCTTTTTTAACAATTTTACTTTGTATTTTTGACCTGTTAATATTATTCTAAAGATACAAATGAACGTGCAAGGATGAATGATTTTATTTTTTTCTTTAAGCAAGGACTGAGCCACATTTCTGATTTAGGCGCTTATGATCACATACTTTTTATAGCTGCCTTAGCTGCGGCATACCATATTAAGAATGGAAAAAAGTTACTTCTTTTAGTAACCGCTTTCACCATTGGGCATTCCATTGCCTTGGCATTGGCTACTCTAAAAATTGTAAGGGTCAATAGTAGCTTGATTGAATTCCTCATTCCTGTTACTATTATTGCAACTTGTGTGACCACTATTATTCAGCAAATAAAAAGCAACTCCTCTCCTGCTGAAAAAACAAAGATACTTGATTATTCAGAAAAAGAAGGGTTCCCCGTGGAACAAAATTCATTTAATTATGTAATTATTATAGGCTTTGGAATCATTCATGGTTTAGGCTTTTCTAATTATTTGCGCTTCATCTTATCAGAAAGCGAATCCATATTCACGCCCCTACTGGCATTTAACTTAGGGTTAGAACTTGGTCAAATTTTCATACTCACTATTGCATTAATAATAAATTTTGTACTTTTGAGCTACTTCAAATTTTCACAAAAATCTTTACCTATATTTCTTTCCATACTAATTATAACAATCAGCATTCCCATCTTATTGGAGACAGGAAATGCTTTATTTTTCGAACGTTAATTTTATAACAACAATCAGATAAAACAACAAACCATGCTAAAAAAATTTCTTTTTGTGTTGCTTTGTATGGCTATTCTGTTTAGCAGTAATGCTCAGGATCCAGATCAAGGCGCAACGAAGTTTCAGCAATTGTATCAAGAATTGCCAACACCCAATACCTACAGAAATGCAGCGGGTGCTCCTGGTCATCAGTACTGGCAACAGCGCGCTGACTATGATATGAAAATTGAAATTGATGATGAGAAGCAACGCATCTTAGGAGAAGAAACCATTACTTATTACAACAACTCGCCCGATGTATTAACTTACATTTGGGTACAGTTAGATCAAAATGTTCGTTCAAAAGATTCTGACTCTCACAAAATTCGTTCAGGAAAAGTTTATTCTGAAATGAGTTTTAAAGAAATTTCAAGAACTTGGCACAATGATTTTGATGGTGGTTTCAAAATAGAAAAAGTAACGGACAAAAAAGGAACGGCACTAAAATATACCATCAACAAAACGATGATGCGTATTGACTTGGACCAACCCTTAAAACCAAAAGGGAACCTTTCATTTAATATCAAGTGGTGGTACAATATAAATGATGGTGGTAATTATGGTGGTCGTTCAGGCTATGAACATTTTCCAAAAGAAGACAACTACATGTATCACATTGCTCAGTTCTATCCAAGAATGTGTGCCTACAATGAAACGGATGGTTGGCAAAATAAACAGTTCTTGGGACGTGGTGAGTTTACACTTTCTTTCGGAAATTTCAAAGTAGCGATTACTGCACCAGCAGATCATACTGTTGGAGCAACAGGTGTTTTGCAAAATTCTAAAGAGGTACTTACGGCTACACAATTAGAACGTTTGGAAGCTTCTAAAAAATCAGACAAACCTCTAATGATTACCAATCAAGAAGAGGCAGAAAAAATTGAAAAAGGAAAAGTAAAAGAAAAGAAAACTTGGATCTTCAAAGCAGAGAATGTTCGTGACTTTGGTTTCTGTTCTTCTCGTAAATTCATTTGGGATGCACAAGGTGTTCCATTTGGTGACCGCACAGTCATGGCAATGTCTTATTATCCTAAAGAAGGAAATCCTTTGTGGGAAAAATATTCAACTCGTGCCATTGTACACACTCTAAAAGTTTACTCTAGACATACATTTGACTACCCATACCCTACTGCAATTTCTACCCATGCAAATTTCACGGGAATGGAATATCCTATGATTTCTTTTAACTTTGGTAGACCTCGTCCAGATGGTACTTACTCGGAGCGCTTGAAGTATCGTATGATTGGTGTTATCATTCATGAAGTAGGACACAACTACTTTCCTATGATTGTCAATTCTGATGAGCGTCAATGGACTTGGATGGATGAAGGTTTAAATTCATTCTTAGAGTTTATCGCAGAATCAGAATGGGAACGTGACTTTCCAGCAAGAAGAGGACCTCCAGCAAATATCGTAGATTATATGCGTGGAGATAAAAAGAACATTGTTCCGATCATGTCTAACTCTGAATCTATTTTGCAATTTGGAAACAATGCTTATGGCAAACCTGCTACTGCTCTAAATATTTTGAGAGAAACGATTATGGGTAGAGAATTGTTTGACCATGCGTTCAAAGAATATTCAAATCGCTGGAAATTCAAACACCCCTCGCCTGCTGACTTTTTCCGTACGATGGAAGATGCATCTGGTGTGGATTTAGATTGGTTCTGGAGAGGTTGGTTCTACACGACAGATCATGTAGATATTTCTATTGATAATGTCAAATGGTATCAACTGAATAGTCATGATTCAGATAAAGAGATCATGGTTCAGAAAGAACTGGATGCCCTAGCACCTCGTAGTATTACGGATATCAGAAATAATGATCAAAAGGCGGTTAAAGAAACCGTGATGGAAAAAAACCCTGAGCTAAGAGACAAATACAACGATCGTGATAAATACAGAGTTACCGATGCGGAGAAGAAAAAGAACGAAGAATATCTTGCTTCTTTGAGCAAAGAGGAAAAGGAATTAATGACTGGAGCCTATAACTACTATGAAGTTGCTTTTAGTAATGTTGGTGGTTTGGTGATGCCTATTATTTTAGAAATGAAATATACAGACGGTACTTCGGAAGTAATTTATATTCCTGCTGAAATCTGGAGACAGCGTGCTGATAAAGTTTCTAAGGTTTTTGTTAGCCAAAAAGAGGTTCAAGAAATTATTTTGGATCCTTATATAGAAACTGCTGATACGGATCGTAATAACAACTACTATCCTGCTCGTAAGCAGCCTACTCGCTTTGAGTTATACAAAAGATAGAAATAAAGTTAGGTATAGAACAAAAATTTTCATTTGTCTAATGAAACATAGAATCTGCCTAGCATTTTGCTAGATTCTAGATCGCTTCGCTTTTAGATCTTAGATGCTAGACCCTATTGAAGTTTTATAGGGTCTAGCATCTAACAGCGAAGTGATCTACTCAAGTGTTGAGTAGATGGTGGGTTCTAATTTATTAACCGCTCTTTTTTATGCTCGACAAAACGATGCCTTACAAACGAAAAAAAGTCTGTTCCACGAGGAACAGACTTTTTTTTAATTTAAAGAGCCGATGGAGGGACTCGAACCCACGACCTGCTGATTACAAATCAGCTGCTCTAGCCAGCTGAGCTACATCGGCAACGTGCTAAAATGGTATCTGACGATTATTTCAGCGATTGCAAATTTACAATCTTTTTTTTTATTTCCAAATAAAAGGAATTCTTTTTATCTCAAAAAGCACAAACAAAACTAACTTTCTGATTATCAATAAGTTAAAATAAATAAAAAGCTACAAAACTACATATACATAAAGAAAAATAGCAAGCCATTTATTAGCAAACCAATTACCGTAGAAACTAAAACCTTCAAAGCCAATATATTAGATTGCTTTATTTTTCCAAAACGATCAATTTCAGGTGCAGCTCCCATAGCATCGTAAACTAAATTAAATGTAGGATCGGCTTCATAATAGAGTATTTTTTCTGTTTCCTCATCCTCTACCCTTTCCGTTAGATGCGTTTTGCATTCCGCTACGTACATTTTATTCCTTGCAGAGAACTCAAATTTATAAGCATAAACCGTTTCATCATTAATACTAGTGTTCGTTGCCTCGTAGCTCAGCATTTTTCCTCTAGCAAAGCTGCCATTTCTAAGCAATTGAAGTGCTTTTAGATTCTCTTTAAAACCAAAAAACAAAACAAAAAAGCCGATTAAAGGAAAAATAAGGACAATAAGAGCCACCCAGCCAGGAAACATTTCTGTCGTCATTCCAATGATTCTAGAACGAATAGGATTATCAGACTTATATTCAATATTAACAAAGTTACCTTCCCTCTCCTCTCCAAATGTTGCATTAGACTCACCTCGAAGGGATTGCCCATTTACATTATAAGAAAAAACATACTCGTAGACATACTCATCATTAATTTCCGAAGAAGTTTCATTTATTTCTAACAAGATCCCCTCTGTCTCTACCCATTCCCCATCTGCGCTAAACCAATGCACCGCCTCTGATTGCCCTACAAAAACCAAGACGAAGACCA
The DNA here is from genome assembly GCA_937942475.1 of uncultured Aureispira sp. Lineage (GTDB taxonomy): Bacteria > Bacteroidota > Bacteroidia > Chitinophagales > Saprospiraceae > Aureispira. The sequence goes on from CALDEP010000226.1 coordinate 9,042, forward strand.
TCCCAAACCAAAAGAAGATGGATCCAAATTGAACGGCAAAACCTCCAAACAACACATTAATACGTGTAAGGATGCTCAAATAACGTGGTGGACCTTCTCGCAAAGTGTCTTGATCTAATATATTATTCTTCATTACAATGTCTATTTGTTATAATAATACTTCGTGGGATTTAGTTACGCTGCTTCTTCGAGGTTTAGTTTTTTTACCAAAAAACATAAAAAACATTTTATATAAATTTGATTATCAGCAATTTAATACTTTTAGAATTTTAAAGCTATCCTGCTGATAATCAAACTTATATAATTTATCCACGAAGTAATGTTATAAATAACGATTACCAATACCACAAGCAATAAATAACCATATTAATAATAAAAGTTACAAAGGTAAGCCCCCAATAAAAGACTGAAATAGGGTTTTCTTGTTTTATAGCTGCTAATTTTCCTGTTTCTGGAATATGCCCTAGCGCATCATATACTATATTTTTATTAGGATTGTCTGTATCATAAAGGATATTATAAAGCGCATCATCTTCTACCCTTTCTTTTTTCTTCGTAACACAACTTGCTTCATAGCTTTTGCCCTCAACTTTAAATTCAAAAACAAACTCATGTGCTATTCCTCCTCCCAAAGCAGCAACCTTTTTTGCACTTTGTGTTTTCCCTTGAGACAAGATTCCATATTTCAGTAAAAACAATGTTTTATAATTATTCTTTAATCCTATTAAGATAAAAACTAAACCTAAGAGAGGCAAAAATAGAAAGCAAGCGACCAAACTAGTATAAAGTTCTCCTCCAGTTCCTACTATTCTAGAGCGGTTAGGATTTAAAGAACGATATTCAATAAGGCATTCTTCTCTCATCCCTCCTCTTAAAAAGGTTCCTGTACAGGTCCCTTCATAAAATTCATCTTCTACTGTAAATTCAAAATGATAGATGTAAAGATCTTCCATTCGATCTCTTCCATAAATAGAATGCTCCACCAAACGGCCACTGGTCTCTACCCAATCTCCATTAAGGTCAACTATCTCCATAAATTTTGATTGACCAACAAATAATTGGGTCAAAATCAACCCTATTCCCAAAACACTTGCTCCTATCTCTACTGCATAGCCGTCAAAAAGCACCTTGATATTGGCAAGAAAAGAAATCTTTCTAGGAGGATCTTCTTTTAAATGAATTTTAGAATCTAATATTTCCATAGTGTATAGTTTTTAATACTTCGTGGGATTTAGCTACGCTGCTTCTGCGAGGTTTAGTTTTTTACCAAAAAACATTTTATATAAGTTAGCTACGCTGAGTCTTCGAGTTCTCCACGAAGTAATGTAGTTTTTAACTCTTTTTTCTGGTTTTTTAAAAGATTTTATTGACAATAAATCGCTTGTAAGAATAACCAATTGGAATGTATTTATCGCCAATGGCTAATTGATTTCCAAACATATTAGAAACCTTGTTTTTATTCACAATATACGACTTGTGGACTCTCAAAAAGGCATCCTCTGGCAAGCGTACTTCTAAGGATTTTAAAGAAGCGTGAATGACCAACTTTTGTTGGGTGGTATAAAAGACAACATACTCTTTCATTCCTTCTATATATAGAATGTCATTTAATTGTACTCTATGAAGTTTTTGATTGGCTTTCAGTACTATGTAATCTTTTTCTGTTGTGGATTCCTTAGAAGGCGTATTTTGAAGCTTATATTCCATCCATTGCTTGTGTTCCAAAACTTTTTGGATGCCTTTCAGAAAACGATCAAAGCTAATGGGCTTTAACATATAATCTACCACATCTAATTCATAGCCCTCGATGGCATACTCTTGATAGGCTGTCGTGAAGATAACCAAGGGCTGTTTTCCTGTAATGCACCTCAACAATTCCGTTCCTTTTAAATCAGGCATCTGAATATCCAATAACAGCAAATCAATAGATTGCTCTTGAATGATACTCAAAGCATCCAAGGGACTTTTGCAAGAGTGAACCAACTCTAAATCAGGTATTTTAGAAATGTAGTTTTGTAATAATTCTCTTGCAGGTTGTTCATCATCAATTATCAGACAAGTTATGCTCATTGCTTAGTTTTAAGGTAATCTCAAATTGGTCTACTCCCTTATTAATCGTTAGCTGATGTCGATTAGGATAGTTTAAGTTTAATCTTTTTTCTACATTTTTTAATCCAATGCCAGAGGCAGGATCTTTTTGTTGTTGGGTTTTGCCAACAGAATTGATGCATTTAAAGAGCAATTCGTTTGAACTTGCTTTTAATTCAATCCGTATCCAGCCCCCTTTCCATATATTGCCATGCTTAAAGGCATTCTCAATAAAAGAAATCAACAACATTGGTGCTATTCTAGCTTGAGCTATATTTCCTTCTACTCTAAAGTCAATATTCTCCAATATCGGCTCTTTTAATTCTTGTAGGTCAATATAATTATCAATATACTCTATCTCTCGTCTCAAAGAGACCTCATCCGTATCACAATCATACAAGGTATAACGCAATAAGCCTGACAGCTTGTGTATTGAATCCGCTACCTTGCTTTCTTCTAAAACGGCTTGCGCATAAATATTATTAAGCGCATTAAATAAAAAATGTGGATTGATTTGCATGCGCAACAACTTCACTTCTGCTTGTACTTTTTCGTGTTCTAATGCCCACATTCGCTGTTTCTGCAATTTATCTTGTTCCACATAAAAATAAAGAATACTGATAAAAAACACATTCAAACCACTCAAGCTAATTCGTCCCGTCCAAAGGTATTCTACTCTAGGAATGGATCGAAAGTGTTCTATTTCTCTAAATTCAATGGGAGAAATCCAGTAACCCGATTGAAAAGCGTAACTAAAGACCAAATAAGTCAAGCCTACCCAAGCTGTTATAAAAACGATACTTCCTATTCCAAAAAGCAAGTATTTTTTCTTCGCAAAGGTCAAGGGCATTAAGACATAGTAATTGCCATAGAAAATTATAAAATGCACCACCACCATAAATAAGGAGACTTCTGCCCCATTCTGTATCGTTCCCCAATTGTCGTGTGCAATCGAAAATAACAACAGAAAATAAGCCACCCAAACTAAAATTTCTTTATATCTTTTTTTTATAAAATTCATTTAAACCAATCAAAAAATTGTAAAAACCTATTATTCGTTAATGTTGAGGAATATCATGTATTAATAGATAAAAAAAGGTAGCACATAGAAATTATTTGTTTTTACATTAAAAAAGTAAGACTTTTGCACAAAACCTATTTTAGGTTTTGCTTGTTTATAAAAATGTTATGCTCCTATATTGAAATCCTAAACAATCCATTATAATCTCTATTCTTCAAATTAAAATTACTATGAAAATCTGGTTAACACTAATATTATGCAGTCTGATTGGTTTCGGACAGCTTTCTGCACAAGAAGGCAAAGCGACCCTAAGCGGTTATGTCAAAGATGCTGATTCGGGAGAAGAACTCATCGGTGCAACAATTATTGTAGATAGTACCAGTATTGGAGCGGCAACCAATATTTACGGCTTTTACTCTTTAACATTGGATAAAGGGAAATACAGACTGATCGTAAGTTACATTGGTTACGAAGCTCAAGTAATTGAAATTGACTTGCAAGAAAGTGAAACCTTGGTTTTGGAATTAGGAACAGGCTCTAAAGATATGGATGAAATTGTCGTCAAAGCAGAAAAAGACGATGATGTCATGATGCAAGACGCTGGGGTGGGTACCACTAAGATTAATATTAAAAAATTAGAAACCTTGCCTGTGTTCTTTGGAGAAAAAGACATTCTTAAAAGCATTCAGTTGTTGCCAGGTATTAGTGCTGCAAGTGAAGGAAGTACAGGATTGACGGTTCGTGGTGGAAAACCTGACCAAAACTTGATCCTGTTAGATGAGGCGGTTGTTTATAATCCTTCTCACTTTTTGGGTTTTTTCTCTGTATTTAATTCAGATGCCTTAAAAGATTTGACCATTTACAAGGGTGGAATTCCTGCTCAATATGGTGGTCGTGCTTCTTCTGTTTTGGATATTTATATGAAAAATGGAAACAAGAAACGATTTAGTTTATCGGGTGGTTTGGGTCTGATTTCTTCTCGTTTAACCTTCGAGGGACCAATTGTAAAAGATAAAGGTTCTTTTATTATTTCTGGTCGTGCTACTTACTTAGATTTATTACTAAAAGTAGTTGACAATGAGCGATTTGGTGAATTGGCTCTAGGCTTTTGGGATTTGAACTTAAAAGCAAATTACAGCTTTGGTAAAAACGATCGAATTTTTATTTCTGGATATGCAGGACGTGATAATTTTGGTTTTGGTAATTTTGGTCTTAACTATGGTAACTATACCGCTACGGTTCGTTGGAATCATACCTTCAATGAAAAGCTATTTGCCAACACTTCTTTCTTCTTTAGCGATTATTATTATGGTTATAACATTGGTCGTTCTGGCGATGACTTTACCATTGAAGCAGGAATTAGAGACTTTGCCTTGAAGCAAGATTATAGTTACTATTTGAACCCTAAAAATACCATTCGTTTTGGTGTTAATGCCACTTATCACGAATTTCAGCCGAGCCAATTGCGTTCTTCTAATGATAACATCAATAGCTTAATTGCCGATAAAACACAGGCTATAGAAAGTGGTCTTTACATAGGACATGAAATCCAGTTTACCGATAAATTCAAAGCGGTATATGGTTTAAGAGTTTCTTTGTTTAATCAAGTTGGTGCTGGCGATATTTACACGTACGACGAATCTAATAATGTAACTGACACAACCACCTACAAGGTGATGGAGAACATTCAAACCTATTGGGGACTAGAGCCTCGTCTAGCCCTAACGTATCAATTACTTCCTACCACGTCCTTAGAACTTGGTTATCACAGAATACACCAATACCTTCATTTATTGAGTAACAGTACTGCTGCTGCTCCAAATGATGTTTGGATTCCAAGTACCAATAATGTGAAGCCACAAATCGCAGATCAAATTAGTTTGGGTGTTAAGCAAAGTCTATTCAACGATCAACTAAACATTGGATTAGAAGGTTATTATAAATACCTACAAAACCAAGTAGATTATGAAAATGGCGCAGATATTCTTTTAAATACTAGAATTGAAAGTCAAATTTTGAATGGTGTTGGTTGGTCTTATGGAGCAGAGTTGTTCATTCAAGGTAAAATTGGAGACTTCAATGGATGGATTAGTTATACGCTATCTAGGACGGCTTATCAGTTTGCTGAAATTAATCGTGGCAAACCTTATGCTGCTAGACAAGACCGTACACACGATATCGCCATTGTAGGAACTTATGAATTGAAAAAACGTTGGGTATTTTCTCTTTCTTGGATTTATCAAACAGGAAATGCCGTGACTTTTCCTAGTGCAAAATATGAAATTAATGGTCAAAAAGTAAGTTACTTTACAGAACGAAATGGCTATAGAATTCCAGCGGCACATCGTTTGGATGTTGCGGTAACCTTTAAAAATAAACCAACCAAAAAATTCCAGTCTAGCTTTACCCTTGGGATTTACAATGTTTACAATCAATACAATCCGTTTTCTATTGATTTTAGACAAAATGAAACAGACCCTACTAGAACAGATGCCGTACAATTGAGTTTGTTTGGAATTGTACCTACGATTACTTGGAATTTTTCTTTCTAGGTTCTTTTAGTATTAATTATATAAAATACGTAAACAAAAAATAATGAATTTTAATATAATCATCAGTTTATTAGCCCTTTACATCTTAACAACAAGTTGTGAAAAGATTATTGATGTAGATTTGAACGAGGCAAACCCTGCTCCTGTTTTTGAAGCCATTTTAGAAAATGATTCCACTTGTGTTGTAACAGCTTCCTTGACGAGTAGCTACTATGACAACAGTACTTCTCCTGCTATTACCAATGCTACAATGACCATTAGTGATCAACTTGGCAATAGTGAAACCTTGAGCCATGAAGGAGATGGCGTTTACAGAGGAAGTAGTATTCTTGGTATTATTGGAAACACCTATACACTGGATATTAATATAGATGGGGAACTTTATAGTGCCAGTTCTACCATACTACCTACCACCTCTATTGACAGTTGCTCTATTCAAGACAGAGGAAGCTTATTTGGTGGCGGTGGCGCACCTGGTCCTCCACAATATTTTGTTTATGTCAACTATACTGATCCTGGAAATCTAACGAACTTTTATGCGATACAGACCACTTATTATGATTCTGTAGAGGTCGGTTATACAACAGATTATCGAATTGCAGACGATGAATTGAGCAATGGAATTAGTACTCGTTCTTTCACGACATTTAATAGTTTCAAACAAGGAGACACCTTAAGAATTGAACTAGCATCGATTGATCCAGCGACACACCTTTACTTTAAAACATTGCAAGACGCCCTTGCAGGTGGAGGCTTTGCCAGTGCTGCTCCAGCCAATCCTACCACTAACTTCTCTGAAGGTGCTTTAGGATACTTTGGTGCTTGGAGTAAGGACGAAATTGAGTTTATTATTCCTTAGTTTTTTTTAAGTAATACTAGCGTTCTTTTTAAAATAAAAAATGCTGCTTGATAAGTTCAAGCAGCATTTTTTTGTCCTATATATTCTTAGTGTCTTCTTCCACCACCACCTTCTCTCCTTTCTTTGGATCGTCGAAGAAGCTCTTTTCTGAAACGATGTTCCGACTCTGTCAATTTAACAACCTGACGAATCGTAATGATCTTTTTGAACCGCTGTGTATAAGTACGGTGCAAGGCTATTTTGTCCTCTTCTCCTTTTAGATGTCCTTCTAATAAAGCTTCTAATTCAGCATCAGACATCTCATCAAGATTAGGGCGTTTGATACGATTTTTCTTCAATTCCCTTAATTTGCTTTGTAACTCGTTGTATAAGGGCCAAAATCCCTCCGATTGTTCAGGTGTTAAGTTCAATTCTTCTGTGATAAAAGCTATTTTTAAAGCTCTAATTCGTTCTTCTTTAGAACGGGGTTCTTGTGCTTGAAGCATGTTTATAGATAAGATAAACAATAAGAATCCATACATTATATTCCTCTTCATACTATTTATTTTTTGTATTTTTTTAGGTTCTAATCTTAAAACAAATCGTCCTCCATTAACTCTAAATCCTCTTCCGTTAAATCATCCAACAAATCATCTGCCGCAACAGCATCCAATGCCTTGTCCATAGACGATTGAATCGTTTCTGTTGTTTTTTCTGTATTAACAGCAGTAGAATTTAGCGCCTCCTCTCCTACTATATCTTCTTGAATATCAGCAACTTCATCAACCTCTAACAAAGCTACAATATCCTCTGTTCTAAAATCTTCTATGTGATTATAAATATACGTATCAATAGATCCATCTGCCAAAAGACCTTCTATGGTATCTAAATTAGTTGGACTATCTACTGGTTTTAAAACATAAATACTGCCAATTATTAAGAGCAAACAAGTTGAGAAACCAATGGCATAATGAGGTCTAAAAAAGGACTTGATTCTACTCAAAAAAGAGTTTGTTGTGTTCTCTTCCGAATGACGTTCGGTTGATAAAGCAGCCTCCTCCTCTATTCGATGCATCAAACGATCTTCAAATTTATCAAAATAGTTGACAGGCATAGAAAATTCTTCCTTTTTATCTTTTTTTAAATTAGATAAAAACGGTGAAAGCGCTTCTAGTTCTTTATTAATCTTCTTCTTTTCCATGTTCTATTAATTTATACTACTTCGTCCAATTAATATCAATTATCAATCAATATTTTCTCTAACGTAGATTTCTATTTTTTTAACGGCATGATGATAAGACGCTTTTAAGCCACCAACAGAGGTGCCTACAATTTTTGAAATTTCCTTATAACTTAATTCATCATAATATCTAAATACAAAAACCTGCCGTTGCTTCTCTGGTAATTCTTCCAATGCCGCTTGCAACAAAAGCGTTGCTTTATCCCCATCAAAATACCGATCCGCTTCTAAAGTTGCGATCAATCCACTCTCCTCGTTATCTAAATCAACTGTTGCCCGCTTTTTTTTCTTCTTTAAAAATGTCAGCGCTTCGTTCGTTGCTATTCGATACATCCAAGTATACAATTGAGCGTCGCCTCTAAAATTCTTAATGCCACGATACACTTTTATAAAGGTATTTTGCAAAACCTCATCAGCATCATCGTGTAAATTTACCAACTGCCGAATGTGCCAATACAAGCGTTCCTGGTAAGTTTGTACCATAAATCGGAATCCTTTCTCAAAGCTTTGAGGTTTTCTTAACTGTGAAAGGATTTTTTTTTCTGTATCTTTGTTATGTTCTGCCGATTTTAACAATTCTTATTTTTTAGTAAGTTGCTTTATCTAATAAGTATATCCTATTGACTAAAGTTTAGGGCTAAGGTTTAATCCTTTTTCCTTTTTTTATAATTTTAACATTTATTTTAGAGTTTTGCAACAACAAAAAGCCCCCAATTGAATGTTTAGTATTTTATACTAAAACATTTTTTTTCTTTTGCTTCTAAAATTTAGATTAAATAATTGATAATCAACAATTAAGTAATCAAACATTGCCCATATTATTAAAACGTATACCAATCAAACAACCGATATGTTCTACATGTTTTCCTCTAACAATATTAGCAAGCAACTAATTAATGCTAATCAACAAAATATCGAAGTTTATCCCTTATCAAAAAATGCTGCGTATTCCATACAAATAAAAAGTAGTATTAAAGATATACAAGAAGTATGGGATGCGGTTGCCCCTAAAGAAAATTTATTCCTACAAAGTACCTATTTACAAACGCTAGAAAACTTTCCTCCAGAAAAAATGAGCTTTAGGTATATTGTTTTTTATAAAGAAAATCAACCTATTGGAATTGCATACAATCAGATATTCAAATTAAATGTTGAAGATAGCTTACAACAAAGCAACGAAGAAGAAAACAAATCAAATTGTTTGATTAGAGCATTCAGCAATGCTGCAAAAAAATGGTTTATCAAACGAGCAGAATTTAATTTATTAATCTGTGGCAATTTATTGTTAACAGGAGAGTATGGCTTTCATTTTAATGTTCCTGTCAACGAACAACAAACAGCCAGTCTAATTCAAGACGCTTTAGATGCCTTACAAAACATCTTAGATAAAGAACAAACCAAAGTTAGCGTTCATTTATTAAAAGATTATAAAATAGAGACTTGTGAGGCGTTAAAAGAACAGCTCCAAAAAGAAACCTATCATCCTTTTTTGATGCAACCTAGTATGTACATGAATATACGCCCAAATTGGGATAGTTTTGACAATTATCTAGGAGATATGAGCTCAAAGTACAGAGTACGTGCAAAACGGGCTCGTAAGAAGGGGGATGCCATTCTAAAAAAGGAATTGACCTTAGAAGAAATGGAAGCACATGAAGAACGCATTTATGAGTTGTACAAAATGATTGCAGATGGGGCAGGGTTTAATGCTTTTTTACTGCACAAACAATACTTCACAGAACTAAAAAGAGATTTAGGAGATCGTTACAAATTAACAGCTTATTTTATTGATAATCAACTAGTCGCATTTTACACTACGATCTTTAATTACAAAGAAATGGATGCGCATTTCCTAGGTGTTGATGGGGCATACAATAGAGAACACCAAGTATACTTGAATATTCTATATGACTTAGTGAATCGAGCCATCGAAGGGGGAGTAGAGCGTATTGATTTTGCTCGTACTGCTCTAGAAATCAAAAGCTCTGTTGGAGCCGTATCGCAAGACATGCTTTGTTTCTTCAAACATAGAAGCACTTTATCAAGTAAAATTTTGCAACTTGTTTTTGACAGTTTAAATCCAAAAGAAGAATGGCAACCTCGTAGTCCATTTAAGTCAGATCCTGTTTCAGTAGGGTAGGAGACTGTAAATCAAACTATAACAAAAAAAATAGGCTATTAGAAATAAACATCTAATAGCCTATTAGTATTTTATATTAAGTAAGCGAGCAAAATAATTACTTATGAATAATTAGTTGTTATTTTCAATAACCACAACTTGTCCAAAAGGAGTTCCATCTTCTACACTCATAACTTTGTATTGCACGCCTTCTAAAGTAAAAACATGCCCAACACCTACCGTTTGCCGAGGCGTACCAGGTATAGACAAACTCGTCGCAAGTCCTTCTATAGCCGTTCCGTTTGCTAAGGTATAATCTTGTAGCATTATGTTAGAAAACATGACATCACGTTCTCCTATTCTACCTACAGCTCCTTCCCTAAAAGACCAGGTTCGCACATGTACTTTAACCACAACTTGTCCAAAAGGAGCTCCATCTTCTACACTCATAACTTCATATTGCACGCCTTCTAAAGTAAAAACGTGCCCAACACCTACCGTTTGTCGAGGCGTACCAGGTATAGACAAACTCGTAGCAAGTCCTTCTGTAATCGTTCCGTTTGCTAAGGTATAATCTTGTAGCATTATGTTAGAAAACATGACATCGTGTTCTCCTATTCTACCTACAGCTCCTTCTTTAAAAGACCAGGTGGATGTACTCATTTTTATATTATTTTGGATTTTTTGACAATTACAAGAATAAAATAAAATTATAGTGAAAGCTATAATCAAAAATTTCATAATTGCTTATTTATCTTGAAAAGAAAGAACCTCGTAATACTTTACATAATCAGCCATTGAGAAGGTAAGATCTCCTCCACCATCACCGTCTTCAAACTCGTTGTTCCAAGGGTTTTGCAACGTTATTTTAGCTCCATCAAAAGCTATAATAAAATATTCATGTCCCAATACAAGATTTTTGTTTTGAGCCTCCATTTGTATTTTACTTGCTTTTACTCCTACAGCTGGTCCATGAATCGTTGCGGTTGTAATAGGTCGTTTCTCAGCTAAAGCACTCGATATTTTAGCAGATAGGTCCTTTATTGACATATTATAAACATACAAAGTTGAAGCTTCTTTACCAGTTAAAACCTCAATTCCTTCTTCTCCCCAACCTCCGTCTAGTTTATCGTATCCATCCCCCAGTTGGCTAACATAACCACCTGGCGCGACTTGCTCTTTTCGCAAGATCGCATATGCTTTTTCTAATAACATAACCCAAAGCTCTGCGTCACCACCTTTAGCATAAGCAGGATTTCCGTACTCGTCCACTAAAAAATCAGATGTAACAGTTACTTTTTCAGGTTTTCTTTCTGCGTTGATATCAAAATTCAGATCTTTAATATGTAAGGTTACCTCGTAACTACCATCTTTAAAAGGTCCTTTGATGAGCTTTTTAAGTAGAGAAGGATCAGCCTTAGCAACAGCACCAATTGCAGATAAGAAGTAACAATCTCCTAACTGTCCTTGAGCAACATCGTTCCAATGTACATCACTTTTTGCATCTTCTGTCCCAATTTTACCTGTTTTATACAGTTTTCTAATTCTATTATAATGTTGTTTTGTAACATCTTTATAGACATACATTTGCTCATGCTGAAGACCTGTCATAGCAGCCGGGTTAGCGCTAATAGCATTATCAGCCTTTTCCTCAATATTAGGAGTTGGAATCGGTGCAACAACTCCCATTTTTGCTCTAGCATTTACTAATCTCTGAGTCACTTTACCTATGATTGTTTTCACATCATTGATGTGCTTTGCTTCGGTCTCAGTAATATGACCATCTCTAGAAAACATTGTTTGATATTTATCTAAAGTTTCTTCAAAATACTTTACCTCACCTTCCAGTTTTATTATTGTTTCAATATCCTTTGCCATTGTTGTTGTTCTGCGTGTTATTAAAAGTGTATTACCAAGCTAATGTACCTATTTATTATAAAAAAAACAAGCCTTTTCTTTTATAAACATGATAGAGCTCTATCGTGTTTATAAAAGGGACCTAGACACAATTTCATGAATAGTCTCCTATAAAATCAGGAAACCCCATACTAACAAACGCTAGTATAGAATCTTTATATCTTTACTTCTGAATATTCCTACTTAGTAGAAGAGATTTCCTCTAAATGAACATCTTCTCCTTTGATTTTTACAACTCTCCAAGTCGAACCATCAACTTCTAGTTCACTTCCAACTCCAACAGTAAGCCAATTGTTTGATCCTACAGAAAGCATTGCAGTAAGCCCCTTCTTTGTCTCACCATTAGGCAACACATAATTATCTGTTCCAATATCATCACAACCAACGCGTTGAGAATTAAGTTCTCCCATTGTTCCACTAGTCAAAATGACAGTTTGGGAGACATTCTCTACTTTATTAGTCTGATTTTTTATGTTTTTATTGTCCATTTTATTTTTAGAATTACAAGATGAAATAATGAGTAATATGCTGCATATACAACAGATAACAGAGCATTTATTTTTTGATATTAAAGTCATGAAAGTATTTTTTAAAATCTGATACAGAAAGCGTTATATCATAATTATCTGATGCATTTCCTGTATTCACATTCGTCCAAGGATTTTGTAAAGAAATATTATTTCCACTAACACCTTTTACAGGATAAGAATGTCCACCAATAATATTTAGACCTTTTGCTAATTTTGATTTTTCTTTATTCTTTTTAGGGATTTTCTTACTATCCGCAACAATTGGCTGTTTATTCTTAATGGCAGCTGCAAATTCCTCTAAAATCTGCTTCTCTGTATACTTACTAATTTTGTAAGAGGTACCATTCTCTCCTGTTAAGACTCCCATTGCTTTTTCGGTGTAACCTCCATGAATTCCTTTATAACTTCCTTCATGTTGAGCATAGGCCTTTTCCAATAGCATAACCCATAACTCCTTATCTCCTGTTTTAGCATAGGCTGGTGTTCCATCTGCCTTCTTAGGAAACTCAGGCTTAACTGTAATAACAGTAGGTGTTCTCGTCCAAGTAAGAAAATGTTTGTAGACATAAAGTGTTACATCATAAGTCCCATCCTTATTATCTTTAATTAGTTTTTCTAATGACTTAGGATTTGCCCTTGCTACAGCTGCAATCGCCGCCAAAAAATAACAATCGCCCAATTGCCCTTGCTGTACATCATTAGGATCAATTTTATTTTCATCTATCGCTCCTTTCACAAATAATTCTGCTACAATTTCGCCATAATTGTATTTCCCTTTGTGCTTTTTTAACACCTTAGGAGTAGATTCTGTTGGAGCATTTTTCTCTTTCAAGCTAGCCAATTTTGCATCTGCCTTTTTAATAGCTGCTTGTACAACATCTAATCGCTTCTGCTCATTTGTATCAATATCACCGTCAGCATTAAACATCTCCCTATATTCTACGAGGGTATTATTTAAGCTGTTTAATTCATCTTGGAGTTTTTGGAGTTTTTCACCTTGAGTTGCCATCTTTTAGTTGTTTTAATTGAAGTAATTCCTTAGCTTATCTAACTAGTACTTTCACTAACGTAAATTTAGTATAATGTTCTCACAAATAAACAATACACCATTTATCACCTACTATTAACTAGTTATACATTTTTTTTTACATAAAACTTCATCTATACGAGTTTTTACATCTAGCTAATATAGGAATTTTTAAGATAAAAAACAAGTCTTTTTTCGATTTAGAGCTTTGTGGCAATTACTTTAGATAAGTTATCCTAAAATAGGATAATCGAAATGAAATAAGGCCGTAAAGTTCCTCCTATTTCACTGTCTTTTTTATGTATAAAATCAGGCATACCCATCTTTAAACTTAAATAAGGTTTCTTTCTATTATATATGTTTTCTAAAACAAGCTTTTCGATTTAGAATCTCACAAGAGATGATATATAAAAAAACTTTTTCCCAAACAATAGTTTAGAAAAAAGCTTTTTTTATATGATAACTTAAGTAAGTAAGTAAGTAAGTAGTTGAGACTACCTCTTATGTTCTCTTAATTAGTTGTAGAATTGAACACGAGAAAATTAGGCGTCCAACTTTGCAAGAATTTTATCCAAACGATCACTGATTTGAGTAATGTTTGCTGCAATTTTCGCTCTACGCTCTGGAGTCAATTTCTTAGGTGCTTTATCTCCTTTAGCAACTGCTGATTTAAGTTCATTTAAGTTATTTGTTAACTCATCAATTTTTGCTTGTTCCTCAGCATCTATTTCACCATCTTCTTTTGCTTCTTTAATCAAGGCAGCCAAAGCCTTTTCGTACTTTGCTATATTTGCATCTAGCTTATCTTTTGGCGCTTTGTCTTTTACACTGTCGAGTTTTTCAACCCCATCACTCATTTTTTGAAGATTCTCTGCTCTTTTTGCTTTTTTAGCTGGATCTACAGTTGTTTCTGGAGTACCACTTCCTTCCGTGCTTGTTCCATCAGTACTTGATTCTGGCGTTCCTGAAGTAGTTTCTTCTTCTGAGCCTCCAACAACGGTCAATTTTTTCTTTAAAATAGTAAATAATGGTTGTAGAGCTGTTTCTATTTTTTTGGGATTTTTGACACCTTTTGTAATCGTCAATTTCACATCCAAGCCATTATCTCCTTTTGCAGTATCAAGCTTTACCACTGCTGCTTTACAAGTTGCTTTTTT
>CALDEP010000227.1 GCA_937942475.1 uncultured Aureispira sp.
TTTATTACCTTCGCAGATTCAAAAAAACAAGCCAAGGGTTCTAATCATGGAAGAAAACGTACAAATTGCCTTCATTCTCACTATTCTTGCGGGATTATCTACAGGAATTGGTAGCCTGATTGCCTTTTTTATAAAAGACAAAAGCATCAAATTTTTGGCATTTTCTATGGGCTTAGCAGCGGGTGTCATGCTCTATCTTTCCTTTATGGAAATGCTTCCTCATGCCACACACTCTATTGGTGTGACCTTAGAACATGGGCATGATGCTTCTTGGTATGCCATTATTGCCTTCTTTTCTGGGATGCTTTTAGTAGGTATCATTGACCGTTTGACACCACATCATCATGGTCCTCAAGAAGCAGATATTGCTTTAAATGAGGGCTCTCCTGTTATTAATAACAAAAAACTAATGCGAGTAGGAACCATGACCGCTATTGCATTGGCCATTCACAACTTTCCTGAGGGGCTTGCGACCTTCGTTTCCGCTTTAGAAGATCCACATTTGGGCATGACGATTGCGATTGCGATTGCGCTACACAATATTCCAGAAGGAATTGCCGTCTCCATGCCTATTTATTATGCAACAGGCAACAAGAAAAAAGCCTTTATGTACTCTTTTTTATCTGGTTTAGTAGAACCTCTTGGCGCAATATTGGGTTATTTTATATTCATGCCTTATCTTACACCATTTGTCATGGGAATGCTCATTGCAGGTGTCGCAGGTATTATGGTTTTTATTTCTTTGGATCAATTACTTCCTGCTGCACATGAATACGACGATCACCGATTTTCTATTTATGGAGTCGTTTTAGGAATGTTTGCAATGGCGGTTAGTTTAGCTTTGTTGGTTGGACATCATGCGCATCACGTACATTAAGATTTACTGGTCTGCACTTTATCCATTTTAAGGTAAACCTCTTGTTCTGTGCGTAAAATTTGTTTGGCAAATTATCAACTAATAAAAAATCAATTTGCATGAATCTATCTTCTAAATTACTCGAAAATACAGTTGAGGTTTTTGCAACACTTCCTGGTATTGGTAAAAAAACAGCCCTGCGTTTAGCCTTACATTTGCTTCAAACAGAAGGCGCAGAAGTAAGCGCATTTTGTGATGCTATTGTAAAAATGAAAACATACATTCAGTTTTGTACGACTTGTCATAACATTGCAGATGAAGCAACCTGTAGTATCTGCTTGTCTCCTAAGCGGGATAAAACAACGGTTTGTGTCGTTGAGAGTATCAAGGAGGTCATGGCGATTGAGAATACCCAACAATTTAATGGCGTTTACCATGTTTTGGGTGGCGTCATCTCTCCAATCGAAGGGATTGGTCCCAATCAATTAAATATTGATAGCCTATTGGATCGCATCGAAAAAGAACAAACCAAAGAACTCATCATGGCCATTAGCCCAACCATTGAGGGAGAAACCACCATCTTCTATATCTCTAAACAACTCAAAGAAAGTGCTGTCAAAATTTCTACCATAGCACGAGGGGTTTCCTTTGGTGGAGAGTTAGAATATGCCGATGAATTAACACTAGGACGCTCCATTCTATCAAGAGTTACTTACAAGAAATAAGGGTTTATAACTCAAGTTATGCAAGAATATTTCAGGTAGTATTGAACTTGCTTTTATTTTAAAAATATTGTTTTAATGCTGAATACTTAATTTTCTGCGTAACATCAGTTTATAAAAATAAGCAAGCATGAAAGATTCCAATTTAACTACCCCCACTAAAGAAAACAGTCGAATTGAAATCTTAGACATTTGGAGAGGATTTGCCATCTTTGGCATTCTTGTGGTCAATATTTTAGTCTTCAATTGCTCCTTTGTCTATCGCCCTGCTTACGAACAAGAATGGTCTAGCACACTCAATCAAACGACTTTAAGGTTCTTAGAAATCTTCTTTTACAGCAACTTCTACCCTATTTTTTCTTTTTTATTTGGCTTGGGCGTTGCCTTACAAGTTCTAAAACAAGTAGAACGAAACACCTTTCGATGGTCATTTTTTGTTCGACGCTTTTTAGGCTTGTTTTTGCTCGGTGTATTGCACATCGTTTTCATTTGGTCTGGCGATATCCTGCACCTCTACGCCTTGCTTGGCATTCCTTTGATCTTATTGATTTTAGCTCCTAATGCTGTCTTATGGATTGGTATGGCTTTTGTTTTTTTATTTCCTTTTTGGGCAGATCTAATTGGGTTTATAGAAGGGCTTTATAATTTTAATGTGGGATTAACACTAGAAGAATACCCAAGAGAAACCTTAAACGAAATTTATCAGCAAGGCACTTACCTAGAATTATTAGTCGTCCGTTTAAAAGAATATCGTTTTGCTGCCAACATGTTATATGGTTTCATGGCTCCTGTTGCATTTTCTATGATGCTATTGGGTGCTTATGTGGTCAAATCTGGTCGCCTAGAATCACTCTCTTTATGGATAAAAGCGCATCAAGCTAAAATCTGTATCCTAGCTCTAATTGCTTTTGCATACAATGCCTTTATAATTTATTATATGCTTCCAACTTATGGCAGAGATATTGATCCATTTTTAGGCTATGTTTTGACTCGATTATACTTCTTGTCTCACATGATCAAAGGGCTATTTTATTTATTTTTAGTAGCTTGGCTGTATGAAAATACCATTCTCAAAAAACCATTAAGCTACCTACAAGCAGTTGGCAGAATGGCACTAAGTAATTATCTACTTCAAAGTATTTTAGCGCTGTTTATTTTTAGTAATCTTGGACTGGCTTGGTATGAACATTTGAGTCCTTTTCAATGTGTCTTAGCCGTTTTGTCCATCTATAGTTTTCAAATGATCATCAGCCCAATTTGGCTTCGCCATTTTCGATATGGTTGGTTCGAATGGTTGTGGCGTTCTTTCTCCTATGGGCGATTGTTGAAGAATAAAAAGTAACTTAAGAACTGTTTTAATGTTTAATGCTAAATGATGAATTTTTAATATTTGTTGTGCTGTAAAGCATTCAACATTAAAAATTCAGCATTAAGAATTAAGAACAATTTGATACAAGAACATTAATTTTTTACTTAGCTACGCTGCCACTTATTCGCTATGCTCATGAGCGCTTTGCTTAGAGTTCGTGGTTGTGAGCCTTCGGGGTATCGGCAGAATCAATTGTTTGCGTAACATGAGGAAGTAATTATCACAAAAATTAAGGCTTTCTGCTTCTCCAATAAAAACCTACAAACACCGCATAAGATTGCTGAGCTACGATAATTGAAGAAGAGCAGGCATTTATCTTTTTGGTTTTTGGATAGATAAAAGGTGTCGGAACGATGCACCTTTGTAGGCATGCTGCATTCATTCCTAATGCGGAATTAAATAACTCCTGTCGTAATAAAAGTATCTATCTTCCCTACTTATCCTCAAAAATGCTTGCTGCTAGTATTTTTATTAAACTGATTTAGGCTGAAAAATAATTTGATTGCAAACAATATTTTATTTTTTATAATTTTAAGACCTTTAGGTCTTCCCCATTCCAAACCTAAAACTCAACTACTTTTTTGCAAACGGAATGCAA
The DNA here is from genome assembly GCA_937942475.1 of uncultured Aureispira sp. Taxonomy (GTDB): domain Bacteria; phylum Bacteroidota; class Bacteroidia; order Chitinophagales; family Saprospiraceae; genus Aureispira. The sequence continues at coordinate 3,546 of CALDEP010000227.1, forward strand.
CAAAAGGAACCGCCTCCCGTAAAAATCCCCTGTTGTTCTGCCAAAGAGCAAATTTTATATTTTCTTCATCCCTAATGACATTTTAAATAATTATGCTAGTAAAAACATTCGCCAGTGCTGTAGAAGGAATCGATGCTCAGACTATTACGATAGAAGTGAGTGCAGGAGGACAAATTGTTCAAGGAAAGCCAGGCTATTCCTTGGTTGGTCTTCCTGACAATGCCGTTAAAGAAGGTTATTGGCGAATTGAAACAGCACTCAAAGAAATTGGCTATCGAATTCCTCGGATTAAGATTATTATCAACATGGCACCAGCCGACCTCAAAAAAGAAGGTTCTTATTATGATTTGCCAATTGCAATCGGTGTGATGGCTGCCAACAAACAACTGCCTAGCGAAAAACTTAAGGAATATATTTTGATGGGCGAACTTTCTTTAGATGGTACTTTACGCCCAATCAAAGGAGCGCTTCCAATTGCTATTCAAGCAAAAAAAGAAGGTTTTAAGGGGATTATTTTACCCAAAGAAAATGCGAGAGAAGCAGCTATTGTCAGCCAATTGGAGGTCTATGGAGTCGAGCAGCTTAAAGATGTCGTTGAGTTTTTTCAAGGAAATAAAAAATTGAAAAAGACAGTCGTAGATACTAGGGAGGAATTTGCTTATAATCAAACCGTTTTTGCTATTAATTTTTCCGATGTCAAAGGGCAGCGCAGCATCAAACGGGCGATGGAAATTGCCGCCGCAGGTGGACACAATTTAATTTTAATCGGTCCTCCAGGAGCAGGAAAAACGATGCTTGCCAAACGTTTTCCAAGCATTCTTCCCCCCCTTAATTTAGGCGAAGCCCTAGAAACTACCAAAATTCATTCTGTCGTTGGTTTATTGCCTTCTGATTGTTCCTTGATCCATCAACGTCCTTTTCGTAATCCACACCATACCATCAGTGATGTTGCCTTAGTTGGGGGTGGTAATTATCCTCGCCCTGGTGAAATTTCCTTGGCACACAATGGGGTTTTATTTATGGATGAATTGCCAGAATTTAAACGCTCTGTCTTGGAAGTTTTACGTCAACCCATGGAAGCTCGGAGAATCACCATTTCTCGCTCTAAATTTACCGTAGATTATCCTGCCAGTTTTATGCTAGTAGCTTCTATGAATCCTTGCCCTTGTGGCTATTATACCCATCCCGAAAAAGACTGTGCCTGTTCGCCCAATGCGGTTCAGAATTACTTGAATAAAATTTCAGGTCCCTTAATGGATCGCATTGATTTGCACATCGAAGTCAAACCTGTTAATTATGATGAATTAGCGGATGAAAGTGCTCAAGAAAGTAGTGAAGAAATTAGAGTTCGAGTGATTGCTGCTCGACAATTGCAAACCGAACGTTATAAAGAAGATAAAGACACCCATTGCAACGCTCAGATGGAATCGAAACACATTCAACTCTTTTGCCAACTTGATAAAGCCAGTAAATTATTACTAAAACGTGCGATGGATCATTTCCAATTGTCAGCTCGTGCCTATGATCGAATTCTAAAAGTAGCTCGAACGATTGCCGATTTGGATGGCAAGGAAAGCGTACTTGCTCAACACGTTGCAGAAGCCATTCAGTTTAGAAGTTTGGACAAGGAAAATTGGGTGCAATAAGCCTATTTGTTAAAGAACGATTATTTTTTGACCCAAATAACTTGTTCCTAAATAGATTCTTAGTAATATTGCAACAACAAAAAAGTGAAACCATCCAATTAAAGTAAAAATAGAAGTAGAACGTTATGATTTTAAAAGGAAAAAAAGGAATTATCTTTGGAGCATTAGATGATAAATCTATTGCTTGGAAAGTTGCAGAAGCCTGTGTTGCAGAAGGGGCAGAAATCGTCTTAACCAATGCGCCTGTTGCATTTCGTATGCCTGGTGATACCAACATAAAAGTTTTAGCTGAGAAATTAAACTGTCCAGCTATTCCAGCCGATGCTACTCGTATAGACGATTTGGAAAAATTAATTGACCAAAGTATGGAACATTTGGGTGGCAAAATTGATTTTGTATTGCACTCTATTGGCATGTCTATCAATATCCGTAAAGGAAAACCATATACAGATTTGAACCACGACTTTATGCAAAAGTCATTTGACATCTCTTCTCTTTCTTTTCACAAATTGATGCAATCTCTTTGGAAAAAAGAGGCGATGAACGATTGGGGTTCTGTCTTGGCATTGACCTATATTGGAGCTCAACGGGTCTTCCCTCATTATGCTGAAATGGCTGAAGCAAAATCGATGTTAGAATCCTTTGCTCGTTCTTTTGGGTACCACTTTGGGGAGCGCAATAACATTCGTGTGAACACCATTTCTCAATCGCCAACAGTCACAACAGCAGGCGCTGGAATTGAAGGCTTCCAAGAGTTTTTAGATTACTCTGAAAAAATGTCTCCAATTGGCAATGCACCAGCAGAAGCTTGTGCTCAATATTGTGTTTCATTGTTCTCAGATTACACGCGTTATGTAACGATGCAAAACTTGTTTCACGATGGTGGATTCTCTAATATGGGAATGAACCCTGCTATTCTGAACAAATAAAATTAATATCCATCAGTTGACTCGTCAACATGGAATCTTGTTTTTCTAAAAATGTAATTGCTCTATTGTAGCAATTACATTTTTTTTTGATAACATTCAAACCTATTGGTAAGTTTAGACGTCTTTCAAATACATTGATGATGTATTTAGCATTAAATAATTGACCTATTTTTGAAAGGCTCTTTTTCGCCATTCTTCCTTATTTTCCATAGCAATTCCTGCTCATTCTTGCCATATTAACGAACGAGATAAATATCTTTTGAAATCCAACTATTAATTCCCTATTTTTAACCATCTACTTACTTCATAACCAATCATACGTTCCTATTTATAGACCAAAAGACATGAAGAAGTATTTAAGAAAAAAATAATATTCCATCTAATACAAGATGTTTTTTTATATTTTTTGTAAAAAAAAAACACGAAGTATCAATTAACTAATAATGCAGATACCTACGATCAATACCCTATCCATTGTTATTCCTGCTTACAACGAAGGCATGACGATTCATTTTATTTTAGACAAAGTCAAAGCGGTTCGTTTATCGCAAGATATTAAAAAAGAGATTTTAATTATTAATGACTGTTCTACTGATAATACTGAAGCTGCCATTCAGAAATATATGAAGGAGAATCCTGAACTAAACATTCAGTATTTCAAGCATGAGAAAAACAAGGGAAAAGGAGCCGCATTGCATACTGGAATTGCAAAAGCGACGGGTGAATATTTAATTATTCAAGATGCTGACTTGGAGTATGATCCTGAGGAATACAATGTTCTGCTCAAACCTATTTTGAATGGAAATGCAGATGTTGTTTATGGCTCTAGGTTTATGGGCGGTAATCCACATCGAATTTTGTTCTTTTGGCACAGCATCGGCAATAAATTGCTGACGTTCTTGTCGAACATGAACACCAATTTGAACCTAACAGACATGGAAACTTGCTACAAACTATTTAATACCAAAATGGTGCAAAGCTTGGATCTAAAGGAAAAACGTTTTGGTTTTGAACCAGAGGTAACGGCAAAAATGGCTCGTGTTTCTGACATTCGAGTCTATGAAGTAGGTATTTCTTATTATGGTAGAACCTTTGCCGAAGGAAAGAAAATCAACTGGAAAGATGGCGTACGAGCGATTTATTGTATTGCCAAATTCAATCCTGTTAAAACTATAAAAAATATTATTGTTGTTCTAGTTCTATTTAGCCTATTCATTGGGGTTTTGTATGGTGTTTTGAAACTCTTACCTTAAATAACTTGGTAGTTTCATAAAACTACCTAATTTTGCAATGGAGTTGTTTAAGAATAGTATTGTGTTAGAAATGAGTACTATTTTTAAACAACTTCAATCATTACTTATCGAGAAAGGTGGAGGGACTTGCCCTTGGAAGCCTTGGCAACCTGCTTTTGTAAGGTGCTAACTCAATGTAGATAAGTTAGAACGCTTGATATCAATTGATTATCATATAAAAAAACGCTTCTAACCTAATCTGTTAGAGGCGTTTTTTCATTTTCTCGATCGGGGTACTTTTTTTAGTTCTTTAATCAAAAAAAAATATGAAAATCACATTAGATCGACAAAATGATTTTTATCATTTTCAAGCACAAAATGAATCGGGTGCAACAGTAGAATTAGATGCTTCTCCTGCTATTGGAGGACAGAACAAAGGATTTCGTCCCATGGAATCGTTGTTGGCAGGCTTGGGTGGTTGCTCTGCAATTGATATTATCAGTATTCTCAAAAAACAACGCCAAATTATAGAAGATTTCAAGATCGAAATTGAGGCAGATCGAGCAACGGAAACGACCCCTTCTATTTTTAAAAGCATTGAAGTGAAAATTATTATCACAGGAGATGTAGACGAAAAAAAGCTCCAAAAAGCCATTAATCTAACGGTTGATAAATATTGCTCGGTCTATCACATTCTAAAAGAAACGGCTGCTATAAACTATAGTTATGAGCTAATTCCTTCTAGCCCAAAAGCAATAGAAAAACCAGCTTACAAGCCCGAAACCTTAGCCATTCGTACCCAAAGCGAACGGACGCAAAACAGAGAACATTCCGTTCCTATGTATTTGACGTCTAGTTTTACTTTTGAGAATGCAGAACAAGCTAGAGCCGTTTTTGCAGGCGAGGAAGAGGCGCACATTTATTCTCGTTTTTCCAATCCAAATGCTAGTGAATTTGTTGAAAAAATGTGCTTATTAGAAGGAACGGAAGATGGCTTTGCAACCGCTTCTGGAATGTCTTCTATTTTTGCTTCCCTTGCACCTTTTCTTAAAAAAGGCGATCATTTGATTGCTTGTCGCTCTGTTTTTGGGAATACCCATCGTATTGTCACCGAAATTCTACCCGACTGGGGCGTCGAATATACCTATGTTGATATAGATAAGCCAGAGACTTGGGAAGCTGCCATTCAGCCCAATACCAAGATGTTGTTTGCCGAAACGCCTTCCAATCCTGCCTTGGATTTTATTGATTTGGAGTGGCTGGGTAAATTGACAAAAAAACATAATATTTTGCTCAATATTGATAACTGTTTTGCAACGCCTTATTTGCAAAGACCTAGTGATTATGGGGCTGATTTGGTCGTGCATTCTGCCACTAAGTGGATTGATGGACAAGGACGTGTTTTGGGTGGTTTGGTTTTGGGTAAAAAAGAATTGGTTGCCAAAGTTTATGCTTTTTCTCGTAGAACAGGTCCTTCCATTTCGCCTTTTAATGCTTGGTTGTTGTCTAAAAGCCTAGAAACTTTAGCCGTTCGTATAGAGCGCCATTGTAAAAATGCCTATGCCATTGCGAGTTATTTGGAGCATCATCCAGAAATTGAATTGGTCAAATATCCACACCTTCCCTCTCACCCACAATTTGAATTGGCAAAACGTCAAATGAAGTTGGGCGGTGGCTTATTTACTTGTATTGTCAAAGGAGGTTTGGAACGAGGACGTCGTTTCTTGGATAGTTTAGAAATGTTGTCCTTAACGGCTAATTTGGGCGACACAAGAACCATTGCCACCCATCCTGCGTCTACCACACACTCCAAGCTAAGTGCTGAAGATCGAGCTGCCGTTGGTATTTTAGATGGTTTAATTCGCTTTTCTGTTGGGTTAGAACATTTGGACGATATTATTAACGACATTAATCAAGCCTTAGAAAAATCAAAATAGTCTTATGATTTATCCAGAGAACGTGCAAATTTACCAACATAAAGAAGGCTTTACCTTAGAACAAGGTGGTTACTTGGCAGAATTAGACATTGCCTACCATACTTTTGGAACACTCAATACAAAGAAAAATAATGTAATTTGGGTCTTTCATGCACTGACCGCTAACTCTGATCCTAGCGATTGGTGGAAAGGCGTGGTGGGTACAGATGCTTTGGTTAATCCTGAGGAGCATTTTATTGTTTGTGCGAATGTTTTGGGTTCTTTTTATGGAACGACCAATCCTCGTTCTATTAAGCCCGAAACGGGGGCAGCCTATGGGATTGACTTTCCTCTATTTACAGTTCGAGATGTGGTTCAAGTGCATCACTTGTTGCGCCAACATTTGGGTATTTCTGAAATTATGCTTGGTTTAGGCGGCTCTTTTGGAGGGCATCAAGCCTTAGAGTTTGCCTTGGCAGCGCCAGTTGTTGTCAAAAGTTTGGTTCTGTTGGCAACTTGTGCTAGAGAAACGGCTTGGAGTATTGCCATTCACGAAGCGCAACGAATGGCGATCGAAACAGATCTTACGTGGAAAGAGAACAGCCCCAAAGCAGGGGCTACTGGTTTAAAAACAGCTAGAGCCTTGGGTTTAATTTCTTATCGTACGATTGCCGCTTACATTCAAACGCAAACAGATGAAACGCCCAAATTAGATCAGCACAAAGCAGCTTCTTATGTTCGTTATCAAGGAAAAAAACTAGAACAACGTTTTCATGCACAGTCTTATTGGCATTTGTCTAAGTGCCTAGATACGCATCATGTGGGTAGAAATAGAGGTACCATTGAAAACATCTTGGCATCGCTAAATATTCCGGTCAGCATTATTGGCATTAAAAGCGATTTGTTGATTCCTGTTGAAGAACAACAGTTTTTGGCAGCCCACTTACCTCAAAGCAGGTACTATGAAATAGATTCAAGGTTTGGGCATGATGGTTTTTTGATTGAAGTCACCAAAATTAATGCTATTTTAGCGCAACACTTTGAGCGATTATAAAAAATTTTGAGGTATAGGACAACAGTGATTAGATAATTATATAGAGCACTTATCTATCAAAAAGATATGTTTAGATCGCTGCGCTTTTAGATTTTAGATCGCGTTGCTCTTAGATTTTAGACCCTATTAAGCTTAACAGGGTCTAAAATCTAAGATCTAAAAGCGGAGCGATCTAATATCTAAAGGTTGTTGAATAGAGCCAACATTCTTTCTTACTACAACCTTTTTCATATACATAGAAAAACTTACTAAACCCATTATCATGAAAACAATCTTATTGTGTTTTGTCTTAGGATGCCTTTTTTCTTGTTCTAATTTTGTAAACACAGACGACATTATGCAGCGAGGCGACAAAAAAGCTGCTATAGAAGACTATGCAGGGGCTATTGAAGATTTCACTTTGGTGATTGAAGCCAAGCCTACTAATAGTGAAGCTTATGCAGAAAGAGGCTCTGCCTATCGTGTTTTGGAAAATTACGAAGCGGCTCAGGCAGATTTAAGCAAAGCGTTGGAACTGAATCCCAGTTCTTATCGGGCCCATAATGGTCAAGGTGTTCTTTTTTCCGATTTGAACGAAGATGAAAAAGCCATTGAAAGTTATAGTGCTGCTATTGATCTAAATCCTAGCCTTGCTATTATGTATTACAATCGCAGCCTTTCCCATAGTGCTTTATTTAATTATGAAGCTGCATTTGTTGATTTGGAGGCTGCCATAGAATTGAATGAGAAGGATCCTGATTTTTATTATCAAACAGGGCTCATTTATTATGAAATAAAAGCTTATGATTTGTCGATTGATGAGTTTAGTACAGCCATTCAATTGGATTCCATGTATTCTGATGCCATTCTTTGTCGAGGAGATGCTAGAGATGCCATGGCCAATTATCCTGAAGCCATACAGGATTACAATCGTTTTATTGCCTTGTGCCCAAAGGATCCAAATGGTTATAATAATAGAGGCTATACTTTTAGTAAAATGGAAGATTATGAACCTGCCTTTCTAGATTTTGACAAAGCGATTGAAATAGATTCTACCTATGCTTTGGCTTATGTGAATAAGGGAGATGCAAAGATGGATCTTGATCGCCACCAGGAAGCGATTCAATTGTATAAAAAAGCACTCGAAATTGAGCCTGAATCCTTTATTGCTTTAATTTCTTTGGCAGATGTTTATGAAGTAAAAAAAGACTATGCTGCTGCCATCAAATGTTATGACAAAATCATTGAGCTAGAGCAGGATTATGGAGAAGATTATTTAGCTAGAGGCTTACTTTATATTAAAATTAAAGACAAAGAAAAAGCTTGTTTAGATTTTGAAAAAGCGGTTGAATTAGAGGATGAAGAGGCGGTTGAAGCTTTGAAAAAATACTGTCAATAAGTTTTTGCTATTGTTCCTCATTATTAACAAGACATCCAAGGCTTTAAAGTTACTCACTTCTTACTTTACCCTTCCTAATAGTCACTTCTTGGCATAGGTTTTGGCTTTTAAGTATAAAAACAATCATACAATGAGAACAATCACCTTATTTTTAATCGTCGCCTTTTTTAATCACTCCCTTCCTGCTCAAGATACTTGGAACGACTACGTTATTGGTCGCCCAATGGCAGCTTATTATGATGCAAAAAAAACGACTGCCGAAGCCTGGGGGATCAACTACAAAGTTACTTTTGCAGGTTGTATCCTTTCTGACGAAATCTCAGACAAAGCTACTGCTTATCAAAAGTCTAACAAAGCTTATTTCAAAACACTAGCCTCAAAGCATGGCAAAAACTGGATGCAAGATTTTGAATTGGCGGTTAAGAAAGAAATGTACCGCAATAGTGACCAAACAAAAGGCACTTGGTATGAGATTATTGATCAGAAGGAAGATAAAGCCTTTTATGCTTCAAAAAAAGTCGTGGCAAAAACTTGGGGCATCTCCTACGAAGCTAAATTTATATCGGACGATATGAGTGTTGCCGAAAAAGAAACTTTAAAGGAGCTTTTCCTTGCTAATAATGATTATGTGCAGCAATTGCAAAATACCTTTGGTCAAGATTGGCAAAAAATATTAAATGACGAAGTTACTGTCGAACTTGCCAAAAAAGCCTCAGTGAACAAGGAGATGGTTTGGGTAGATTATGTAGTTGGTAAGCCTTATATGGCTTATTTTGATGCTAAAAAAGCCGTTGCAAAAGAATGGGGCATCAATTATGAAACTCAATTTAAAGGTTGTAAAGCAAGCAAAAAAACAGCGGCAGCATCTGCCAAAATAGACGCTAAAAATCTTATTTACTTCAAATTATTGGCACAACAACACGGCAAAGATTGGAATGCTCGTTTCGAAAAAGCGGTCAAAGAAAAATTAGCAGAAAAGTAAGTTTATCTCTATCTAATGGAAGTTTTTAAATCAAAATGAATCGTTAAAATGGCTCTATTCGTCTTTTTAATTTTTGGGCTCTTAAATTTTCTTTTACTTTTGTAGCCTTTAATCATTTATGCCTAATTCTTATTTAATTCTAAAGGCTCATTCCTTCATTTAGGAGGCTGTTTTTTAGTTTTAAGGTTATAATTAATATTCCATTAACTTTCAACAGGTTATAAGCATCAAAAAAATATTTTTACGTGTTTGATAGAGATAAATGGCAGGAAATATTCGGAACCATCCGACAAAATAAACTACGCACAGGCTTAACCGCTGCGGGTGTATTTTGGGGCATTTTCATGCTTATTTTTATGATGGGAATGGGAGATGGACTAGAAAAGGGGATTTTAAATGAATTTGGTGGGCGTTCTACCAATAGTTTATACATCTGGCCCCAAGAAACTAGCCTTGCCTACAAGGGAATGCCTGTTGGTCGATGGGAGTCTTTTAGTGTCGAAGATATTAATGCCTTGAAAGAACATGCGCCTTATATTGATATTTTAGCTCCTCGACACGTTACTCGAAACGTCGTTGCCTCTTACAGAACACAGTCGAATAATTTTGATGTACGTGGAGAATGGGAAGGTATTTTCAAAGTAGAATCCCTAACGCCCACTCAGGGTCGGGTCTTGAATTATAAAGATGAAAAAGAGGCTCGTAAGGTTGCTGTTATTGGGCGAACGGTTCAGGAAGAAGTTTTTGGAAATGAAAACCCAATTGGTAAGTATTTAATTGTCAAAGGCATTCCTTTTCAAGTGATTGGAATCGTTAAGTTTGAAGGAGAATCTAGGCGATTGCAAGAGGCTGAAGAGACTATTTTTATTCCCTTGAGTACTTCTCTTCGTTTATTTGGGAATGGAAAAGACATTTCTTGGTTTGTTTGTACCATTACGGGCGATACCAAAATTAGTGATGTAGAAGACAATGTCATTCAATTTTTGAAGGCAAGACATAGAATTTCACCAGACGATCAACAAGCGATTGGCTGTTTTAATTTAGAAAAAGAATACCGAAAAATCACAGGCTTGTTTAGCGGAGTACGTTGGTTTCTTTGGATGGTAGGCATTGGCACCTTGATGGCAGGTGTGGTTAGTGTTAGTAATGTCATGTTGATTACGGTCAAAGATCGAACTAGAGAAATTGGCGTTCGAAAAGCGATTGGTGCAACACCTTGGTCTATCATCAGTTTAATTTTATTGGAATCCGTTTTTATCACTACCCTATCGGGTTATATTGGGCTTATCTTGGGAACAGGAATTATATCGTTTATGAATTATTCTATTTCTGCTATGGATATGTCGGGGCAGATGTTCATGAACCCTGAGGTCAATTTGGGGGTCAGCATTGGTTCTCTTGTTGTTTTGATTTTTTCAGGTTTATTGGCTGGCTTGTTGCCTTCCTTGCATGCTGCTAGGATTAATCCAGTAGAGGCTTTGCGTTCAGATTAAATACCTAAACAAAGACCTTATATAACTCATGTTACGCAAACAATTGATTAGGCTGGAAAAAAATCAATGTTCTTGTATAAAATGTTCTTAATTCTTAATGCTGAATTTTTAATGTTGAATGCTTTACAGCACAACAAACATTAAAAATTCATCATTTAGCATTAAATACAGTCCTTAAATAAGTAATCATGCGTTTAATGCTTAACAAAAAAAATCTTGCGTAACATGAGATATTTACTATCTAAGAATTCGTATCTTTGTGGCAAAAATAAAAAAGATGAAAATTAGATTACCTATACTTATTGGTTGCCTGTTCTTATTGGGATGGATTGGAATTAGTTCTTGCAATTCAACGAAGACGATTGTTTCTTCTAAATGGTATCCTTCCGATTCCACGATTGTTGTGGATGGAAATTTGGATGAATGGGAACGCCCCTTAAAAGAAGC
>CALDEP010000228.1 GCA_937942475.1 uncultured Aureispira sp.
GACACATTTTTGAAAGGCTATTTTTTCGCCAGCCTTCATTATTTTTTATAGCAATAGCGGTGCTATTCCTATAAAAAATGCTTCGTCTGACAAAAAAATATCTGCTCTCAAAAATGACGATTAATTAACCCTACCTACTTAGCTACGCTGCTACTCCGTGGTTTAGTTTTTCATAAAAAAACATAAAACCTATTTTATATCATTTAGCTACACTGAGTCTTCTAGTTCTCCAAGAAGTAATGTTAAAATAATCATCTATTTGAGTAAGTGAAAGTTTCTAGCCTTATTTTTTTGATTAAAAAATAAGGACAAGCAATCAAAAGCCCTCTCTTATGGTTTGACTTAGCTAAAACGACAGAAAGGTTAACCAACCTAAGTTGATTAACCTTTTATATCTATGCTATAAAAGTAAGACCATTTTTGATCGAAATCAAAATGTATTCTTACTCAGCAGCAGTTTCTTCTTCATCTTTAACCATGTACTTGTCAAATTTAGCAAATTTCTTGTTAAACTTGTCAATACGTCCAGCAGTATCCACAAATTGCATTTTACCTGTGTAAAAAGGATGAGAAGCAGAACTAATCTCTACTTTCACTAGTGGGTACTCTACACCGTCTACTTCAAATTTTTCACTAGACTCTGCAGAAGAATGCATTAAAAATGTTGTGTCTGTAGATATGTCTCTAAAACATACCATACGATTGCTGTCTGGATGAATATCTTTTTTCATGATAATATGATTCTATTGTTATTTTTTATTTTTATTTAAGGTCACTATGGCAATTTCGCAAATTGCAGGTACAAAAGTAATATAAAATTGAAGAATAAGGAATTTTTCTTAAAAAAAATACACTATTTTAAAGAAAAAATAAGCTTTACTTCTTACACCACCCCGTAATACTAATTCCTAAGGGTAAACTAAAGCCTCTTTTGATCAAAAAATTATCAAAACATAGCAAGTAATAGAACAAGGTATCTACAAAGCCAGGAAGTTTTGGATGATCGACAGAAGGCGGTCTATTTTTATTCTTAATTCTAGAAAACGCAATTAAAGGATACAATAAGGTATTCCAAGAATAGGTTTTCACTTCGTCAAAACTGCTAAACAGTTCTTTGACCATTTTTTTGTTGTAACGACGATAATGCTCTAAAGCAATATCATGGCTACTAAACAATCCAGGTCCAGCAGGAACGGAATAAACCAAAGAACCACCTTTTTTAAGCACTCTATAGACTTCGCTGACAGCTTTTTTATCTTGTTCAATGTGTTCAAACACATCAAAAGAAACCACGATATCAAAAAAGCCCTCTTCATAAGGCAATGCACAGGCATCTGCCATTTGTTTCTCAAAACAATCTTCGTCTGGAACGATGGCTAATGCTTCTGGCAAAATATCCGTCACATAATTATTTCCAAAACTCTTGAGTATTTTTAAGTCATCTCCCGTTCCCGTTCCAATGCTTAAAATTTTTAGTGGCTCGCCGCTTTTATTTTTAGAATTTTTCTCCATTAACAAACGGATCAAGCCATATTTTGCTCTAAACCAAAAGTTATCGGCAGTTTGTCCAGCTTGATAATCTTTATAATCCATGTTTACGTTATTTTCTTTATTTATGTTACAATTCTCTACAAGCACAAAATACAAATAGGACCCTATTTTATTTTCCCTTCTTTTTTCAAACGATTTTTACGATCATTCAACCATGTTTGACGTTTGACAGCTTTGTCATAATCTGCTTTCATTTTTAAGGCAGGCGCATAAGTAGGAAAGATACTTAAAGTAAGATTCAACTGTTGTAAGGCATTTTTCCAATCGCCACTAAAGGAAGCTTTCTTTGCGGTATAATAAGCTTTTAAAGCATCATTCTTTAACTGTGCTGTAATTTGGATACCCAAATCGTAGCCTTGAACTGGTTTTCCACCATATTTATCAAAAAGTTCTAGGTATTTAATAGCTTCTTGATAATTACCTTCCATAGCATACAATCGAGCCAAGTTGTAATGTCCAAATACATATTTGACATTTGCATCAACCGCTTTTTGCATGTATTCCTTTCCACCCTCTGTATCTTTCTCTGCATTCATTTTATACAGTCCCATCATTCCCAAACCATTAGAATAACTATCAGAATAGCCCACTAAAGATTCTAAAGCTGTTTTTGCGGCAGGATAATTTCCTGTCTGCAATTGATATTGTCCCAACAAAATCAAAGCACTTTCATCCTTTGGATTGTCCTTCACTACCTCTTCTAGAATAGAAATAGCTTTAGCCATATCTTTAGCCTTTATAGCTGCTTTTATTCCTGCTCCTTTTTTATTAATTTCAGACCGTTTGGTAATCGCCCAAATAGGGGTTCCATCAAGATCTTTAATTTTTATTTTTTCCTCTCCAGGAGGCCACAAACCACTATCCACAAAGCCTCTATTTACAAAACGGGTCAAATAAAGCCCATAGTCCCAATTGTTTTTTACCCGTTCGTGATAACGAGTATAAATTGGAATTACGTTTGGATAATCTGCAAAATAATGTTTGACCGATTTATAGGCTTGTGTTGCTACACGGACTTCTTTCCCTTCTTTTACTTCTGGCACATTCTCCAAAAACCATTTACAAGCTTCTTTCGTAGAGTTCATCCAGTAATCTGTTTCGCAATAATTATCAGCATTCCCTATTCCACCAAAAAATTCATTAAAATAAACATACTGATTCGGATGGCTAATCACCATCCAACGAATGGGAGAATACAAGAAAACTACTAATAAAACAGAACCAACTAGCGGTACCATTTTATTTTCTAAGGAAGCCATCAAATAAACAATCGCATAAGCAGAGGCAACCACCATAATTGGATACACAAACAAGAAGTGACGCATCCCATCATATAGCGATGAGCCTTTCAAAATGGCATAAAACACAGGAAAAACACCTGTAAATAAAACCATCAACAATAACAATCTATTTTTAGTATCTTTTAGAATAGGAAAAACAGATAAAGCTAGTCCTACCAAAATAAGGGCTGGCGTTGCAATCGCAAACCATTTAATAATATAGTACCAAGGCAAAAAGTCTGACCAATAATGTTCTCCATTCCAAATCATGCGAATCCCTGTCGAAAAATTAGACATTTCAGCCAAAGCCAATTGAGGTCCACCAAAGATATCTTCTTGTGCAAAAGGCCAATAGGTTAATCCTAAAAAGTAGCCTAGAAGAACAACCACTCCAAGCCCAATAGCTAATTTCAACAAATAACCAAACTGGGTTAAGCGAGGTCGAAGTTCTTTATTTAAGACAAACGCTCCTCCTGTAAATAGAAATAAGTAAGGAATTAATAAAATACCTCCCACACGAATATTGATCGTAATGGCCAATCCTAAAATCAATCCCAAAAAGGATTGTAAAGAAGGCTTAGGCAAATGCCTTATAAAGTTCATCATAAAGAACAGGGAAAACACATAACCAAAGGCAAATGGAATATCTTTAGGATTGTTCATGGAATGCCCAAACACTCGTGGAGAAAGTGCAATAAAGACCAAAGCCCAAAAAGCAACTTGCCAACGTTGTGAAATAGAACGTGCCAACAAACCTGTAAATAGCATTAAAAGTGCGCCTATGATTGCATTAAACATGTGCCGCATTTCGTACACATCCCAAGTTGGAAAGACGTATTTATGCATTTTAGCCATGTAATAATCAAACATTCCTCCATATAAATATAAGTTCTGATAGGTCAAGGCTGCCCCATCTACCCCATCTGTCTCAAAATAACTCAAGACATGCTCTCCATACACTTTTTGCACTTCTTCATCTGCCGTAATCCCATAATCAAAACTCATATAGGGCATTAAAAACAATAAACAGATGGATAAAAAGGCAAACAAAAAACGATAAATTGGAGATTCTTTACTCGGCATCAATTGGACGCCTTTAATGGTTTCTTTAATTGAATTGGTAAAAAAGAATTGAAATATATTGACCAAGACAATGACCACAGATACAGCACCCATCTTTAGCCCATCCGACCACATGGAAACTTTCGACTCTGCGACTTCTTTCCAATTAATCGGCATTTCTACCACATCAAGATTATATAATTTAGCATTGTGCATCAACTCCACATCATGCGCCCAACCTTTGACACGCATATTTTCAAACAATCGCTTTCCAATTTCTTTTGGATATAATTTAAAGCCACATTGTGTGTCTTGTAAATTAACCCCTGTTAGAATTTGAATGCCAAAATTGAAGGTACGTCCTAAAATTCTTCGATCATTTTTATCGGTATTAATAACAGAATCTTCATGCTCTCTTGAAGCAATCAAAATGGTACTGTCATCAAATGTTTTTCCTTTTAATCCGCCCAACCAATGCAACAAACTATCTGGCGTTGCTGCCATGTCTGCATCTAAGGTTAAAATATGATCTCCTGTTGCTTCTGCTACGCCTACTTTTAGGGCATTTCCTTTGCCTGCATTTTCCTCAACATTAACCACCCTATAAGTAACCTTTTCGCCTTCCTCGCTACCGTATGTTTCTCTCAAAAGCGACAAAGTGTCGTCACTACTTCCATCATTGACCAAAATCACTTCGTAAGGTGATTTCCAGACGCTTTCAAACTTTTTAAGTTCTTCAGACATCAGCCCAATTCTGTCCACCTCGTTGTACAAGGGAATAACCAAAGATAATTTACCTTGATAATTATTTTCTGGATATTTTCTTGACTTTTTGGCTTGTCGAGTGTTTGTTTTCTTTTTATTGGCCGCCATATTGTTATTCGGTTTAACTTGTATTTCTGCTTTCTCGAACTAATTTGGTTAGAGAATTTATTGGGGGTTATTAGTGTAAAAGTACTATTTTTATTTAAGTTTTATTTTTTCTTTTAAATCGTCTAAAAACGATAATTAAAATGGGAATATCAATAATTGCTTGTTTGATAATCGCCCACGAAGCGCCTTTGCTTTCACCAGCTTGTCTTGGCAAATACTTTGACTTTACTTCAAGGGCTTGATGCCCCAAGTGGATTAGCTTACTGCATATTTCAGACTCTACTAAAGAGCTATTTATTTCTAAAGTTAAGGCTTGCAAAGCGCTATTTTTATAGACCTTCACCCAATTCACATCCTTGAGTTTTAAGCCAATAAAAAGCCAATTTAAGACATTATTAAACAAAGACAAAATATTTCTAGATAGTGTATAGGTCGTATTTTCTACTCGGTAGAACGCCACGATTGTTTTTGGGGGAATATTTTTATAAGGAATCAACTCCTCTAAGTCAAATTGTCCGTCCCCAGGAACCATCACTACATTATCGCCAATTGCCTTTCCATAACCAGCGTGCAAGGCTTTTCCAATGCCTAAATTCACTTGATGATGCACATACTTAACATTTTTATTCCTTGGCAATTGCAACAAACTTTGAATAACCGCATCCGAATCATCAGAACTGCCATCATTGACCAAAATGATCTCCCCTTTTGCATTAGAAATAACAGCCAGTTTATCTTGGACCTCTTGCAGCACCCGCTTAATGTTTTCTGCTTCATTATAACAGAGCACAACAATTGACCAACTTTGATTTGCAACTTCTGACAATTTAATAAACGTTTAGTATGCTTATGTTAATAGAAAAACCAACTCTAGAAGCTGTTCTTTTAGTCAATAAATCGAACAAATTTAGCAGGATTTCCATGCACCAAAGCATTTGCAGGAACATCCTTTGTCACCACAGCACCTGCCCCAACCAGTGCATTTTCGCCAATGGTAATCCCTCCTAATATAGTCGCACTCGTTCCAATGGAAGCTCCTTTTTTAATAAAAGTTTCTACCATCGTCCAATCTTTGTCCGTTTGAGGGCTGCCATCTAGGTTCGTTGCTCTAGGAATCAGATCGTTAATAAAAGAGACATTGTGTCCTACAAACACATTATCTTCAATGTGTACGCCTTCGCAAATGAAAGTATGGCTTGATATTTTACAATTTTTGCCAATCGTAACACCTCTTTGTATTTCTACAAAGGTACCAATTTTTGAACCATCGTCAATAGAACAATGATAAGCATTCACAAAACTGTATATTTTAACATCCTTACCCACTTTTACATGGTTTAGAATTTGCTTGTCGGTATCAATAACTAATTCTTTCATTTTTTGATCATAAGGGTTCAACTACCAGTAAGACACTTTAACTTCTTTGCCTCCGTTTTTGATGGACACTTGCGAAGCTTCCAATACTTTTATCACATTAATACCAGAAACAAAATCTGAAATCGGTTGCTTTTGATACAAAATAGCGGCAATAAAATCTGCTGCAACGCCATACAAAGCCTCTGTCATTGGAATTTTAGGGATTTGAATATCTCCTACCCTATAATCAACCAATACTTTTCGTTTTTCTTCATCACTTCTTTTTTCTGTATAATGATAACTGGTATCATAAATACGAACTTTTTCAGTCGGTTCGGTATCGTCAAAAACAATCATTTTTCGATCTCCACCAATCAAAAACTTACGAATTTTCACAGGAGAAGTCCAAGAACAATTAAAGTGCGCAATGATATTGCTCTCATAATTCATGGTCAGATAAGCAATATTCTCAATACCATTATTGGTATGTGAAACGCCTGTGGCTTGAACGCTGTAGGGCTTTTCCTCTGTTAGATAATTTAAAATAGAAATATCATGTGGCGCCAAATCCCAAAGGACATTCACATCAGGTTGAAACAAGCCTAAATTAATTCGAGTAGAATCAATGTACTGCAAGCGTCCAATCATACCAGTATCTACTAACTTTTTGATCGACTGCACTGCTCCTGTATACAAGAACGTATGGTCAACCATAAGGGCTAAATTCTTTTGTTGCGCTAAGTTAATTAGTATTTCTGCTTCTTCGGAAGTGGTCACCATTGGTTTTTCTAACAAGACGTGTTTGCCTGCTGTTAGTGCTTTTTTTGCCAATTCAAAGTGTGTAAACACAGGGGTTGCTATCACAACAGCATCGACTGCTGTGTCCAGAATCGCTTCATCAGGAGATTGTGTCGTCTTGATGGATGGATACAAGCCTTGAGCAACCTCTAGGCGTTCTTTACGAAAATCGGCAACGTAAAGGACTTGCCCATTCGTCTGTGCATTAAAGTTCCGCACCATATTAGGTCCCCAATAGCCAAATCCAATTACCGCTACTTTTACAATGTGTTGAGTCATTACAATTTTTGCACGCTATTAAATTACAATCTGCTCTGTATTAAATGCTTATTCTTAGCATATTAACAATTTGTGGGGACAAATAGATTGTGTTTTTATTAGAAGTTAATTAGAGCCTTATCACAAAAGGCTATTAAACATTATTACTAAGGTAAAAATAGAACCTTTTCTCTATTTATTAATAAATAGCTCCTTTAAATTATTTATTTCACAAAAGAGGATCCCAAAATTTAAGTTTTCTTTTTTATTTTAGATCATTTAATACCTTGCTATCGGTAGCAAATCAGCTAAAATAGGCATATAAGCTTTATACACTTCAATCGTATCCTTTTAGGTGTCTACAAGGTTTAAATAAGGTTATAAAATGCATCGCTTACGGTTCTTTTTTTTCCTTAAAAAAGTATTCGACTTATCGAAGAAAGAATTTTGAATTGAACTATAATTAGCCTAATTTTGTATTTTAATTGCAACGCCAACAATCTCTGTTGTCATGCTGCTAATTTTCAGTCTACCTTATTAGATTCTAAAAAGAACGTCAACACTAAATATATACTAACCAACAAAATTACAAAACAAATTATGAAAAGCATTTCCACCCTAATTATACTCTTTATGGCTACACAACTGTTAGTTGCTCAAGAGAAATCAATGCAACAATTTATTGCTAAAGATAAAGCCGTTTTTGTTACGACTTTGTCTCCCTACACCACGTACAGCAAATTAAACGATGCTACTAAAGATAAATACAATGTTAGCGAAATGCTTGCTCCAATGCTACTTGGAATGGCTGGCGGTGATATGTCAGAAGAAAATGTCAAAAAAGTAAAAGAAGACTTGTCTGACACCAAAAAAGCAGGTTTAGATACCAAGCAAGACATACACATATGGGCACAACGTCCAGCCGAAATGAGCGAAGACGATCCAGATGCGTTGTTATTCAATTTAGTTATTCCGGTAACAGATGGCAATAAATTAAGAAGCTTTTTAGAGCAACTTTTTGGAGCAGACCAAATCAAATCTATGATTCCAAAAGGAGATGCTTTGAATATGGTTCATAATGGAATGCTGATCAACTGGAACAAGCAACGGTTGATTATTACGGCTTCTAGTAGCGAAAAAAGTTTCTTTGAAGAAAGAGAAGAATTTAACAAACGTATGTCTGACATGTACATGGAGCACGCCACTGCTTTAGGTGCTGTCACAGTGGAAAGTTCTATTATAAAAGACATGGACTACCAAAATCAAGTAAAAAAAGAAGCTGATTTTAGCTTCTGGATGGATTACAACAATGTTTTACCTCCACTAGCTCAGGTGCCTATGCAGGCTAGAGAATTGGTTGGTTCATTGTATGAACTTATTGGTGGTATGAAGCTTAGTGGTCATGCTTATGCAAAAGATGGCGTAGGTCAATTTTCTACGACTATGTATGCGAATGAACCTATGACACGTGTTTTTAATCAATCTTACGATCTAAGAATTAACAAAAACTTCTTCAAATACGTAGACAACACCAATTTGATGGGTATGTATTCACTAGCTATGAATCCTAAAGGTTTTATGGATTCTTATGGCTCTGAAGTCTACAAAGCATTAAAGAAAAGCAAAGAAGGAACCTTAGTTACGAATATGCTTGACATCATAGATATCTTTATTGATGAAGATGAAATCTATACTTTACTAAAAGGTGATGTGATGTTTGCTGTTACTGACATCCAAATAATGGATCGCAAATCTTCTGATTTTGAATACGATGAAGGATCGGATAAATGGGAAGAAATTACAACTACGATTAAGGAGCCTATGCCTTTGGCTGTAATGATGTTCTCTTATGGTAGTGAAGAAAATATTATGAAATTCATTGACTTGGGTTCTAATGCAAGCTTGCTTTCTAAAAGAGCAGATGGTGTTTGGGCTGTTGCTGGTGTCAAGGAAGAAATTGGTGTAGATCTATTTATCATTGTTAAGGATGGTGTTTTGATGTTTACCAACGATGAGAACATTACTAAAAATTTAGGGGGTCTTCCTAAAAACAAACAAATGTCTGCTAAGGACATCAAAGATATTTCTTCTTACATTCAATATGGTTTCTTAGATGCTAGCAAAATGGTGGCTACGTCTAAAAAAACGATGAAAGAAATGGGACAAACTTTCCCAGAAGAATTGGCTGTTGTAGAAGAAAATTTAAGCAAATTTGAAATCAAAACTTATGCTCCTGAAGGGAATAAAGTAAAAACAGATATGTATTTGCGTTTCAAAGACAAAGATGCCAATGCACTACAAATCATGGTAGATGGTGTGCTTAAAATAATGGAACAAAAAAAGAGTAGCCGTAATGACGAACCTGTTTATGATGAAGAAGAGGTTGAAGAAGAAGAGGGTACTAAAAAATTATAAGCTGGCTTAAATAGTTTATTTACTTTGAGAACGCTTGATTTCTATTGGAATCAGGCGTTCTTTTTTT
>CALDEP010000229.1 GCA_937942475.1 uncultured Aureispira sp.
TACTATTGTAGACAGAAATTGGCATTGTAAATCCCAACAAACGATCTCCAATATTAGACACATCAATCCTGATTACAATAGAAGTATCGCCAGATAAATCACAATAAGCCTCCGATAGCTCACCAGTTGCATCTGGTACTCGATACAAGGTATCTGAATATTGATTGATATAACTATTCAACGTTGAAATTAAATAATGATCCTGTTGTATAACAGGAATAGATAAATCGTCGTTGATATTCGTATAAGAATAATTAGATTGATTCCATAAAGGTCTAGAAGGTGCCCAAGGAGTATTAGCTGGTTGAAAAACATTCAAACGACCATTAATCGTCGTAAAATCGTTATCAATATCACACATGGTTAATACTTCTGTTGTTCCATCCCCATTAACATCACCTATCGTTGGGTGCTCTAATGCCGTAGAAGAACTACAAGCCACTATTTGTACATTTGCTCCTGTTGAACCATTCATAATTCTCAAAGTAGCTTCGTCTCTGTACACAACCTCCATTCGACCATCTGCATTAAAATCAAACATTGATGTTCCTGTTGCTCCTGATCTATCCGTGGTCACTATATAAGGAAGTCCTCCTGTGTGCCACATAGTAGTAAAGTCATTATCAATAGCTACTAAGCCTTCTGTTTGACAATAAACAGCTTCTACAAAGCCATCTCCATCCAAATCACCAACATTCGCACGTCCTACGCCAGGAAGACTTACCAGAGTATCATAAGCCACACCTATAGCGCCCATTACAGTCGTTGTTTGTAAGTCCCAAACATACAATTCAGCGGCATTGGTAACAGGGTTTATTGTCGTAATAATTCCATCTACATCACCGTCATTATCCCAATCGGCAATAGCAGTAAATCCATCTAGCATATCATTTCCTTGGTCATCAAGTGCATTATTAACGGCTGTTAAAGTAGCTGTTGGTGCTGATGGAATAGATCGATCTATTTCTACAGCATATGCTGTACGCCCTGCAATCAATTCTAACCCATCACAAGCACTACCACAAGGAGCACCATTTTGATTTACAGTAGTGCTAGTAAGCGCTTCCGTTGCAGCAGTATAAGCAGCCCTATAAGCTTGATTATTCCTAAGAATCACACCAAAACCTTCTGTAGGTAGCCCTGGATTCATAATAATTCCTTCCTGAGCATCAATAATAAAAAATCCACAATAAATTTCAGGAATACCATCTTGATCAAAATCTGCTATATTAGGTTGCATTGCTGTATTAACACCGCCTGCGTTAACATTGTTCCATACACCTGTAACTGTTTGGTGTAACGTATATCTACCTGCCCCTGCTACCAGTGTGCCTGATGGTGTTAAAATAAGTACACTCTGAGTTCCTACAGAGACAATAATTTCAGACAAGCCATCCGTTCCTCTCTCTTCATTTCCATCTAGAACATCTCCTAGTGCGATACTTCCCAATCGGTTGTCTCCTTCTGTACTGACATCAATAATTTCTTCTACCTGATGTGTATGTCCATTAATAATATGAATAGCGTTGGTAGTACTTTCATGCCTAAACACAACAATTTCAACGACACCATCCCCATCTATATCGCCAAATACAGGCGTACAAAGCGTAGAGTAGGTACTATCAACAGAGGTAAATAATGTATCTAACTCAATTTCTGGTAAGTCACCTAAAAAACTACAATTAGTAGAAGGACAAGGATCGTAAAAAGTACTTATATTGGGATGACCGCAACAATCTGGATCGTATTCATCTATAAGACCATCTGCATCATCATCTAGACCATTTCCACAGATTTCTCCTTGCGCATAAAGTGTCGCATTACTAATAAAATAAAACATAAAACATAGCATCAACTGCCAATAATTTTTACTCATCGCTTGGGTATTAAAAGGTTAAACAATACCTCAAAAGTACCTAAGTAAAGAAGACGAAACAAGTCATAATTCACGAAGAGGACTGTTGAACCAACGAAGAGGGTCTATGAGTTAATGAATGAGTTTGAATACATGATTGTGTCAACTATTAAAGTCATATCTCAATATTATTTTAATATTATTTTAAAATACATGAACAACGCAATTCTTTCAAGTTTATTTCAAAATAATACTACCTTCGAGAATTATGAGAACATATTACTATATATTATTACTATCCTTTTTATATCTTACAACAAATGCCCAAACGCCTTATCATTGGAAACTCACTAATGATGATGGTCTCCCAGATATGGAGATATATGACTTGTGTCAAGACAGCAAAGGCTATATGTGGATAGCAACAGATGGAGGTTTGTGCAGATATGATGGTGAAAATGTTAAAACTTATACCCATCCATTACAAAAAAAGACCTCAGCGGCTTCTATTCAAGAAGATACTAAGGGGAATATTTGGTATAAGAACTTTGCTGGGCAACTTTTTTTTATTGACACAAGCCATCAAGTTCAATTATTCCAATTGCCCGACTCTATAAAACTGAACACCTATTTTCAATACTATTTAACCCAAACCCACTTAACCATCACCTCGTCCTATTGTTTCTACCATTACCAATTCGACAGTCAACAGTGGACAATCGATACTAGTAATAATCATCTAGCATACCAGCCCTCTTTTTTGCCGCATAATCAATCCAATGACAATTCATTGCTTTATATTGATTGTAATAATGAATTGTGGTCTAAAAAAAACGAACATCTATCTTCAAAAGGTATTTTTACACCTTCCATTATAATGAGTTCTAATTCCCTCTTAAGTATGGGAAAAGACACCGTCTTATTAAAGACAAATAATAGCATTTACATTGACCATATTGACTTTATTAGCCAGCTCAGAAAAAAGGCTTTAGTACTTGTACAAGAAGGCATTTTACGGCAGTATGTTAAAAAAGATAAACTGCTAATCGCTACACAACAAGGCCTCCTGCTTTTCCAAAAGAACAAACGCACCCAAGTATGGAATTACAAGGAGACTTTCTTAGAAAACAAACAAATTAGTGCCGTCTATATTGATCGAGACGAAAATTTATGGTTAGGGACTCTAGGAAATGGAGTCCTTGTTATTCCGTCTTTAAAGATGACTTATTTTGATGCACAAAATTCAGAGTTACCAAATTCAAAGATAAGTGCTTTGAGCAAAATGAATGAAATAGATTTGTTTATTGGAATGAAAGGTCGTCTATCCAAACTTAATACGGAATCTTTAAAAATTAAACAATATCCCCCTCTCGGTATCCATCCTGTTTCTAATATTTTAGTAGACAAAAAACGAAACCAAATTTTGCTTAATACAAAAGAAAATTACACCTTATCCTTATCAGATAAAAAGCTGCAAATTAACCATGTTTCTGCGCATCACTATGCCATCTACAAAGAAGATCAATTACTCTTTGGGAAATTTTTAAAATTGGTAACCTGCAGTTTGCTAAAAAGACCAGGTTTTAGCGTTCCACCAGCACACACATTTAACGAAAATCTGGATTATATTTATTATAAGAACCCTCACCAGCCTTTTCATTATAACGCACTCATAAACCAAAAAAGAATTAGTGCTTTGTGGGCAGACTTAGTTGATACAAGTCGATTTTGGGCAGGAGCTAATGATAGCCTTTTTTACTGGCAAGATGCTATTCCTTATTCTATTTCGTCAAACAATGGGAGTTCTATAAACCCCGTAGATATTAAACAAACTAAGGATAGTATTATTTGGGTAGCAACAGCTACTCAAGGGCTTTATGGTATTAAAAACGAGCAAGAAGTTTATCATTTCACGACAACAGATGGTTTGCCCACTAATATTTGCAAAAAAATTGCGGTAGATTATCCCTATATATGGATTGCAACCAATAAAGGGATTGTAAAAGTGCATCCCGCCTCGAAAGAAATAAACATTTACAATCAATTAGATGGTTTATTAACCAACCAAATAGATCACATAACTATTGCAAATAAAAAAGTATGGGCTGCAACAAGCAAAGGTTTGATTAGTTTTGATGTAAATACGCCTTCTATCAATCCAAACGCTCCTCTAATTAGCATTACAAAATGGGAAATAAATGATAGTAGTTACGCACTAAATACCTCCCATATATTTTCCCACGATCAAAATAATGTCAAATTCACCTTTCAAGCCTTAGCATTAAAAAGTCGAAATACTTATACCTATGAATATCGACTTTTGGGCATAGATAGTCTTTGGATTCAACAGTCTAGTAACACCAATTTTGTTCGTTTACCCAACCTTAATTCTGGAGAATACACCTTTGAAGTACGGGCTAGAAATGAAGATGGTATCCTAAGTAAACAGTCTCCTCAAATCACTTTTTATATTCAACCTCCTTACTGGAAGACTTGGTGGTTTAGTAGTATTATTGGCGTAACTCTTTTGGCATTTATTATTTTTGTTATACAGATCCGTTATCAATCTTTGCAAAAGAAGCAAGCGACCAAGAATCTAATTACACAATTAAAAATGCAAGCTTTGCAAGCTCAAATGAATCCACATTTCATTTTTAATGCCATGAGTACCATTCAAAGTTTTTGGATGTACAAAGATGCTAAAACTGCTCTTATCTACCATGCGAAGTTTGCCAAATTAATGCGCTTAATTTTTAATTATTCAAACGAAAAAAATATTCCCATAGAAAAAGAAATTGATTTTCTAAAGCTCTATATTGACCTTGAAAAAATTCGATTAAAATATGCTGTAAATGTCATCTTTGAAGTTGACTCTATCTTTGAAGAAGAGGATATTTGTATCCCTCCTTTGTTGATACAGCCGATTATAGAAAATAGTTTTAAGCATGGTTTTCTACACAAAGAAGCAGATGGTCAGTTGTTGATAAAATTACAAAAAGAAGAGAATTATATTAAGTGTCTAATAGAAGACAACGGTGTTGGTAGGGCTGCTGCTGAATCCTACAATGCGTGGAAAGATAATCTCGCCAACAAAAAAAGTAGTAGTTTTATTACACAAGATCGTCTAAGGATGCTGAACCATACAGAAGGGGCTTTTTCTAAAAAAGAGACTTATAAAGTAACAGATTTAAAAGATACTCAAAACAATCCTCTAGGTACTCGAATAGAACTTTGGATTCCTATTGTCAATAATTTATTTTCTGATTTTAATTAAAAAAATCGTGCTTTAAAGTCGATTTATCATTAGCTTGGCAAAAAAATTATCAGATTAATAGTTCTTTAATTTGGGTCTCTGACAACTCAAAGAACCCTTTTTTAAAATAAACAACTATTTACAAAACCTGAATTTTAATGAAACCTATAACTTGCATAATTATAGAAGACGAGGTAGATACAAGAAAACTGCTCAAATCTCTATTAGAAGATTACTGTGAAAACGTACAAGTCTTAGCAGAAGCTGGAAATGTGCAAGAAGGCGTTACCATGATAAAGAAACACCAACCTCAATTGATCTTTTTGGATATTGCAATGCCCAAAGAAAGTGGCTTTAGTTTGTACAAGTATTTTGATGAAATTAACTTTGAGGTCGTTTTTACAACTGCCTTTAGTCAATATGCAATTCAAGCACTCAAATTAGCGGCATTAGACTATTTAATGAAGCCGATTAATTTAGAAGAGTTAATGGAAAGTTTGGATCGTTTTAGAAATCAAGCTAAAAGCTTGACGACCAAAGAAAATTACAGCCTCATTGAAAAAAATGCGCAAACCCCTAATCATCAAAAAATTGCGCTCTCTTGCTCTGATGGCTATATCTTTGTTCCTATAGACAGCATTGTTCGATGTCAATCAGAAAAAAGTTATACGCTCTTTATTATAAAAGATCAAGAACCGATTTGGACTTCTCGTAATTTGGGGGAATATGCTACTATATTGCAAGAATATGGATTCAAAAGAGTGCATCGTTCTCACATGATTAACCCCAAATATGTAAAAAAATTTGTTCGGAGAAAAAGCCCTGTACTAATTATGGATGACGATACTCAAATCACCATTTCTGCCTCTAAACGAGATAGTTTGTTGGATTATTTTTTCATTCCTTGAGGAAAAACATAGCCTCTTCTTAGCGCTCTTAACTAATGCTAAGAGCGCTGAGAAGCATTTTCAAAGAACGAAAAGAGCTTAATAAACCATCAAGGTCTGAACCACACGACTCCCTTCAGTTGTCACCATAATTCTATAAATTCCTGCTGGAAGATTTTTAATATTCAAGCTTTTTGCTGTGTTTCCTACTGATAATTCCACCCTTTGAGTCAAGACGCTTTGCCCTAGGGTATTAAACAATTGAATCTTACCTACCTCCTCTTTTTGGCTATTAATAACAAGTTGACATTGCTCACTAGCAGGGTTCGGCTGCACTTGAATGCCAATTGTAGTATTTGCTATTTGATCTACACTAACATTGGTACTAACAACACTATATTTTAAGGCACTTCCACTAGCAACCTCAGCAGCATCAACCGCTCTAGCAGCGACAAAACCTTGCGTTGAGGTGTTAAAAAACTCAATTTCTACGGTAGCACCATTCACTATAGGAGAAACAATTACGCCTCCTGTTACTTCCCAACAATATTTATAATTTGGATTTGGATTGGCAATAGAATAGGTATAATTCGTGCTTGGCAAAACGCTATCTGGACCATTTACAGTAGGCAATGCTGGACGCATAATCTCGTATAAATAATCGCTTGATTTTTGTATAATATCTGGCCAATAAGCATTGGGACCCGAAGCCAACCAATCGCCATTCAATGCGCCCCAATACTCATGCCCTTCGCCTGGTGCATAGTAGGTATTGTGTGGCATATTCAAAGCATTCATTAGAGAATCTATGATGTAAGTACCACAGGTATTTGGTGCTGTTAAAACGATTCCAGAAAAAGGTTTTGCACATTTATAATTTACAATCAAGTCATTTGTTCCATGAAATAAAACCATTGGCGCTTTATTATTTCCATGTGCAATGAAGCCCAAATCAGCAATTGCGCCCCAACAAGAAACAATGCCTTGTGGGATAGAATCTACATCATCTGCCAATACAGAGGTTCCCATAAAAGGATTAAAACTCGTCAACTCAACTACTGGGCGACTGTGCAAAGCCCCTAAATCTTTCTTCAAGATAGGAACCAATTCATAACTTTCTGGCAGGCGTTCTGTATGATCTACAAAGGCGCTATGAATGGCGCAAAAGGCGCCAGCACTACTTCCTCCCGAAAAAATTCGATCAGGATCTATGTCAAACCAAGCAGCATTTTTACGAAAAAACCGAATCGCAGCACTCATATCTTGCGCTCCTCTCCAAACGGCTCTTTTCAAAGATGAAGGACTTAAAATATTGAATCCCAAACGATATTCAATACTTGCTGTTACAAATCCCCAATGCGCCAAGGTGTCTGCCAAAGCTTGTATATCTTCGTTCTTCATTGTTCCAACTAAAACAGTTCCCCCCATAAAAGCAACATTAATAAAGCCGCCTCCATGTGCTAAAATTACGACAGGACGTTTGGTCACCGTGTCGGTTACAGGTGGCATAAAAATGTCCATGACCAAATCTTTGTTGATTGTCGTTTCGGTTGTAATGCTTGCCGCAATTAAGGCAGGCGCATCCAAGCTGTATTCGACATCTCGAAATACTTGGATACTATTAAAGTAACGACTGGTATAACGAGTACCACATTGAGCCGATAATTCGCCCAATAAGGTGGTTAACAATAAAAATAGAAGTATATTTTTTGACATAGTCTTTGATTTTTGATGAAAAAACTAAGGAATATAATATTTTTAACAAAAAAAAGTTAGTTTAAATAGAAGCTTTTAATTTTAAATCGCCTATTAGCCCCTTTTTTGAAGAAAAATATTCCTATGAATGTTATTTATTGCTTTCTACTCTTATTAATAAGTCCAATTACTGTTGCACAATCCAATGTGGACAAGCATCCTCATAACCTACATTTAGTAGAATTAACGGACAAGAGCAGTAGCCCTTTTAGTGTTTTCTTACCACAAGAATACCTGAGTCCTAGAGCTTTGGAACGTCGTATGCATCAAGGCGTTTTGATTGACATTCTGGATATTCCTGTCTCTATGCCTTATATTAAAAGCGTAGAAAAATTTGCGCCCATACAAGGAGTATCTAGGTGGTTTAATGCCTTGGCAGTTCACACAGAAAGTAAACAAACGCTAAAAGAAATTGAAGCGCTTCCTTTTGTCAAATCGGTGCAACCCTTGGGCAAATTCAGAAAGGCAAAAGTGGGAAAAATGTACAGCAAACGTCCTGACATAGACAGTTCCAAGCATCAAGAAAATTATTATGGCTTGGCAGAAACTCAAATTGCTATGTTGGGCGGAAAAAAATTACACCAATTAGGTTTTACAGGCAAAAAAGTCCATGTAGGGATCGTAGATGGAGGCTTTAGAAATGCCTATAGAATGTCTGTCTTTGACAGCTTGTTTTTGGAACAGCGCATACTCGGCACCCATGATTTTGTAGATGGAGATGATTTTGTGTACGAAAGCAGTACACATGGTACCAATGTGCTTTCTATCATGGCTTCAAAAAAGCCTCACTTAATGGTGGGAACTGCTCCTGATGCGGCTTACTATTTGTTCAAGACGGAAGATGTTCGGGGAGAATATAGAGCCGAGGAATTTTACTGGGCACTTGCCTTGGAATATGCCGATAGTGTTGGGATTGATGTCGTCAATTCCTCGATGGGATATACTCGTTTTCGAGAGGAATCTATGTCTTATCAATATAAAGATTTGGATGGAAAAAGCACCTTTATTAGTAAAGCCGCAACGATTGCTAGTGCCAAAGGTATTTTAATTGTGAATGCCGCTGGCAATGACGGACACAAAGATTGGCATTATTTAGCCGCTCCTGCCGATGTTACAGAAGTGCTTACGGTTGCAGCCGTTCAGCGAGACAGCAGTCGAGCAGCATTCAGTTCTTGGGGACCTACTTCTGATGGGCGCATGAAACCTGACCTTGCTGCTCTTGGCGAAAATACTGCTTATGCTTCCATCATCACTTATGATGTGGGTTATGGAGATGGCACTTCTTATGCTTGCCCTGTTTTAGCGGGTATGGTAGTTGCACTAAAACAAGCTTTTCCAAAAATTCCAAATAAGGCACTTAAAACAGCTATTTTTAATAGTGCTACACAAGCTAGTCAAGCCGATTCTTCTTTGGGGCATGGCATCCCTAACTTTTTTAATGCTTATTTATCTTTGGTCGATTCTAGTGTTTTTATCAATGCCTTAGGAAGCGTGGATCATCCTCAAAAAATTGTCGATAATAGCATACACGTTTATGTAGAAGCTTCCAATCCGACTGCTATTGAGTTAACGGTTTACAATCTTTTTGGCAAACAATTACATTATCACAAAGAAAAACTTCAAGCCAATATTATTAATAAGGTCTCTCTTCATAATTTCCAACATTATCAAGCAGGCGTTTATGTGCTTAAAGTCAAGACGGGTGGCAAGACGCATTGGGTAGAGCTGGTCAAGTAAAGACCCATTTTATTTAAGTCCTTGCCCAAAAGACTTCCTCTTGATAAATTCCTCTAAAGTTAGTTTAGCGCAGACTATCAGCCTTATAAAGATACTAAAAATAACTTTTTTCATAAAAACGTATTTTTTCATAGTGAAAAGACTATAATAACATCAAAAAATTGCCGTCCTTTATAGAAGTTTATTCAAGGATCGAGTACAGTAATTTTTACAAAAAATAGAACTCAATAATATCATTTATCTCTGATTAATAAAATCGAGGCTTTAGATTTTTGATTTCGTTGTAACTTCCTTTTATAAAAACATAAAACCCATTTATTTTTATTCTAAAATTTAAAAAACATGATCTTAAAATTAAAATTCATTAGTATACTAACCATCATTTTACTATTTTCATCTTGTGCAAAAGAAGAAATTGATTGCAAATCAAACCTTTATGGCACTTACTCTGGAACACAATCTTGTATTGATGGGACGAGTAATGCATATACGTACCAATCAAGTTTAATGCTTAGTGAGTCTGTTCAAGAAAACAAAATCGTTGTTACTATCTCAGGCACTAGTTTTGCGGCAGATGTATCTTCTGATTGTAGTTCTATTACGATTCCTTCTCAATTAGTTAGTGGCGGTAGCTCAGGGAGTTCTACGATTAATGGAAGTTTTATTGTCAATGGTGCTTCATTATCAGGTAATTTAACCGTGACAGACAATGGAAGTAGCGTATACAACAACAATTGCACCTTCAATCTATCAAGACTGTAAGACTCCTTAAGTAAAGCAATTTTAGTCTTTCTATAGTTTCTTTATTTTAAGTTTTACAAGACTGTAGATTACCTACATAAAGTACGGAGATAACAAATGGTTTATTAAGAAACAATTTAACTTTTTATACGTTTCTTAGTAAACCATTTTGTATTTATTATAAAACATCAACTCGTTTTTTAGCACAAAAAAAGCACTATGAAACTATCAATAATTCTTACTATACTCTTGATAGCCACTTATCTTCAAGCCCAAGAAGCAGATTACAATCCGCTTAACCATACCTTACATTGGGTCGAATTTACAGATAAGAACAACACACCTTACAGTATTTTTCACCCACAAGACTTTTTATCGGCTAGAGCTATTCAGCGCAGAGTTACGATGGGCATTGCTATTGAAGAAAATGATTTACCCATTACGCCTAGTTATATTCAGCAAATTATTGACTTGGGCGTGCCACTGCACGCCAAATCGAAATGGATGAATTCTATCGCCATTCATACCAAAGATAAAGATTTGTTGAGCCAAATTAGTCAACTTCCTTTTGTGAAGTCGATCCAGCCTTTGGGGAAATTTAGAAAAGTTTCCAAGCCAAATATGAAGAAAAATAGACCTTCTGTAGATGTTTCGAAACATGAGGTGGATTATTATGGTCTGGCAGACAATCAAATTAAAATGTTGGGTGGAGATGTCTTACACAATTATGGTTATACAGGCGAAGGTGTGCATGTTGCTATTTTTGATGGTGGGTTTTTAGATGTTTATAGAATGCCTGTTTTTGATAGTATTTATAGTAATGATCGCTTGTTGGGAACCCATGACTTTGTAGAAGGCGATGACTTTGTTTACGAAAGTAGTACACACGGCACCAATGTATTGGCGTGTATGGGGTCTAAAGCCCCTCATTTAATTGTAGGAACAGCACCTGATGCGTCCTATTATTTATTTAAAACAGAGGATGTCAAAGGTGAATTTAGAATTGAAGAATTCAACTGGGTTGCGGCATTGGAACATGCTGATAGCCTTGGAGTTGATGTGATTAATTCTTCACTTGGGTATACTGGTTTTAACGACACAACAATGTCTTACAAATACCATCAACTAGATGGTAAAACGGCTTTATCTAGCCGAGGAGCCAATATTGGCGCTTCTAAAGGTATTTTGATTGTGAACAGTGCAGGAAATGAAGGCGATGGACCTTGGCATTATATTGGGACACCTGCTGATGCCGAAGGAGTTTTAAGTGTTGCTGCTGTCCGTCCAAATGGTACTCGTGCTAGTTTTAGTTCTTGGGGGCCAACAGCAGATGGGCGCATCAAGCCTGATGTCGCAGCGCAAGGACGTTACACGGTTGTGGCTAGTATGAACAAATATGATATTACAAGAACCAATGGAACTTCTTTTTCTTCTCCTGTCATGGCTGGAATGGTCGCATCTCTCAGACAGGCACATCCTGATAAAACAAGTGAGGAAATCAAAGACGCTATTCGTTTGAGTGGTAGTCTTTCTAGCCAACCAGATTCTTCGCTAGGCTATGGCATTCCAAACTTCTTTTTTGCTTATCTAACCATGCTAGAAGCTAGTATTGTGGTGGATCACAAAGGGGAAATGTATTATACGCCTAAGCCAATTCAAGATGAATTGCATGTGTTCATCGAACAACGAAATCCTGCTGTTTTGAAAGTCAGTATTTACAACAAATTAATGGAGGAAAAATTCACACAAACGACAACAACCAAAGGGCGAGAAATTAAGGAAGTTCGCATTCCTGATTTAGTCGATTATCCTTCTGGAGTCTATTTGATAAAGATAGAAATTAATGCCTACCCTTATTGGCTAGAAATGGTCAAGGAGTAATTTTTTTTCTATGATAATACTTTTTTAGAATTAGGTTGCTGAGTTTGGACTTGGCAACCTAATTTTTTATTATTACAAAAAAAACCTAAGCCCAACAGCCCTAAACTATGAATGAAGATATTCTAGACGACATTGATCTGCTTGAGAATGAAGTAGAAAAAGAAGGCAATCTTTTTCCCTTTG
This sequence comes from uncultured Aureispira sp., assembly GCA_937942475.1. Lineage (GTDB taxonomy): Bacteria > Bacteroidota > Bacteroidia > Chitinophagales > Saprospiraceae > Aureispira. Next base: position 12,293 of record CALDEP010000229.1, read on the forward strand.
TGCTTCTTATTTTAGGTTTGTGTATCCTTCCATTCTTTCCTCCTTTCAATTGGACCAATTTTATTATAGGCAGTTGTTTTTTGTTAATTAATTTCAGTTTAATTCGTTACAAAAGGAAAACAGGCATTGTCTTTACTGGCTTTCTATGTATTTTTGCAAGTATTAATTTGATCAACTTTTTCCCTTTTGAAATCATTGCCTTTGGCACTTCTAACACCTTAGGTTTTGATTTTATTAGCACTCTAATTTTCCTTGGCTCTTATGTTTTGTTAAATGAGAACATATTTCTTAATTTTCGGCATCAATTCGTTCAGAATAATGCGGTAAATTATAAGGCAAATTCAAAAGTTAATTTCTTCAAAAAAAGATTTGAAAATAGAAGTCTTGAAGAACTAAAATCCATCCTTGACAATCCTAGCATGGTCGAGGATGCAAAAAAAGCGGCTGCGGAGTTGTTAGAAACTAAATCGAAATGCGAATCAAGGGCTAAAATATAGGTCTGATAAATAAACAAGGGGAATAAAGACTTCACAAGAATGTTTAATGTTGAATGCTTTATGGCATAAAAAACATTAAAAATTCAACATTTAGCATTCAACATTTAAAGATTATCTTGCTGATAATATGAAGGTCGTTGATAAAATAGCCCATTTAGTGCAAACACCTGTATGTCAATCAAAAACAAGCTTACGACAATTGAGGACAATGCAAATGTCGTACAAAAGTCAACCTACTTTTGCCCATAACTTTAGATTGATTTGTTATTTTTGAGTGAAAATTTTACCAAAAAAAATAACTACCATGAGTTTAATAGCAAAAAAAATAAGCGAAATAAGAAAACTAAAAGGCTTAACACAGGAAGAATTGGCAGACCAATCTCAAGTAAATTTGAGAACCATTCAACGAATAGAAAACAATGAAAGTGAGCCACGAGGAAAGACACTAAAGTTAATCTCTGAAGCCTTACAAATTAACCTCCAAGAGTTAATTGTAGTACAAAATGACAAGCATGCTGTTCATATTAGTACAAGGATAATTAATGGGCTTTTTCTCCTAGCCCTAAATTTAATTCTAATGGCTGTCATAGGCTATCTAACTTTAGATGCAAATGCGACGATGAACAGTCGATTTGCAGGCGTTTTGTTAAGTCTATTTATACCATTTTTTATCGTTTTCTGGACACAGCAGATGAGTGGCATGGAACGAATGCTAAAATTTGGGACAGGGTTTATTTGTTATTTTATGATGGTGATGCTAGTTCATGGATTTCCACTTGGCTTTGTTTCAGGTTTATTTCCTTGTTTGTTCATCTCCGTGGGCGTTTTATATTTTGGAAATGAATTGGTCAAGCATCAACATAAATCCTAATTTATTTCATTCTGTTGTGAGATTAGGCAATTCATACTGACATCCAGCATTAACCCAAAGTTTTAATACGATCCACTTATTTAATCCATACTAAAACCGAGTCGTGGTAGCATCCTTTTTGGTAGATTTGATATTATGTCTAAATAATTCTAGATTGACATCCAGCATTAACCAAGCCCAATTATTCAAATTATCAACTTCCCCTGAAGGCTTAAGTTCTTCCAATGTTGTTGTGCCCAATAGATGTGCATAGCCCAACTGTATGCCCAAGTATTTTTTAATCTTATATTTAAACACAAAATCAATTTCATGCCCTAGTAGACCTCCTGGAATAGTTGGATTCACTGCATTATAATCCAGTACATTAGGCGTATAAAATAGATGATACATTAGATTCAATTTTATTTTTGAAGTAGGGCTATAATGCACCTGTGCATAAGCATCTAATAAACCAACATTTTTATGCGAACTTCCCACATAAAAATAATCCAAATGTCCATAAAAGATATGGTTGGTTCCCATCCAAGGGTTAAAGCTATTGTTTTCTGTTGCTTGATTGGCATAGTCTGTTCCAGATAAAAAGTCAGCCCCTAATACAAATGTTAAAGGCTTTAGTTGATAGCTAAATTTCATGGCTAACAAATAAGCATTTGTATTCAAATTAGAAGTTGTTTTTCCATACTGATAATAACCTTCTAAGCTTGCTTGGAAGTTTTTTAATTTAAGCTGAAAAATTCCTCCTGCAGTTAGTTCAAAATACAGTTTTTGGTCCGTCGCCTCTCTTCCAACATTCAAAGCTAATACACTAAATTTAAAGTTTTTAAAGCCTTTGTGGAATCGCAAAAATTGCATTGTTTTATAATTTCCTGCCAAATTATAAGGCTGCTGATTTAAACTTCCCCCAATGGCATTATAAGCAGCTCCGACTTGTAAAGCCATTTTACTACTATCATTTTTATATTCAAACAAAACCGCATCGTGTACCCTTCCTTGAGCCGCCCAATTCAAACCACCCAAAATTCGTTGATTATCATAGCTAAATACTTGTCGTCCTACTTTGACACTAATAAATGGGCTTGCTTTAATCTTTAACCAAGCATTATACAAGGTAAAAAAGCCATTTGAGTTATTGACTAATGGAGTACTCCCCCATGTTCGTACATCTTGTGGTTGCAAATAGAGTTCAATTAGTGCATTTTTATACCCTAATCCAAGTCGGCTTCTTTGTTCAATAAAAGCCGTTGCAGTAGAAGAATCACTTTGTAAGGTTTTATATCCATTTCTAAATTCTATTCGAGGTCTTATTTGACCATCAATCCAAAAGGATGAAGTTTCTTGTGCATGAATGGTATCAAAGAACAATAAGAATAGGATAATACAAGATAAGAACAGGCGCATCATTTATTTTTTAGAAAAAAAAAGCACAAAAATCCTAAGAATTCTTGTGCTTTTTAATTATTCGCAATTTATTTTTTCTTAGACTCTGCAACACGCTCGTATAGAAAAACAACCTCATCCAGTGAAAAAAGCACTTGTTCACTTAGTTTAAGAGCATCTATCAGCTTATCTTTTTCTTGAACTGTTATTTCACCCGCATTCATTACAGACAAAATATTGCTTTCAACTTTTTCCCAACTGTTTGCGATATCTAATAACTCAGTATCTATTTCTTCTGTATTTTCAGCATTGGAAATCAGCTCTTTTAAGGAACTATTAAAAAGACCTAAAGCTTCACTAAATTTACGATTTAAGGCTTCCTCATCTCCTATTTTGCTAAACTTTGTCACGGTAAAAAATAACATTCTTTGTGATAACATTCTTTGGCGACCAGAGACATTAATAACATTAGACAATCCATTTTTATCGTCTATCATCTCCTGGTCTTTATTTGCTGTTTGTGCAACAGCATATTCTTCCAACAAAGTCACAGCGTCATTACAAGCCTTTAATATTTTGTCATTAAACTTAAAAATTATTAAGGCATTTTCCTCACTAAAATCATCACTATAAATAAATTTATAATTTCTCCACAAAATTTCTACATACCGAAATTGATTTTTAATCTCATCTGTAGGTGCATATTCCTTCAATTCCTTTAAGTTGCTTTCAAACAATCGGGCACTTCCTTTTAAATGCTCTTTGTGCTTAATCGGATCTAAATTACTAAGTACAATCATGTAAGACTTGGCAATCCGCTGTGTTAACATTCTCTGATAGCCAGCTTTATTAATTGCCTCATAGATAGACATATCTAATGGCTTTGAAGTGGTAGGACTTAGCGGGGACGCATTTAACGATGTCATTGCAAAAAAAGCAATTACAAGTAAGGAGACAATTTGTTTCATAAGATTTTTTT
>CALDEP010000230.1 GCA_937942475.1 uncultured Aureispira sp.
TATATATAAATTTCCATAAAGTTTTTACCTTGTTTGGTTCTTTGACAATTTTTGCCATGGCTTACAATTTAACCTTTTTTATAGACTTGGGTGTCCAGTTTTAAGTCGTAAGTAGAAAGTCGTAAGTTTGTTCGTTAACAACACGTTACGACTTTCTACTTATAACTTACGACTTAAAACTAAATTAGTAAGCTTAAGCCACTTAGTCTCATTTTGGCAAAAATTGTCAATCAACCCTTTACTTTTGTATTACTGGTAATTCTAAAAATCCAACTAAACCCTCCTTACTAAAATCATAATCCATATAGTCTTGCACGACATTATAAACCGTATCTCTTTCAATAGGATGTCTATCGACTGCTTTCACCAACTCGACCAATTGTTGAGTATTCAAGCTTGGCGATTGCTCCTCAGAACCTGCCATAGAGTAAATTTTAGTCGTATCGTCAATCGTTCCATCAATGTCATTGACACCAAAAGCCAACGATAATTGAGCAGTTGTGCGACCAATCATTGGCCAGTAAGCTTTTACGTGGTCAAAATTATCCAAATAGATTCTACCAATCGCATAATTCCTCAGATCTTCCACCGCAGACACTTCTTCTAAGTGTGATAACTCGTTGTTTTTATTTCTATATTTTAATGGAATAAAGGTCTGAAATCCTCCTGTTTCATCCTGCAACGTTCTTAACCTTGACATGTGATCTACCCGATGTTTGTAGGCTTCAATATGTCCGTACAACATGGTTGCATTCGAACGCTTTCCTAAATTATGGAGTATTCTATGGATGTCTAACCACTGGTCGCCATCACATTTTCCACGAGCAATTTGTTCCCGAATTTCTGGATGAAAAATCTCTGCTCCACCTCCTGGCATCGAGTCTAATCCAGCTTCTACCATTGCTTTCATCCCTTCTTCATAAGAAACTTTCGCTTTCTTGAACACATAATGGTACTCTACTGGCGTCAAGCCTTTGATGTGCAATTCTGGGCGATGTGCCTTGATGGCTTTATATAAATTAAGGTAGAAGGTATAGTCATACTGAGGCAAAACACCGCCTACAATATGCACTTCGGTGACAGGTTTACCATCGTATTTTTTGACAATATCCAACATCTCGTCGTGCGTCAATTCCCAACCTTCCGAACGTTTCTTAATCAACCTTGAATAAGAACAAAACGTACAAGTATACACACATACATTCGTCGGCTCCATGTGGAAATTTCGATTAAAATAGGTCTTGTCTCCATGTCGTTTTTCTCGAATATAGTTGGCTAAAGTTCCTAAATACCCTAGTGGCGCTTTTTCATACAAATACAAAGCATCTTCGTCCGATATTCGTTCTTTGTCGTTTATCTTTTGCGCTATTTTTTGCAATTCTTTGTCCAATGTTTCATCTTGGAGCAGAACATTTATATTTTTGTCCATCTATTATCTTTTTAGGTCGCTTTTCCAAAGTTATCTAGCGAGCAGTTCTCAAACCAATTCGTTTTAAGCCTTTGTCAACAAATGTACAAATAATTTGGCTTAGTCGAAATATAAATTTTAAAACTTTCAGAAAAAAATGAAAGTTCTTTCAGTCTATGAATAAGATAACACCAGAATCTATCCAAAAGTTTGAATTTTATTCCATTTTTATTAATAATATTTTCTTATTAATTGGCGTTTCTTTATTGGGCTGGACCTTGTTTGAAACCCTTTTTTTAGTTTGGTTAGAACTTATTTCTGCCTTGGTGGTTTTGGTTTATTTAAAAATCATTATTCCTCTAAAATATGGACGCCCAGGCTACCACCACCTTCCAGAATACCGTACGCCTGCCCTAAAAACGGTCGGGCTTTGTATTTACACCTTGGTTTTACATTATATTGCCTTAGTTTTTATCATTCGTCTTGGGCAAGTTGATTCTTGGGATACTTCTTTGGGCATATTTCATACCTTGGCTCAAATGCCTTGGCAATTGTGGAATAGTAGTTTGCTATTATTAACGCTTGTTTTTTTAGTTGCTTATCTCCTACCTACTTTTATTTTGGAGCGCAGAGGCATTCGTCCATCTATTGAAACGATGCCCTTGCAAACAAAAATTATGATTCACCCAAGCCAATTCATCGCGCATTATCTTTGGTTTATTCTATTGTGGGCAGTCCATCACTTTTTAAATCTTAGTAATCCTATTTTGCTAATGGCGCTTCTGATGGTCGTAAAATCAGGTTATGAGGTCATCCTGTTTTATCGAATCAAGGCAGATCCTTTTTCTTAGTTTTTAGGAAGTATGATGTCAGCCACTTTCCAAAAACTAAAAAAGCGCCTTATTTTAATATCAAGCGAACTATCATTCACTCTACAATTAAAACAAGGCGCTGTATATAACAATACTTCGTGTAGAAATCGTATTAAATTGATTATCAGCAGTACACGCCTTTAGCTATCAAAATATTAATAAGCTGATAATCAAATTAATACAAGATGTGTTTTTATGTTTTTTATCAAAAAACTAAAAACTCCACGAAGTATTAATATAAAAGACAAGAAAAGATTAGAGGTCTAAATCTAGATCTTCATTATTATTATCTACATTATTATTATCTTCTAAGAAATCTAAATCATCTTGATTGTCGATATACTTATCCCTTACTTTTGTTTTCAAATTACCATCATCATCAAAATCATCATCATCCTCAATAATGTTTTTAGCTTTTGCTTGTGACATTTTGATCAAATAATATTTATCTTCTGTCTCAAATGGAAGACCTTTTTGTCGCACGCCTTTTCCATCGGAAAAAGAAACTAAATAACGTGCAAATCCTCTTGGATAGGTCAATTTTATTTGCTCCAAAAGCTCTTCAGATACATTTTCGTAGCTCTTAATAATCTTAGGCTTGTTCATCGCTTCTCAGCTTTTAAAATAGTAATATTTCAATTTATGTTTCTAACGATACTAATATAAACCTATTTCAAAATATAAAGCAACTATTTAATTCAATTTTTTAAAACTTTGCTCGTATTTGTACTTTTACCTCTGAGCGAGTGCGCCCTTCTATTTCATTCAATCCAGCACTAACAACCTCTCTGTCTGTAAAATAAGTCTGCGAAAAACGAAGCCAGACACTAAAATGGCGATTAATTCTATAACTCAAATTAAAATAATATCTCAAACCTCTACCAGAATAAGCAGGCACAGAGAAGGCATATAAAACATCATTCTCATAAGCATAAATACGCGTATCATAATTATCAGTATCAAAAAAGGCAAGTCTTATTTGAGCTTTAAGAGGAATGGCTTTAGGCTTAAATACCAAATCTTGATACAACATAAAGCCTTGACTAAATTCTTGATCTTCGTAGAAAGAAAACTCAATTCTAGAGCGCAAAGCAAATTGACTAGAAACATTATAACTAAAATGAAACCTTAGGTTTTGTTTGTCATGATCAATAATCTGATCAATGTTGGTTGTATTCTCCGACAAATTTCTCCCCTTTCGCTCAAAACGATATTGGGCGTACATACTGACAAAGTAATTGGGCGAATATTCTAACTTACCAAAAATTTCGTATCCTTTGGTTGGAGCATCTATTTGATAACGCAACCAGTCAAATTGGAACACATCAAAGTAAGTACTAAATTTGACACCAGCCCCCAAACGAGCCTCCAAACCTAGGTATAAGCCCGATTCATTGCTGGCATTCGTTCCTTCTGCAAAAGCGTTTCCATTGAGTGTGTAATAAGTCTTATCATAATAACGATGCAACACTGCTAAACTGACTCTTGGATCTAAATCAACCAGAATTGAATTTAAAGTAGCAATGCCCCCTTTTTCATTCGTAGCTGTTTCACCAAAAAACTGTAAATTTCTATATCTAAAAGAATAATCCAAACTAGCATTAAAACTCTGTTGCCCTGCAAAATTAAACTGTTGGTACAAAGCAGTATTATCTCTTTGCAATTCATTGGTTAGATAGTTGTGTACAAAGTTTCCTGCAATTTTCCAACTCTTACCACTATAACCAACTCTTGCTCCAGAAGTAATAATTCCAATAGAATTCTCGTTCTCGATCTCACTTTCTGTTCGGTGAAAACCAATGTCTTGTATCGAACTTACCGCAAAATCTAAGTCCTCGATAAGTGAATCAATAATTGGATTCAAATTAGCATCCCGCTGACGATAAGAACCAAAAACAGTCACCGATAAATTTTTATCTTTCAAAAACTGAAAATGCCCTGCACCACCTCGCATAAACAAGGCTTCATTTACAGAGGTATAAGGTCTGATAGGCAATGAATTTCGTTTCACATTTAAAACTTGCGCCCCTTTTCGAATTCCAAAACCACCCCAAATGGTCAAACCTTGTCCAAAATAAACTTGAAAATCTCCTAAAGCAATACTGTGTACGTTTTTAGAGATTTTTTTTAGATAAAAATGCCCTGAGTAATAATCAAACCCCTGTGGGTTAGAACCTGTAAAGAACTCTTCTCCAGCATCTTTTTCCATCGTTACACCAAAGCTCATTCTATCTTTGTACGTCATTCTATACCTCAAATAGAACTTATCAGGAGAACCTAAGAATCGACTACCCGTTTCGCCAGGAGCCAAAGCTTGATAGCCTTTTTGTTGCTCTAAAATGCGTTGATAACGGGCAAAGATTTGATGTCTACTATATTTAAACATCTTCCCAAAATCCATTTTCTCTTCTGCCTTTGTTGCTGCAACGCTAATATAAGGCGTCATTCGAACAATGGTCTTCACATCAAATGTGGGCACTCCTTGCAATTCATACAAAGAGTAAATTTGTCCAAAGCGTTTTCTGTACAATAATAAAGCCTGTATTTGGATGGCCGAAAACAATCCAAAAGCTACTAATTCATCTTCTGTGGCACTATTGATGTCCAAAGGATTTTGCTCATAGTTTTCCAAGTATTCAAACTGGGTTCCAAAGTCAAAATTTTCTCCATCACTATCTTCCACTAAGTTTTCTATCAAAAACTGTGTTCCATTACTCACTTCATTTTCATCTGCTTTCTTCTTTTTTGCTTTTTGGGCAAAGACAACATTAGAAAAAGAAATTAGTAGTATTAATAAAAATATCGCTCGCATAATTGGTTCATTTAATGTGCCTCAGAAGTCTTTGAAGGTCCCTTGTCTCCTACAATATAGCTTACAGACAAACTAGGAGTAATGCCCAAAACCATGTGATAACTCGCTGCTATATCGATTTTCAAGCCTTTCATATTCAAGCCTAAACCAAAACTAGCCATAACAGGCGTGGTGGAAACTCCTGCTCGAATATATAAGATATTAATCGGGTGATATTCTATTCCAAATCGTCCATTAAATGGGTTTTCTAAATCTTTTTCTATTTCTGCTGTTAATCTCAATTGGCTTGAAGGAATATAGGCAACACCTAATTTAAACAAAGAAGGTAAGACGTCGCCATTTGGCAATTGAACTTGAACAGGGCTAAACGTGTGTGCTGCAATATGAAATTGCTTGCTTACTTTTGCCAAAATTCCTAATTCAAAGGTAAAAGAATGTGCCGTTCCATATTCTCCAATTCTTGTTCCCAAATAATTAAATTGCGCTCCTATAGACATTCGCTTAAAGAGCTTTCTAGCATAAGAAAGTCCGATTTTTTGTTCGTTGTATTTCCCGTAACCGAAATAATGGACACTTAATCCAACCGTTCCTATTTTCTTATGTGGGTAGGCCACTCCAAACAAAAAGGAATTTAGACCATCTGCCCCTACAAATCGTCGTTCTCCATAAGCCGTAAAAGACAAATGTTCTAAGTACCCCAAGCCTGCTTGGTTGGTAAATATGCTGTTGATGTCTGTAAAGGTCAAACTTGCATTTCCCATTGCAGCACCTCTAGCACCCGCATTTTGTGGAATTCCATTTTGAGCAAAGCCTACAAAACAAAGGCAGTTTAATAAAAGAGCTAGTAGTGTTTTTTTCATACTTAAACGATTTAATTCTTGTTCCAGAATTTCAAAAAAAAATGGTCTGTACAAAATGAGGAATCTAAAGCAGCTATCCAAGCTATTTAAGTTTATTTTTTTGTAATTTTCTTTTGAGGAAGCCTCCTCAAGAATTAAGATAAACTTAATTTGTAGTTTTTTTTTACACAAAAAAAATAAACTTCATGCTAAAAGGCAGTTAAATGGTACTAAATTTGGCTGTTATTATCTGATGTTACGCAAGAACTTTTTTAATCAAGATTTAAACCTCTTATTACTTATTTGAGCATATTTTCTAATGTTTAATTTTTAATGCTGAATTTTTAATGTTTTATACCATTCAGCATTAAAAATTAAACATTCAACATTAGAACCATCTGCTAAACTACATCTGAGTTCTTTGCAACCTAATTAATTTTATGCGTAACATGAGTTAAGTAATACAAAAACGTTATAAAAAAAGTCAAAAGCTTGAATTTTAGGATATTTCCTAAGATTCAAGCCTTTTTTATTTGTAGTAATCTGTTTAAGAACATTTATCATTGCTCCAAAGACCACCATCTTTTCTAATCCAACATTTATATTGTTGTTGGAGATCAACAATTTGCCAATGAGCGTCTTTTTGTTCCAAGGTCATGACAATTCGATGTCCTTGAATGCTAATGTGTTCGCTTTGATTGTCGTGCGTCAAGGTAACAATGGTTTGAGGTCCTTTTTTTTCTGTTTGAACGTTTATTTTCTCAAAACTGGTCTTATCAGAAATTTCGGCAGGATAATACATTTTTACAATTTCCTTAGCCGTCATTTTTTTATTAGAAGCGGCTAATTTTGCATTCAAACTTCGATATATTCCTTCTGGAATGACATCAAAGGTTTCTTCTACGGTAGTTGTAATAGGCGTGGAGCTTGCCTTATTTGGAGGTGAGGTACTTTTAGTACTGTCTTGGTTTTCGCTTGTTTCGGTTGCAGATGTTGTCTTGTCTGATTGACAGGCAGTTAATAAGCCCAAGGAAACGATCAAAAAAATAGGTAGTATTTGCTTCATTATGATAAGATTTTTGCCAAACTAATTTCTAATAAAAACTAAGTAAAACTAAGAACACCTTGTTCGGTCAGCATACTCAAGGGTTCAAAATGCAGCCCATTCCATTCTCCAAATAGACTGACACTATGCCCACCACTAATGGCTAATATTTTCCACATAACAGCTTCTTTGACATTACTTAGAGGAATAATGGTATCGTTAACGTCTTTAATTTGCAGCTCTTTTTTCTCATTCATAAAGGCTTTAAGCTTGGATAAGCCAACAGGAAAAGAAAAAAGCCAAGGGTTTTGAACCAGTGCTTTGCCATAGTTTTTTAGAACACTGTTTAGGTCTTTGTGGGTACTAATTTCTGTTTTTTCGTAGATTTTGGCAGAGTCAAAAGATTCAAAAATAGCGCGTTGTGGATAAGCTTTGGAGTAATAAACCAAGGCACCATCTAATAAATCGCCCACAATATATTGTTGTTCGTAGCCCATGCTTCCAAAGGCATAATCTAATATCAATGCCTGTTGTTTTGTTTTTTGTCCTTGCAACCAGATTTTTCTAAAGCTACGTCCTTCGATATCAAGCCCTTCTTTTTTGCCCAAAACAAACCAAAGGTCTTTTGTGCTAGGATGTTCTTCTAGAATGGTCGCTTTTTTTACAATTTTACCCAAACTTTGATACAATTCCTCTTGCATATCAGGAGACAATAGAGCTCTTTTTTTGAAGGATTCAGCCCACAAAAAAAGCTCTCCCAAACGAGCAACAACAATTTCTGACCAATTTGGATTTTGTTGAATAAGTTGATGTGTTTCTTTTAGATAAGTACTAATTCTAGGCAGTTTAGCATCCACCATTTTTGCGGCAACTTGATTCCAAAAACTAGCTTTTTGAATGGCGGTGTTCGCAATTCCTTGACGAATAAGATCGGTCAACCACAGTTCTAATTCATCCATGCCACTTGCCATTAACTGCATTCGTTGCGCCCAACGTTTTTCCTTTGCTATTTTAGCTTGTTCAAGGGCTTCTTCTGTTTTTAGAACAGGTGCCATTACTTTTGAAGTACTAGAAGTAAGGTTGGTGCTTTGTTGATTCAACCAATTTTTGATCGCCTCTGTTGGCGCTTGATATTTGAAAACGGCACTACTTTTTGCAAAGAGAAAAAACAAACCTAAAACATGTTTGCAGGGAGGTTTTCGAACAGGGCAGCTGCATTTATATTTAGGGCCACTCAAATTAATTTGCACCAAATAAGGTTGTGATCCAGAGCCTTTGCATTCGCCCCAAATTGCTTCGTAATTGGTCGCAATAAGATTCCATTTAGAGGAATTGGCTAAGGTACGTCCTCTGCGTTCGGTAGAATCATTGGGCGCTAGTGCGGCTATTTTTTCATCAGTCCACTGCATAAAAGGTGGTTTTGTAATTGAGAAGTTTGTTGAAAGAGTTGTTTTTTTGTCAAAAAACTACCAACCAGAAAAAGCTTTGTTAAAAACATCGTCCAGTACTTGATCGTAAATTTCTTGAATCAAGGCATCTTCAACACCTGATAAATCTTGATCAGCAGAAAAGTTGGCAAACCTAGAAAAATTTTGATTCCAATCTTTAGAGCCATCTTTTTGCTTAATATCTTTGTAATCAATGGTTATTTGGATGGTTAAGCGTTGAAAAGCAACCGTTTGGTCTGCCTGTGGTGCTAATGCAGTGATGTTATAACCCGTCACATTTCCAGAAAACTGAATGTCACCATCTTCATCTAAATACCTCAATCGGGTATTGCTTAGGATTCTATCCTTGAGTTGTTCTGAGAAGACTTGACCACTTGTTGGTGGCGCATTTGAATTTTTTACTTCAAACTGCTCTAAAGAAAAACTCTCCAAGACGGTGTAGTCAATTCCTGTATTAATCAAACTAACAGTGCAAGCTTGAGAAATAATAATAAGAATTATAAAAATAAATAAATGAAACTTTTGCATAAACCTATTAATCTTTTAATTTGGTAAAGCGAGTCAATTTTTGATGCTCAAGAAGACGTTAAAAGTACAAAAAAAACAATCATTATTACCTTTCTTAACACCTACTAAGATGAGTTTAACAATAACTTTAGTTCAGTCTACTTTGCATTGGGAATCAATTGATGCTAATTTAAGAATGTTTGATGAAAAATTAGCGAATATAGAGGATACAGATGTAATTATTCTTCCAGAAATGTTTACAACTGGTTTTTCTATGAATGCAGAAAGCTTGGCGGAGACGATGGAAGGTAGTAAGGCTATTGCTTGGATGAAGGAAAAAGCGCAAGCACTCAAAGCTGTTTTAACAGGCAGTTTGATTATAAAAGAAGGCGCTCATTATTACAATCGTTTGTTATGGGTAGAGCCCAATGGCAGGCAATTGCATTATGATAAGAAACACCTATTTACGATGGCAAAAGAGGACTTGTACTTTAGTGCAGGTACCGAAAAATTAATCATCCATTATAAAGGTTGGAAAATAGCTCCTTTTGTTTGTTATGACCTGAGATTTCCTGCTTGGAATCGAAATTTGGAAGATTATGACTTGGCTTTTTATGTAGCAAATTGGCCTGCAAAACGCTCTTTTCATTGGCGAAGCTTGTTAACCGCAAGAGCGATTGAAAATCAAGCTTATGTAGTGGCCGTTAATCGAGTAGGTGTGGATGGCAAAGGCTTTTCTTATTCTGGAGATTCCTCTGTTTTGAGTCCTATTGGAGAATTATTATATCATCAAGCAGACGAAGAAGCTGTTTTTACAACGACTTTGACTAAAGAGCACCTTCATGCCATGCGCCAGCAATATCCGTTTTTGGGGGATCGGGATGTGTATTCTATGGATGGATAAAAAGTAGCAAGCATTTTTACGAGTAAAAAGAAAATTAGTAGCTATAAAAAAATGTTAAAGTGAACCTTATCGACTTATTTTTAGGGCTGTTTTATTGCTAATAAGACGAATTTCAATTATTTTAATAATAGGCATTAAAAATAAAGCAATGAAAACATAATTGAAATGAACCCTAAAACAACCCCAAGCAGCTTATTAATAAAAGCAGTTAAATTAACGTTATTAGTACTAGTAGTACTTCAGTTTGATCGTTGTGCCAAACCAGAAGACAGTACAGCAACGGGAACAAGTTTTTGTTGTGATCCCTATGGTCTATATATAGGGGTTGAAGTAAATAGTTCTTCAAGTGGAGATCCTCAATCTGGATATCAGTCTAGCAGTGATAGTTTTGATTATGAGTACAGCATTAGTCCAACAGGCACAGATTCTATCCGTATATTAGAATATAATCTAAGTACTCAATCCTCTTATACCCATGATTTGCCTTTAATGAGTGCGACCGAGGATGAGATCATTTTTGGCTGGGATAGGAGTTTTCCTCCTTATCATATCAATTCATATATCTTTTCCTTTAAGCAGAGCAATGATACTTTAAGTCTCGAGAGTACTAGAGAGAACTACCAATCCAGTAGTCAAGGATCTGGTTTTTCAAGGAGTAGTTCCCTTTTTAAGGGAACAAAGCAATAGTTTGTACTAAAAACCAAAGCTTGTTCTAGTACTTTGACAACTTGTTCCAATGTATGCAGGGACAAGTTGTCAAAGAATGCTTATTCTTTCCCCTTCATCAAGACATTGATTCTAAACAATAGTTTATTCTTAGCATCAGCAGGACCATCAGGACCAGCAACCGTATAGCTTCCTTCTAAATCATTGACAGAGAATTGAGCATAAATGTGTAAGCGCAAAGCACCATTTTCGTCTAAAAAAGGTTCAAATTGAGCGGTAGTGGTAATGGAAGCCGTTTTGTCAAGCATGGTTAAATCTGCTTCAACGATTGCTGTGGTAATGTTTCCTAAGCTTAATTTTAAATCATCTCCACTAATCTTTTTGAAGACCAATGTTGCGTTTGGATATTTATCGACATAAAGCATACTTTCTGTCACGGCTTGGGTTAAGTCACCTTCGCCCATATCTATAGAAGCAACATCAACGACAAATTTACCTGTGGCAGTTTCTAAGTTTTGTACCGCACTTAAATTAATATTTCCTGTGGTAGATTTTAACTCACCACCATAATGCCTCAAAGGTGCTGGAAAGTTGAACGCAATGATGGGCGTACTTTCATCCAATGGACCTGCAACCATCCATTCTGTTGGAAATTCGATTTCTGTAAAGGCAGTTTGACTACTTTTTTCGGGGGCTTTTAAGGGCTTTAGTTTTAAGGCTTCCCAAGTGACAGTATTGGTGTTTTTAGTATAATTCATCGCATCTCCTGCGGTCGATTCAAGGACTTGTCGTTGAATTTCAGTCAAGGAATTCTTTGCCGCTAATGTGAAAGCTTCTGAAACAGAATTTCCAACAGCTGCTGTTTCAAATTGCTGGTAAATAGCCGTGTGACAATCGTAATGCGAGTGAATTTCAGAACTAATATACACTTTTCCATCCTCTGCAAGATATGGGTAGAAGCTACAGTACATTAACTCATCAGAGCTGCTGACGGCAATGTTTTTTTGATAGGTTGCAGGAGCAAAACCCTTTGTTAGACCTTTTAAATACTCTTTTTTAAATTTATTAGCATTGAAGTTTTTAGGCAAATTTCCTTGAGGATCTGTAATTTTAAGTTTAAGCACCAAATTAGAACGTTCCTGTTTCCACACAAAGACATTTTCTTCCTTATAATTAACCTCTTCTATAGGAAGTCTTCGAACCGTACGGATAAAATTCAACAAGCGTTTGTGCGAAGTATACCGTCCTTTGAAGATTTTTCTGCCAATATGATTTCTATAGACAATAAAAGGCGTATATCCAACTTCTTTTGGAGCGCCTATTTTATCAATATCAATAATTTTTGTTGTAATATTGCGTTCCAACATGTAAGCTTCCAAGGCTTTGATATTATCTAAGGTAAATGGACTATCTGTTGTTTTTTGAACAAAAATAATTAGTTCTTCATCTATTTTTTGTTGGGCAATCGTCGAAAAAGATAGGAGGAGTACTAAAAATGTGATATATTTTGGCATAATAATGATGGTATAAATGTATGGAAGGTTTTCATTTTTCGAATACCTCTTGTTATTTTGTGGTGAATTATATTGCAAAGCTAAAATATTGTGCCAGTCATGGCGGTATAATTTGGGCTTATATGTTCAGTTCAAAGATACAACTACATAAATAGATTATAAGTTGGAAGGTTTAAAACACAGACTATTTTAAAAATAAATTAACAAATAAAATAAACAAAAGAATGATATACAGATTAAACGTCTTAGTTGCATTTTTTGTATTAACAGCATCGACTATTTGGGCACAATCCGATCGTTGGCAACAACGCATTGAATACAAAATGGATATTGTTGTAGATGCAGAAGCACATCAATTTACAGGAACGCAGAATATAGTTTATTATAATAATTCTAAGGATGAACTAAACAAGGTTTTTTACCATTTATATTTTAATGCTTTTCAGCCGAATAGTATGATGGATGTTCGTTCTAGAACCATTCAAGATGCCGATACTCGTGTTGGCGGACGTATTCTAGAGTTAAAAAAGGATGAAATTGGTTACCACAAAATCAAATCCTTGAAACAAAACGGAACAGAGGTTAAGTTTGAAGTTGTTGGAACGATCTTGGAAGTTACCTTGAATGAGCCCATCAAAGCGGGTGCTTCTTGTAAATTTGACATGGAGTTTGAAAGTCAAGTGCCACTTCAAGTGCGTCGTTCTGGATGGAATAGTGCAGAAGGCATTGAGTTGTCGATGACACAATGGTATCCTAAAATGTGTGAATACGATTATCAAGGTTGGCATTCAAACCCTTATGTTGGGCGTGAATTTCATGGTGTTTGGGGCGATTTTGATGTAAAAATCACGATTGACAAAGACTATACCATTGGAGGAACAGGAATGCTTCAAAATCCTAGTGAAATAGGACATGGTTATGAAAAAGTAGGAGAGAAGGTTGATTTGAAAGGGAAAGAAAACTTGACTTGGCATTTCAAAGCAGAAAATGTGCATGATTTTGCTTGGGCTGCGGATCCTGATTATATTCACGACATCGTTGAAGTCAATGAAAATTTCGTCTTGCACTTTATTTATCAAGATAATGATGATTACAAAGACGTTTGGAAAAAAGCGCAAAAGAAAACCGTTCAAGCCTTTAAATTCATTCAATCTAGATATGGAAAATATCCTTATGGACAATATACCATCATTCAAGGTGGTGATGGCGGAATGGAATATCCAATGGCAACTTTAGTTACTGGGAAGCGTAATTTTGGTTCTTTAGTAGGGGTGATTGTGCATGAAGCGATGCATACTTGGTACCAAATGTTAATGGGGTCAAATGAGAGTTTGTATGCATGGATGGATGAAGGATTTACTTCTTATGCTTCTAATGTTGTGCGTTCTCATATTTTTAATGCCAAGGGAGCTTTTCCTCATGATGGTTCTTATAGAGGCTATCTTTATTTAGCAACTAGTGGTTCTGAGGAGCCAATGAGTACACATGCCGATCACTTTAATACAAATTTTGCTTACGGGCAAGCTGCTTATTCTAAAGGGGCTGTGTTTTTGGGACAACTGAACTACATTGTTGGCGAAGGCGTTTTTGATATAGGAATGCTAAAATATTATGATGAATGGCATTTCAAACATCCTAATCCAAATGATTTTATTCGTGTTATGGAAAAAGAATCAGGTTTGGAATTAGATTGGTACAAAGAGTATTGGGTAAATACAACCAACCGTATTGATTATGCGATTGTAGATGTTGTAAAAGGAAACAAAAGTTCTAAAGATACTACGATCACAAAAGCAAAAGACGGTAGTTATTTTGCAAGTAGTGGAAAGGTCATCAAAAAAGGAACAACGGTTTATCTTGAAAGAAAAGAGCGTATGCCAATGCCTTTGGATATTGTGGTGACGTACAAAAAAGGTAAGTTGACACAGTTGGCTACCTTTAATATTCCTTTGGAAATAATGCGTGGAAACAAAAGAGATGAATTGAAAAATGGAAACCAAACGGTTATGCCAGATTGGAAATGGACACATCCTGTTTATGAATTGAATCTTCCAATTCCAATGAAAGACATTTTGAAAATCGAAATTGATCCTTCGATGCGTATGGCGGATATTGATCGTGATAATAATGTTTGGGAGAAATAGTTCTTGCTATTTTTTCTGTTGATAATAGGATTTAAGAGAAGCTCTACCAATTTGTTTTGGTGGAGCTTTTTTTGTTTTTGA
>CALDEP010000231.1 GCA_937942475.1 uncultured Aureispira sp.
ATAGGTTGATTTGAAAATCCTTTTCAGTGTTGTTAGTCACCTGCAAATCTATGTAATTGTAGGCCAAAGTTGCTCCAGCACCAAAAGGTACTTTTCTATTGACATCAGGGAATACATCAAAACCATGCCGATATCTCTCGGTGATGCTTAAAGGACTGTGTGCAAAAATCCAAAACAATAAATTCCCCAATTGACACAAACCACCCCCTGTTCCAACGGCAATTTTGCCCTGTTTGAGCACCAAGCCATCCAAGTAGCCTTTCCACTTACTTGGGCGACCGACTAATTTCCAAATAGAAAACGTTTCCTTGGGGCGAATGACGATTTTGTCTAAATGAGCAATGGCTAGTTTGAGGTTCGTTCTTTTATTTTCTTGCAAATACATATCAACATCTTTGAGTGGTCTCAAAACCATAGACCTGTGCTCAAAAACAGGAACACCTTCAAAGGTATTGGATTTGGTCTTTGCCCATTTTTTATCTCCCCACAGCCAATCTTTTTTGCGTTTGTAAATGTAAAATTCTTTCCCTAATAATTGCCTTAGGCGCCCTCTCTTTATTGGTTTCGTGATTTGGTTTTTCATGTCCTGTTTTATTTGCTTTGTAATGAGAACTAAGTTACTAAACAACAGTGGCTAATTAAGCCCAAAAGAGGTTTAATGATTATTAGGTAGTTGCTGTTTTTATTTGGAGGAGCTGTTTTTATCTGAATTTTAATTCGGCAACAAGAAAAATATTCACAGGAATTGTTAATTTTGGTATATTCCGAACGTTGGAAACAATCAATTATCAAGATCTTTCAAACCGCTACTTTATCAAGAAGTTGTTTAAAAAACTAATATAAATTTTCATGAAAATAACCTGGCGTAGTCCTTCGAATCTAGCTCTTATCAAATATTGGGGCAAATATGGTCGTCAATTACCTAAGAATGCTTCCATTAGCTTTACCCTTCAAAATGCGTATTCAGAAACGTCTCTTTCTTATGAAGAAAAAGAAGATGATGGTAAAATAGCTGTTGATTTTTTATTTGAAGGCAAAGAAAATGAAGCGTTTAAAACCAAAATTGTTCGCTTTTTGGGAAGCATCACAGAATACTTTCCCTTTTTGACAGCGTACAAATTAAGCCTCGAATCACACAACTCTTTTCCACATTCTGCGGGAATTGCCTCTTCGGCTTCTAGCATGAGCGCCTTGGCGCTTTGTCTGTGTAGCATGGAACGAGAAGTGAGTATTACGATGCCTAACGAAGAGTTATTCTTTCGCAAAGCGTCTGACATTGCTCGTTTGGGCTCTGGCTCTGCAAGCCGTTCTGTTTACGCTTCCTTAGCTTTGTGGGGTGAAACGCCTTTGGCGGATGGTTCTTCAAATGAATATGCCATTCCTTTTGGACAGCAGGTACACGAAGTCTTTCATAGCTTCCACGACGATATTTTGATGGTTAGTAAAAAAGAAAAAAGCGTTTCTAGTACTGCGGGACATGCCCTAATGGATGGCAACCCTTTTGCTGAAATTCGTTATCAACAAGCACATCAAAATTTAGAAAAATTATTGGTAGCTTTAAAAGAAGGTGACTTAGAAACCTTTGGCGTGATTACAGAGCAAGAAGCCTTGCAATTACACGCTTTGATGATGACTTCAGAACCTTCTTATATTTTGATGGAAGGGAATTCTATTGAACTAATCAAACGGGTTCAAGCTTGGCGAAAAGCGACAGGAAATCAACTTTATTTTAGCTTGGATGCTGGACCAAATTTACATTTATTATACCCAGATGCTATTAAGGAAGCAGTAAAAGCATTTATAGAAAGCGATTTATTGGATTGCTGTGAAGGGCGCCATTATTTGCAAGATCAGGTAGGAAAAGGTCCTATACAATTATAAATAGTGTTGCTATTAATTTGAAAATTTGAAGATTTGAAAATGAGGTATTTTAATCATTTTCAAATCTTTTTTTTATGAATGCTAAGCTCACGTAGAAACGACTCCTAGACGCTCCAATAGCCATCGTTTTTCAGGCAGTGGATTGGTGGCGGTTATTTCTTCTATCAAGGCTGCTTTTTGTTTTTTTGTATAAGCATCAACGACTTTTTGAGTAAGTCGAATCGTGTCCAGAAAGCTTTGTTTGTGCGTAGAACTTAATTCTGATTTTCGACGAACAAACTGTGCAAAACTATGTAAAAAAGATTCTAATAAGTCAAAGCTTTCTTCCGTGACATAAATTTTAAGCAACAATAATTTGGCTCCAATGGTCATAAACAAATCGTCGTATTCCATTGAAATTAAAAGCTGTATTGCTTTATCATAATCCTTTGTCGCAAAATAAAAATTTGCAGTATTGTAATGAACATAACTCTCTTGGTATTCTAAGTGTAATAAGTCTTTTCCTCTAGGAATTAAGGCCTTAACTTCCTCGAATTTTTCTAAGTGCAAACCAATCGCTACGGTGTTTTTGTAAGCAATATGACTCAAATAGCCATTCTCCAAAAGAACTTCATGGTCAATGCCATTCATATACAAATCAAAAGCCTCCTCGATATAATATCTATTTCCTTTGTTGAGTCTTTTAATACAGTAATTAATCGCCATTTCATATAACTCACGAAACTCGTCTGCTGGCAAAATATCAGGATACTGCACAATATACTGCTTCAATCGCTTGTAATTATCGTCCACTTCTGGCTTTGTCAAAGCCATATAACAAGCATGGTAAAACTGTATGCTATGAATAGAGGCATAATTTCCTGCTTCTATCTCTAGCAGAATCGCATCTATAAAAGGAATGTCGTACTTTGTTTTGAATAGATTTTGGTGGGTGATGCTAATACAAGCATAACGCAAGATGCTAAGGACAAAGACAAGGGAGGAACTGTTCATAACCTCTTGCAAATGGAAGTTGGTACTGGTTGGTTGATCGGTATCTGTTTGCAAACGAAAGGACTCTAATTCCAGTTGATATTTAGTCCAATAATACTCCTCATTTTGGATAGTCTCGTTTTCTAATCCATCCAATAAAGCCAACTCTTGTTTTTCCGCATCTTTTCTTAAATCTCGTTTTCGAAAACTTCTTAACAAAAGAATTTCTCCATTCTTTTTATCCGAAACATATTCAATATATCTGATAAAATTTTCTAAAACATCCGTTGCAAAAGACATGACATGACGCAAACGAGGCATGTTCATTTTTTTGTTAGGATACAAATATTGATAGACACGTTCCCGATCTGTTGTTATAGAGCTAATTCCTTTTCTTGATAAAAGGTACTCAAATAATACTTGTACATCATTGTGTTTATTATGAATAGGCGATTTTATCCATTTTTTTAATTGTCGGATTTCTGAATCGTCTAATGTTTGGTATAGCCTTATTAATTTACTTTTATACATGGGGATAAAGATTAGAAAAGGTTATTTAACCTTGAGGGATTATTTATACGGTGAACTAAAGTATAAGTTTTTTCTGATAAATAAGAATTGCTATAGACTAAGTTGTTGAGGTTTTATCTTTTTATAAGGGCTAATTTTTTGCTTTATAGGAGCTTTTATTCGTTTTTTAATAGATGCTTGACTCTAAAAGAGTTAGAAAAACTTTGTGTGGCATTATTAATGTGACTGATAAGTTTACCTTGTTCTTCATTTTTAGGTCACATAATCTTAAAGAAAAGTTAAAGCAAAAAAGTAAATGGAGTAATAAAAAATATAAAACATTCATTATCAGTTTTTTAAGTAAAAAAGCGTCGTTATTGCTAATAGGCTTGATAGTCAGCCTTTTGTATTGTTCTTAATTAGATGTTAATAAGAAAAAAAACAACATGAATGAATGATAATATCTGATAAAATAAATTAAATAAAAGCAGTATAAGCTAATTCTATAAGCCTAAATATGCTTTAAGGCACTAAAGGTTGTATTGTTTTTTTCTGATAAATGGTTTTTTTTGTATTACACTATATACATATAATGTTATAGATTTGTAAAACACCTAGAGACTATTAGTAATACTAAATAAAAGCACACAATTATGAGACTACCCATACTTTCTTTCGTTTTCATTGTTCTATGCCATGTATCTATTGCTCAAACTCCAGTTGCAAGCAGTAGCTTACAAAGCGATAATAGTTGCCCATTAATGGAGGTAAGTATTAATTCAAATAACCATAGTGGTATTGTTGAAGTATCCTATTGTAATCACGGGAATAGAACGGCAATTGGAGCTTATGTAGAAATTGAAATCACAAATGATCTGCTAATTGCTCAATCGACAATTCCTATTTTATCTGTAATAGATAAAACCTATACCTTTTATCTTGGAGATGTGAGCCACTCAACTTGTGCGGCATTTTATATTGAAATTCCGAATGTTGATAATAAAATACACTGTACCAATGTTCGAATTTATCCAAACGATCCTTGTCAGGAAATGATTGATCGATATAATGCTAATCACACAGGAGACAACAATGATGGCAATAGGTTTGATGAGGACGATGATAGAGATCATGTTATAGATCCAGCAACGGCTACCTCTTCTGCAGAACTCTATCAGATGGTTCCTGGTCTTCCAATATTGGGTCAAGGAGGTAATACTTCTGTATTTGAGGATCACGTATTTTTAAACAACATACCTACTTGGGATAGTCTATTGGTTGTTTTGACAAGCTCAGGAGTATTACCAAATACAGTAACCGCAGATCCATCAGGGTCAACAAATCCAGTGAATAGTGTGCATGATATAGCAACACTAGTTTCTGCTGAATTGTGTTCTGGGAAGAAAGTAGGTACCGTTGTATTAAGCGATCATCTTGGTCAAACAACATCATCTATTGCAGTCAGTGACAGAACCTTATCTGGAACAACAGTAAGTAATAATCAAGCCTCTTCAAATCAAGAGCCAACAAAAACAGCTAATAACAAATACGACAATAAGGAAGTTGCTGTCCGTTTATATCCAAACCCTTTTAGTACAAGGGCTACGATTACTATAGATGGAGGCAGTTATAAACAAACAACACTAGAAATCATAGATCTTGCGGGTAAAACCATACAGTCATTACAATTCAACGAAGAAGAAACGATCACTCTATATAGAGGAAACCTTAGTCAAGGGGTTTACTTTTATCGTCTAATTGGAGACAATACTAGTGTCCACACAGGAAAGTTTGTTGTTCGTTAGTTTATCCTAAACATGCATTATTAAAAGAAAGAGAATCTAGTCAATTTTCTTTCTTTATAAGTTAATTCTCTAAGGATGAAAAATTAATTTCTAAACCTTAGAACAGGCAATTCTATGCCTAGATTAACCATAAAAAGTGCATCACAAAAATTGCTTATAACCTATTCTTTAGATGGGTTTATTTATTACTAATATTACTTTTTAAACGTTTATTTTTTATTGCTTAGAATCAGTAGGAGAGATGGTTAAGACAGAACAAATCAAATGCAGCTTCGTGGGG
>CALDEP010000232.1 GCA_937942475.1 uncultured Aureispira sp.
AGGTGGTACTGGAACATTACAATATACATGGAATACAGGGGCTACGACGGATGACCTTACAGGTTTGGTAGCAGGTACTTATGATGTAACGGTAACGGATTTAGCAACTGGTTGTCAACAAGTATTGACAGGTATCGTTGTACCTTACCAATTACCTGATTTTGTGAATAACATTCCATCTTTAGATATGTTCAAATTGTATCCAAACCCAACAGCAGGTCGTGTGTTTATCAACATGACGCTAACGGAAACAACGGAAGTACAATTGAATGTTATGAGTGTAACAGGACAAGTATTACAATCTTTTGAGCCACGTGAAAGCTTGGAGCAAAATTATGAAATTAACATGACAGATTATCCTTCAGGTGTTTATTTGGCTAGATTAGTCATTGGCAACAAGGTAATTACTGAAAAGATTATTGTTGAGTAATCAACCTCAATCTTAATAAATTAAAATTGGAGATGCCTTTTGGGCATCTCCTTTTTTTTGTTTAATAAATGGGTTTGGTATCTTGCTGAAATGAAGGTGGCTTTAGATGCCTTTGTTATCTTTTATGGAACAATTGTATCGTGATACAATTATTATAACAACAAACAAGTATCCTATTTTAATTAGAACAGAGATGAGTTCAAACCATATTATTACCGAGATATTTAAGGAACATATCTTTACAGAAGAAGAAAAAGATTTTATTCTATCTAAATTTAAAAAAGTAGAACTCAAGAAAGGAGCGATCATCTTGCAAGAGAACGAAATCGTTCGCTACCAATACTTTGTCTTAGATGGCTGTTTGCGAACTTATTTTATAGATGCGACAGGGAAAGAATATACCTTGCAATTTGCGATCAATGACTGGTGGATTAGTGATTATACCGCCTTCTTTTCCACAACGAAGGCTATCCTAAATATTGAATGTATTAAAGAGGCTACTTTGTATAAAGTTTCTAGAGAGAATATGGAAGATCTGTACAAAACCTTTCCTCAATTAGAACGATTATTTCGGAAGAAATTAGAAAATGCTTTTGCTAGTTTTCAGAAACGAATACTGAGTAATTTGTCGCAATCAGTACAAGAGCGTTACCTTAATTTTATGGAGACTTATCCCAACATAGAACAGCATATCAAGAACTATCACATCGCTTCTTATCTAGGGATTACAACAGAAAGTTTAAGCCGAATTAGAAAAAGAATGGCTTCTAAATCATAAAATGTAACGAACTTACCCGAGATCAATTTTTTTCTGAAGGAGCGCCTTTATCTTTGTTGTATTATAAAAATACACAAAAACATTTGTTATGAAGATTATGAAAAATAGCCTATTGTTTGTAAGCATTTTTATGCTTTTAATGGCTTGTCAAGAAAATAAGTCTACAGATAAAGAGAAAACCGTTAACACAGAAAAAAAATCAAAAATGAAAAAAGTACTATTTATTTTAACTAGCCACGACGAGTTAGGAGACACAGGAAACAAAACAGGATTTTGGATTGAAGAATTTGCTAGCCCATACTATTTTTTAAAAGATAAGGGCGTAGAAATAACACTTGCTTCTCCAAAAGGTGGACAACCACCAATTGATCCTAACAGTGCTGCGGCTAGTGCTGCAACCGCTGCAACAAAGCGTTTTGATACAGATCAAGAAACACAAGCTGTTTTAGCTAAAACGTTAAAATTAGAAAATATTAATCAAGCTGATTATGATGCCGTATTCTTTCCAGGTGGTCATGGACCATTGTGGGATTTGGCAGAAGACAAAAATTCAATTGCTTTGATTGAGGCATTTTATAAGAACAACAAACCCGTTGCTGCGGTATGCCACGCACCAGCCATTTTTAAATATACTAAAAATGCAGCAGGAGAATTTTTAGTCAAAGGAAAAAAAGTAACTGGCTTTAGCAATACAGAGGAAGCGGCAGTAGCCTTGACGGATATTGTTCCCTTCTTGGTAGAGGAAATGTTGAAAAACAATGGAGGTGAATATTCTAAGAAAGAGGATTGGGCACCTTATGCTTTAGAGGATGGACTGTTGATTACAGGACAAAATCCAGCTTCTTCAGAGTTGGTTGCTGAGTTGCTGTTGGCAAAGTTGAATTAAGTAGTTCTATTCTAAGATATTGAAGCGCAACTCTTTTGAGTTGTGCTTTTTTTTTGTGTGCTACGGTGCTGTGAGAGAACGGAAAAGTTAATTATTTTGATTAACTTTTCTTCCTACTCGATTTTATGAACCTAAAAACCAAACGATGAAACTCAAATATTATCCTATTTTATGGCTGTTGTTCTTATTGGCGAGTTGTAGAGCGCCTAGCCCCAGTTTTGATCCTTTTGATGCTGTATTGGAAGTAGACCTAGATGTATTAAGAAAAGACTCTACCTTAAAATTGATTGGAGATTGTATGGCTTATGCCTATGTGAAGGATTTTGGGGCATACGAGACGTATTATGCTTTTTATATCAATGCAGATAAGGGAGATAGTATTGTAGGAAAGGGACTGAATATTTTCTTGAGAAGAGTAATAATGGAAGAAAATATAGATCCAAATCTTCCTACTCTAGATTCGGTTGCAGTAGCACAACGAGACGAAATGACGGATTCTATAAAAAGAATGCCAATGGATACCGTAAAAGTAGATTCTATTCTTGGTATTTTTCATTTAACAAGAAAGGAAAGTTTCATGAAAGTCCGTAAAGAGGTAGGATGGAAGGAGTATTTTATCGTTTGTACGGATTCAGTAGGAAAGGAGTATTTATTTGAGAATATCTTTAAAAAAATCTGGCTTTCAGATAAAAAATTTATAGCAAAAAGATACTTAAAGTTTGATACACAAATTCGTCGAAATGAACTGTTTTATGAAACGTATGATTGATGGAGTTGCTACATATCTAGAAGAGAAAAAGACTTTATCAAGAGATTGAACATAGTTTAGATCTCCTAATAAAGTCCATTATAAAATCGTACAATAAAAACAGTACTTAGAACTTCTTATCCGTAGCAATTCGATCTACATCAACAATAGAAGAAAGGTTGCAAAGGATATCCGTTAATAAAATACCTTTATCATCTGCATCAGATAAGATAGAAACGGCATGAAACCCAATTTTGGTATATTTGTCTATTGCCGCAAAACTAACTGTTTTGTAGATAAAGACACCTTTGTCATCTGAGTTGTTGAGGGTTGTGGTATAGATTACTTTTTTACCTGCGGTAACAATTAATTGTTTGGTTCCAGCATTAGGACGTGGTGCATAAGCAAAAACAAGCGTGTACATATCTCCTTTTCTAGTAGGAATTATTTGCTGAATGGTTGATTTTTGATCTAATTCTACAAAATTAGTTCCTACAAAATTATCAGCCAAACCATATGCTTTGTAAACATTAGAATGTTCGATGTGCGCTTTTATAGGCTCATCTTTATTTAATAATAAGACTTCCCAATTATTGGTTCCGTCTATAAATTGACCATTTTTTATTAAATTATCTTGTGCGAACAAAGTAATTGTAAAACAATAAAATAAAATGGAAAAAAATAATGATTTTAGCATTGTTAAAATACAGTTATGAAAAATTAAGAAATACTTTATACTTTGAGAGGCATGGGGAAACGTAGATCTGCACTAATAAGTCAAAGTTAAGAAAAAAAAAATCAAGAAAAAAAAATAACTATATTACCGATTAGATCAGAGCGATCTTTTGTTCTTAATATAAGTAGTTGGACAAAAGTAATTAACATTAAATTGGGCATCTTTTGTCCGCTATCTTCCTTGAAAAGCCTCGCTTTAGCCCGCTAAAGCTACGTTTTACAAGTCGTTAGCAAAAAAAATATACTCCAATTTTTAAGCTACTAATTTTGTCCA
>CALDEP010000233.1 GCA_937942475.1 uncultured Aureispira sp.
GCCCCCATTTTGTAGGCATCTTGATAGTTAGAAAAGGTATTTACAAACTTACTGTTTACAGGAATAATCATAAGATTAGCATTCAACAAGGTATTCAAAGACCATTTATCTGTGTTTTTAGGTTGGTAAAAATGGCTGATATTAAGACCCGAAAGCGAACTGCCAAATCTAGATTTTTTCCAGTAAGGTGAATATTGTGCCTGTGTGCTAACAGAACTATTATGCTGTTCTTGATTGTGAAAAAGACCAATGGTTAGTTTTTTATATCTAAATTTAGCATCAACGAAATAGCTAAAACGACTTAAATCAAAGGACTCAATGGGAAGTTGTTGTGTGCTTCCTGTTGGGTCAAAAGGACTACTTAGGATTTGTCCATCTTTTAAGTAATTATCATTATACCAACTAAACTCATTTGGGTATTGTTCATTTAGCTTAGCACCATCGGAATAATACATGCCACCAGACATGGAAAAGGATAGTTTATCGTTTCCTACACCAAATTGGAAGGCATTGGAAGTAGTGTTGTATAAACCATAACTACCTGTTAGATTGAATCCTTTTGCATCGGCTCCTTTTTTAGTAATGATGTTGACAACACCTATATAGGCATCGGCTCCATACAAGGCAGAGGCAGGTCCAAGAATGACCTCAACTCGATCAACATGCCGAATATTAAAATTCTCTAGAATAGCGTTTATGGAACTTACCATACTATTGTACCGAACACCATCTACTAAAATTAAGAGTTTATTGTTTCCTTGAATCCCTCTAGAAGAGATGTTATTATAATTTTCTGGTGTAAAACGATCTTGTATTTCAATCTCTGGAATGTCTAATAAGAGTTCATTTAAACCAAGATATCCAGCATGCTCAATATCTTCAGAGGTAACTACATAAATGGTAGCGGGAGCATCTTCAATAGATTCATTAGAGGTAGAACCTGTTTCCGTAGCTGCTTTTTGTTTGGCCTCTAAAGCGGCATAAGTATAAATTTCAACAATTTCTGCTGCTGGACCTCGAGACATTTTAAAGTAAGCCAGTTTCGTTTGGTCTTCTCTTACTTTTATCCCAATAATTCGAGTAGTTTTGAATCCAAAGGCTCTACATTCTAAATTGTATAAACCAGGAGGGACATTGGCAAAAATAAACTCTCCAGCATCTTTGGAAAATGCTTTTACGATAGTTGTTTTTTCTTTGAAGGAGACTAGTGTAATCGTTGCTCCACGGATAACTTGACTCGATTCTGAATTAGTAACCAATCCACGAATATTACCACTTAGCTCTGTCCAAGCAAAGGAGGTTTGAGTGAATAAAAGTATAATTATAAGGTAGACGTATTTCATCGCTGAATATTGTAATTAATAACAATTTTAGTTTCTTAACTGCAATTATTAATAGGGGAATGATTATATCTATGAGGTTTTACTTTACCTCATAGATATAACAGATAAGAGAGCAAGGGAGATGGAATTATAAACTTGCTTTTACATCTTTGAGAGTCGTAAATGTATTTGCGATCATGTTGATGGTATTGGTAATGTCTTGATCGGTTGTATTGTAAAAATTAGCTTGTAGCGGGTTAGGACTTCCTGCTAAAAACGTTAGAATCGTATCAATATCTGTATCAGGGATGCTTTTAGAGGCACCATATTTCAAACCCATGATAAAGGCATAGCCTTCTGTTAAATAATGGTAACAAAGTGCAGGATCTGTAGCATTAGCTTTTGCATCATTCAAATAAGAAATAGCAACGGCTGCTAAGATGATTTCCCATTCTGCTTTAATCGTTTCACGAGCAGCATCTCTAGCGTCGTAGTCGTCCGCAGAAATAGCGGCACGTCCTTTAAAAAAGGCATTCATGATTTTTGAGTTAGAACCCAAGATAGAATTTACTTTATTAGAATATTTTGCCCAAAGTTGTAAGTTATTAATATTACTAGGAAAGTCAATTGGGGCACCAAAATAGCCAAAAGCTTCATCCCAGTGATGTTCCATATTGGTTCCTTTGCCAGCTACAACTGCTTTGTTGTCCACATTCATTTGTGTTGGACCTAGATAGACAACCGTAGATTGGTAATAAAAACAAGCAGAAGCAAGTCCTTTTTCGATAACCTGCGCTAGTTCTACGCCATTTTCATTGAACAGAAAACTCTCATTTCCATCGTTACTAGTTAAAATACCAGCTTGATTTTGCATTGCAACTAGATTGGTGCTTAAACTTGCCGTTTCTTGAGCATTCATATAACTCTCAAATTCATTTTGAAAGCCTGTTGCAACCTTATTTTTTATTTGTTTTGTTGAAGTGTTTAGATCAGCATCAGAAAAAGGGGTGTTGCTGTTGTTATACATATCAATCATTTTCGTAGCACTGAGTGAACTAGAATTCGTTGTGTTGGCAGATTTAGCATAGGTAGCTAACTCTGCTAACATGTCTATTCTTTGTGTTTGACCACTGTAGTCAACGTTTTCAAAGTTATAAGTGGTTGGAATGGTATAACCTAGTTCGTCTGATTTCTGACAGGCAGAATGGCTTAATAAAATAATTAAGGAAGCAGTTAATAATAGTAGTGTATTATAATTTTTCATAACAATAAAGGACTAAAATGGTGTAATATGAATTAAATATACTCATAGGGGGAATCAATGCATGATCTAGTGTGTCTTCTTACTGTGGGTGGGATTGCTAACATTAATTTCAGCTGTCTTTTCACAAGAAACATCTGTTAATAAGATGCCTTGATCATCTGCACCACTAATGGAAACAGCGTAGAAACTTAGTTTCGTTGTTGTGCTAGGAGCGTTGAAGTAAATGTTTGTGTATTTGAATGCTCCTATAGAAGCATTGTTTTTTATAGTTTCAGTATGAATAATCGTTCCATTGGCAGTAACAACTAATTGTTTATCTCCAGCATTTGGACGATGTGCACAAGCAAATATTAGCGTGTAATTGTCAGAGTTATCTGTATTTATTTTTTGTTGGATAGCAGACGTTGCATCTAATTCAACAAAACTAGTGTTGACATAATTATCAGCTAAGCCATAAGAGCCATAATCTTGGCTATGCTCAATCACTTGTGCTTTGATTGGTAAGCTTTTTTCGGCTAGTAAAACTTCCCAGCTTTCAACGCCTGCGTTGAATTTGCTGTTTTTAATTAAATTCTGTGCCTGTGCGGTATTAGTCAGCAAGAATAAAATAAAAATAAAGGATAGTAAACTTTTCATCTTAATGATATTAAGGAGGTAGTGAGAAACCAAAGTTAAAAATTAAATAGTGTCTAATTCTAGAAGGTGCCAGTTACAAATAAAATAGTTAAAGGCTGTATACCTCCTAAGAATACCACAAAAGTAAGGACTACTAAATAAAAAAGAGTGCTTATTCTTGCCAATAAGCTTTTTTTTAAAATTAATTTGCTTCGTTCTCTATAAAACCAGTTCCATCACAAGCTTTGCAATGATTTTTTTCTCCTCGCAAACCTCTCCAAAACCCTTTTCCTTCACAACGTTCACAAGTATATGAATTAGATGAAGTATTATTAAGAATAAAAAAAATAAAAAAGCCGACGACAATAATTAACAGAAGTACTTGCATAGGTGATAATAGAATAAGGGAGGGTTTAGAAATAGATTAGGGTTTAGAATATAATTAAATAACCGCTTATTTAATTGATAATCAATAGTTTGTTTAGGTGGTTGTTGCTGGAGAAATCAAATCTAATATTAGTAAACGGAATTACACAAAAAAAGTTACAAGGTATTTTTTCAAAAAATCTTGAATTCAATAGCTCTTAAAAAAGCAATGAATAGTAGTGATTTTAAGTTTATTTGCTTGATTGCAGGTGCCTAAACGTGACAAGTTGAGTAGAATCTAGCCAATTGCGCCAAGCAACAAGTTTTTAGAAAAGTATTGAGATTTAAACTAATTCAAGTCTTGCGTAAATCAGTAACTAAGTTTATTATATAGAGGGTTTGCATATATTTTGAGCATAAATGCCCGCCCTTCTACTTGCTTTTCTGTAGGAAGCATTTCTATTAACAAATCAAAAAACTCCTTTAGCTTTTCTTGAGTCTCGCTGTATTGACTGTAATAATTATTAGAACCTAACAACTGATCGTAAGCATAGTAATTGATGGGATGTAATTGATAATTGATATGAATAGCTTTGTCTATAATACTAGCTAAACTATGAAGAACTTCTTTGGGGTTTGCCGCTTCTTCTAAAATATCGAGGCGTTTGTTTAAAGGTTTTTCAAAGTGGAAATGCACATGCCCTTTGTGTCCTTTGATACCCAACAAGAGATGTTGTGCATCGTCATGGAATACTTTTTTATAATTAGGATTGCTTTTTTTATCTAAATATTCCTTTGTTTTTAAATAACCACAAGGATCATATTCATAAGAAATAGATACAGGTGTAATATTTAATGCTTTAAAGTGCTCGATCAGATCGCCTTTGTTGGATAGGCTAAGCATCTTTAATAAAGATATTTGCGTCTTGTCATTGCCATCTTTTGCACGCCCTTCCCGTTGAGCAATCCAAACAGAGTCTTTTTGTTTGGTAACCGTCTCTTTTATGTACTGAGACAAGGTAACCGCATGGTTGTAGATTTCTCTAGGATTTCCAGAACGTTTGACGACAAAACTTTTATTGATTTTGAATAATAATTCTGTTAAACGATTTGCCACTAAATTATCTCCAATAGCAATTTGACTGGTTCGCATACCTTGTTCTAACAAGATTATGTTTAAATAAGCAGAATCTAAAACAATATCTCGATGATTAGAAACAAACAAATAACTTTGTTCAGGCGATAAATGTTCCGTTCCGCTAAAGGTGAAATTGCTGATGCTACTTTGTTCAACAGCTTTTAGAAAGGGGCGAATGACCTTTTTTTGGAAGTCTTCCGCTGATGTGACGCCGTCTTTTTCATCTAAAATCAGTTTGTTTAGCTGAGGCGGAACAAAGGCTTTCATTCCTGCTAAGAAATCCTCATAACTAAATAATTCTTGAATCGCTGCTCGGACTTGATCGTTTCTATAAATCTCAGGTTTGGCGTGCTTGTTTTGCATTATTGGAGCATGGCTTTAGTCAATAAATCAAAGTATAGGCATCTAATAAGAATACCGCTTTGGGGAATTTTTATGGCACAAAAATGAAGATGCATTTTCAGGGAATGCCTAAAGTTAAATAAAATCCCTGTTGTAGCGTATTAATGCCTCGTGGATTTTTTAGTTTTTTAGTAAAGGTATCAAAGGTCTAAGTTCTCCAACAAGCTGGTTGGAGACTTGTAGCAAGTAAATGGAGGAGCATAACAAATTGCCTTAAGCAAGTTTTATGATTGATTTACAGGCGGCTAGTTAGCGTAATTTTTCTTTAGAATAGGCTTAATGTAAAAAAAAACGTTAAATCCAGATTAGAATTTAACGTTTTTTAGCAAGATTTAAAATCTATTATTTACCTCTAGGCGTTGCTAGAGCAGCAGGAGAATCTTCCTTGATGTCTTCCGCAAAGAAATCGTTCATTCTATGTTCATATAAGTTAGTCAATTTCATTAATTTTTTAGAGAGCATGTCGATATGCTCCAACATCAAATCAATATCCTCTTTCTTCGTATTTTTAGAAGCATTGTTCATCCAATCCCATTCCTTGTTACAGCTTTCTAGCAAAACAGTCATTGCAGGGCTATTGATTCTAGATGCTTTTAGATCTTCAAATTGGTTTTTGAATTCTTGAAGATTCGTCATCAGGCGTTTATTGGACAAATCAGCATCTATATCTAAGGCTTTTAGGATAAAGTAAATTGCTAATCGTTGAGAATTAACTCTTAGATTGCTAGAAACATAAATTTGATGTGTAATGTCTAAGGAAGGATCAATTTTTACCTCACCTTTTACAGATAGAGCTTTGTATGCGGGAATTCCCAAGGCATATTTTTCAATTTCGTCTGAAACCCGATCACAAGCCGCCATGACAACATAAGATTGTTCCACCAATTTTGTGGCACGAATACCATCTACAGATTCAAAGTCTGTGGCTAAATTTTTGTAATTTTTCCACATCGTTTTAACAACATTAATAGACATTTTAATCTCTTCTGTTTGAGCAGTAATTAGCATAGAGTTCATTCTGCGCTCAAAATCATCTGCATATTCAACGACCTCCTTTTTATACTTATAAGCGACATTATCACTAAGACTAGCAATATAAGATTTTGCAATTTTTTGAACATAAACGGTCTGCATTGTTGCTTCATTAATGGAGTAACTTATGTTTAATTTGACCGATAGTTCTAGATATTTTATGGATATTTCTTTAACTATATTAGAAATCAAATGAGAACGAGTCAGCATATCATCAACATAGCTTTGATCTTTGTCTACAAAAATTAAATGCTGATTTATTTCTGTCCAATTCTCTCGAATCAATTGTAGGTTGCTTTGAATAGATTTAGAGGTAATCCTTGCTTTTTCTAAAATGTTGAGAATTCTACTAAACGATTTTTGAGCATCGTTTAAACTATGTCCTGAGGCGGTTGCATCAATGCCCTGTTTTTCAGATAGATAATACAACATGATGCGCTGTACTAAAATAAGCTGATTGCGATTTTGCTTAATGTATTGTTGAATCGTAATTAAGTCGCTATTCTGAGTGTCGTTTGTTAGAGATTTATTATAATAATTATTATAAGCAAGATACAAGGCTTTACTAGCTTGTAGTATAGTGGTAGATTGTTTTAACAATTTACTAGCGGCATCTTTCTTGATACTCCAACCCGCAATTTTTTTATATTCCTGCCAAAGAGCACGAACATTTTGTATATTTTCTTTAATGTCATCATTTGGAGTAAAAAGGCTCAATTGATGTAACTGTTCGTCAAAGAGCTCAATGGCTTCATCCCGTTCTCGATAGAAGGAGGGCTCTAAAAGGTTGTTACAGAGTGCAAGGTATATTCTTGCAATTCGTTGAGATTGAACTTGTTGATCCGCAGCAATTTCTAAGGCTTTTTGAATGTCTAAATTTAAATTATTAGCATGAAGCCCAAATGTTAATAATGAAAAGAATATAATGTAGTGTATTTTTTGCATAGTATCGTATATGAACGGGGAAGTTTAAATTTATGCAGTTTTATAAGATTGAATAGTAGTTTAAAATACTAGTGGGACACAATATCAATAAAACTTTTTCTAAATTTGAACCTAAAAATACAATAAAATATTGATATTTTCGCCTAAGAGCATACAGAACTTATGTTATATTTATTCTAAGCATACAATATTTTTATTGTTAATTAAGATGTAAAAAAAAAATATCAGACTTAATGGAGCTTATTGGGTACAATATATAGGATGGTGCATAAAAAAAACTATATTGAAGTTGTTTGAGCATAAGCTAAAAGTAATAATGCTTATTGTATTATTATAGGGTTTGTTCTCTTCATTACTTCGTGGAGAACCCGAAGGCTCAGCGCAGCTAAATTATATCAGTTTGATTATCAGCAGGATAGCTTTAAAGTTCTAAAAGCGTTAAATTGCTGATAATCAAACTTATATAAAATGTTTTTTATGTTTTTTGGTAAAAAAACTAAACCTCGCAGAAGCAGCGTAGCTAAATCCCACGAAAGTAATATCTCTTAAAATAAGATTATTTATAAAAAATAAAAAGTGCCTGATAAAACAAAAAAAATTATTGGTCGTATAGAGCAAGCCAATTTTATAGACTTGGGTTTAATGGATATTGATGTTAAGGTAGACACTGGAGCTTATACCTCCAGTATTCACTGTCATGATATACAAGAGGTGTCCAATCAGTTGCATTGTCATTTTTTAGACGAGGCACATCCTGCTTACAATAACAAAAAACTGATCTTTGACAATTATGAAATAGCAGTAGTCAAAAGCTCTAATGGTATCGCTGAACCACGCTATAAAATCTTTACGAAAGTTCAACTTGGTGCCAAAAAATATTCAATATCGCTGACGTTAACCGACAGAGGAGAAATGCGCTATCCTGTGTTAATTGGGCGAAAATTTTTAAATAAGAAATTCTTAGTAGACGTTTCCTTAACTAACAATCTAAAAAACAATAATGAAGGCTAAAATGAGAATGGTGATTTTGTCTAGAAATCCTAGATTATATTCAACAGAGAGAATAAAAGAAGCAGGAGAGAAGCGAGGACATGAAATGTTGATAATAGACCATACTAAGTGTAATATTATAATCGAGCAAAAGAAACCTCAAATTTATTATAAAGGAGAGAATCTGACTGGTATTGATGCCATTATTCCTAGAATTGGCGCTTCTGTTACTTTTTATGGCGCAGCTGTGATTCGTCAATTTGA
Source organism: uncultured Aureispira sp. (assembly GCA_937942475.1). GTDB lineage: Bacteria > Bacteroidota > Bacteroidia > Chitinophagales > Saprospiraceae > Aureispira. The sequence goes on from CALDEP010000233.1 coordinate 8,339, forward strand.
AATGATGAAAATCTTTACAGCAACAAGTTCTCAAGCTTTGGTCGATTCTAGAGATAAGTTGCGTAGCCTTCAATTGATGTCTAGTGCTGGTTTGGGAATGCCTAAAACGGTTTTTACCAATTATTCTAAAGATGTTGGTAATGTGATTGATATTGTAGGAGGTGCGCCTTGTATCTTGAAATTACTAGAAGGAACTCAAGGAGTAGGTGTTGTTTTGGCAGAAACGCCAAGTGCTGCAAAGTCTGTTTTAGAGGCATTTAATGGACTGCAAGCAAGGGTAATTGCACAACAGTTTATTAGTGAAGCCAAAGGAGCTGATTTACGTGCTTTTGTCGTAGATGGAGTAGTGGTTGGAGCAATGAAACGCCAAGGAAAAGAAGGTGAATTCCGTTCTAATTTACATCAAGGAGGTTCTGCGACCATTATTGAATTGTCAGACGAGGAAGAAAATGCGGCTTTGAAAGCAGCAAAAACACTTGGTTTAGCGATTGCAGGAGTGGATATGTTGCAATCTAATTCTGGTCCAATGATTTTGGAGGTAAATTCTTCACCAGGTTTGGAGGGAATTGAGAAGGCGACAGAAAAAGACATCGCTAAATCTATTATTCGTTATATTGAACGTAATGCACATTAGTAATTGTTCAATGAAGTCTTTTAGGGGCTTTTACGCTGAACTATTGTATTATAATTAAGTAAGAAAATGGAAATTTTAAATACACCAATTGGTCTTGGAAGAAGCAAGGTGCTGAATCTAAATATTGCTAAGTTGCATACAGGAACAAGTCTTTCTGTGCCTATTATTGTAGAGCGAGGAAGAAAACCTGGTCCTTGTGTTTTGTTAACAGCAGGAATTCATGGGGATGAAGTCAATGGAGTAGAAATTGTCCGCCAAATCGTTTCAAATGGTTATAACAGACCAGAAAAAGGAACGGTTATTTGCATCCCTGTAATTAATGTCTTTGGATTTTTGAGCCAAAAAAGAGAGTTTCCAGACGGGAGAGACCTCAATCGCTTGTTTCCTGGCTCTAAACGAGGTTCTTTAGCCAGTCGATTTGCTTATCATGTAATGGATGCGATCTTACCACATGTAGATTATTGTATGGATTTTCATACTGGTGGAGCGGCTCGTTTTAACTATTCGCAAATTCGTTTGGACGGAAAGGATAGAGAGACCTTAGAATTGGCAAAAGTCTTTGGAACTAAGTTCGTTATAGATGCCGAAAATAGAGAAAAGTCTTTTAGAAGTACCTTGTCTAAAAAAGGTAAAAAAGTGCTTTTGTTCGAGGGAGGAAAAAGCTTGTACCTCGACCGACATGTGACACAAGTAGGGATAGATGGTTCGCTTCGAGTGATGCAACATTTAGGATTACGAGATTTTACGAAAGAATTGAGTGAGAGCAAATTTCCAGGAAAAATTGATCCCATTTTGATAACCGATTCTACTTGGATTCGTGCCAAGCATTCTGGTATGTTTCGTACAGAACTAAAGCTAGGGAGTCAAGTTTCTAAAGGAAATAAAATTGGCTCGATTAGCGATCCTTATGGAGATTTTGAAGTCGATGTTTTGGCAACGTTCGATGGCTATATTATAGCGGCAAATCATGCTCCAATTGTCAATCAAGGAGATGCTTTGGTACATATTAGTACCGAAACAAGTTCAGAGTTTTAAGGCTTTTTTTTGTAATGGAAAATTCACTCAAAATATATTTGATAGGGGCACTAATTTTTAGTGCCTCTTTGTTTGTATGGGCTTTTTTGAATCCTAATGCAGGAATTGATATACAAGAACACGATACGTATTATGTGTTTTCAATCGCTTCTTTTTGTAATGGCTTGGGAGTACTTTTGTTGCTGAAGGCGGTAATTGTGTTTTTAATAAAAGATCAAGCAGGGGAGAATCGGTTGTTAGGTTACCATGTATTGATAGAGCTTGGTTTAATTGTTTTTGTGCTATGTGTGCGGTATTATTATTATGGTTACCACTATAATGCTATTCCAAGACGTTATTATAGATTTAATGGATCCCAACAGTTTGTAGATGTTTCTACTTCCTATTTAATTCCGTTCGTGATAGTTGTTGTTGTTGTGTACCTACTCAATCAGCTTTTTTTTATCGGTATAATAGGCTTCAATTATATCAAGAGAAAAAATAAGTTAGAATAAAAATTTAGAAAAGAGTCAAGGCGAATGTTTAACATTTGTACAACAAATTAAGCGCTCAAACCCAGAACAATTACACTAGGTTTTTTGTTAAAAGTGCGTTCAATCAAATTGTTAATACACTCAATTTATTTTTTATGAAATACATAGTTTCTATTCTAATAGCAGGTCTTTTCTTTTCTTCTTGTACTTCCAATAGGACTGGAGAAAAGACAGTAAATCCAGAGACGGCTCAGGCAGTTGTTATTAAAAACTCTACCAGTACTAAAAAAATGAGTGAATTGAGTAAAGCTTATTTTGGTAGCGGTTGTTTTTGGTGTGTAGAAGCCATTTTTGAATCAGTAGAAGGAGTAGAAGAAGTGATTTCTGGCTACGCAGGTGGAACGAAGGAAAATCCTACTTATGAAGAAGTTGGTAGAGGTTTGACCAATCATACAGAAGCCGTAGAGGTCTATTATGATCCAGAAGTGGTCTCTTATGCGAGCTTATTGAAGGTGTATTATGGCTCTCACGACCCTACAACTGTCAATGGGCAACACCCTGATTTTGGGAAGCAATATCGTTCTATGATTTTATACAATGATGCAATGGAAGAAAAAGCTGCTAAGGATTTTAAGAAAGAATTGGAAGCAGCTGGAACATATAGTGATCCTATTGCAACAGAAATAGTTCCTTTGACAACCTTTTGGCCAGCAGAAGAGTACCACCAAGATTATGAGAAAAGAAATCCTAATAATTCTTATGTACGAAATGTGTCTATCCCTAGATTGAATCGTTTTAAAGCAAAGTTTCCAGAATTATTAAAAAAAGGACATTAAGTACTTAAGATGCCAGTCACTTTGAGACTGGCATCTTATGTTAACTCCAATTAGGAAAAAAAGCATCTTCAAAATGTCGAATTTCTTGTTGAGGTTCTAGGATAATTGAAATGACATCAAAGCGAAATTCTGCCTCATACTGAATGCGGTACATATATTCTACTGCTAATTCATACATGAGGCTTTGTTTTTTTTGCGAAACCGCTTCTTCAGGCATTCCAAACGTTATTTTCTTGCGGGTTTTTACTTCTATAAAGACCAGGATGTCTTCCTGTTGAGCAATGAAATCAATTTCTCCTTTTCCCCATCGCCAACTGTGTGCTAAAATGGTGTAGCCTTTATCTTCTAAGTTTTTTTTTGCAATTTGCTCACCTAACTTGCCAACATCATTGTGATTCGCCATAAAATTATTATATTGCAGAGTTATTAGAATGCGTTAAGAATAGGTAAAAATAAAAGGAATTATTTGTTTAAAACCTATTTTGTGGATAATACTTCTTGAATTTTATAGTTTTTTGATAAAAACTCTAAAACTCATCATTTCCAAGAACTTACCTTGTTAGTTTATAACAAAATTGTTGGAGATTTTAATTTAGTTGCTTTGATTATCAATGGTTTATTGTTTTAAATGTTTTTTTTGATAATCATCTACTATAATTTTACGGTGAAGTATGGATAGAAAAACAGATACAATAAAGCATCCCTGCTTTATTAAGTTCATATTTGAGTTATCTGTATTGTTGTAGACTGACTTAGTTTTTTATTCTAAAAACCAATCTTTTAAATTAGATCAACCTTAAATGTAAAGGATACACTTAAAAATAAAAATATAGAAAATTATGATGAATGTTTTTATCCAAGAATTTCCAAAGCAATTGAAAGTAGCTATGGAAATAGGGGAGCAAGTAACATTAAGCAAACACGATCAACCGATTCATAATATAGTTGTTTTGGGAATGGGCGGTTCAGGAATAGGTGGAGAATTTGTTGCTGAATTTGTAAGGGACACTTGTTCTGTTCCTTTTTTGTCTTGCAAAGGATACCGTTTGCCTGCTTATGTTGGTAAAAATACATTGGTAATTGCTTCTTCTTTTTCTGGAAATACAGAAGAGACCTTGATTGCTTTTGAACAAGCTTTGGGGCGTGGCTCTAAAATTGTTTGTATTTCATCGGGCGGTAAGATGATAGAGGAAGCCAAACGTTTGAACTTGGATTGTATTAAAATTCCTGCTGTTCAACAACCACCTAGAACTTGTTTGGGCTATTCTTTGGTACAGCAATTATTTGTTTTAAACTATTTTGGATTTGCAGACAAGCAATGTATCCAAGATTTGAAAGCATCTATTGCTTTATTAGAAGAGCACCAAGAGCAAATTAAAGTGAAAGCAAGTCAATTCGCTCGTAAGATGGAGGGGAAATTCCCTGTAATTTATGCTACAGATAGAATGGGAGCAGTTGCTCTTCGTTTGCGCCAACAATTGAATGAAAATTCAAAACTATTGGCTATGCATCATGTTTTTCCTGAAATGAATCACAATGAATTGGTAGGTTGGACAAAACAGCCAGGCAGTTATGTGGCAATAGTATTCCGTTCAGCAGATGATTTGGAACGCAACAGCAAAAGAATTGAAATCAGTAAAGGGATTATTACTAAAGCAGCCGATGAATTTCTAGAAGTAGATTGCATAGGCGATTCTTTGATTGAGCAAGCGATGTATGCCGTACATTTGGGCGACTGGATTACTTGGGAATTAGCAGAAGCTAGAAAGGTAGATTCTATAGAAGTTGATGTGATTGATTTACTAAAACAAGAATTGGCTGTAGCTGCATTAGGTTAAACCATCTCATGGGAAAGGAAATTGTTTATAAAGATCTTGGAGTAATTCCATATCAGGCGGCTTGGGATTTGCAAACAACTCTTTTTGAAGAAGTTATTGCACGAAAAGTAAGCAATCGAAAAGCATTGCCAACAGAAATACAAGAACAATATCACTATTTATTGTTTTGCGAGCACCCACATGTCTATACCTTAGGACGAAATGGAAAGGAGGAGCATTTGTTGTTAAACGAAGCTACCTTGCTAGAGAAAGAAGCTACTTTTCATAAGATCAATCGAGGTGGAGACATTACTTATCATGGTTATGGACAAGTGGTAGGCTATCCAATTTTAGATTTGGACGAGTTCTTTACAGATATCGGACGTTATGTGCGGTTTTTAGAAGAAATGGTCATTCGAATGTTGGAAGAGTATGCTATTTTGGGAGAGCGAATTAAAGGTCTTTCTGGTGTTTGGATTGGAAAGGATACGGATAATCCTCGTAAAATTTGTGCCGTAGGTGTGCATCTTAGTCGTTGGACAACCATGCATGGTTTTGCCTTGAATGTAAATACAAATTTAGAATACTTTAAATATATAGTTCCTTGTGGTATTGATGACAAGGCAGTTACTTCAATGGAGCGTGAATTGGGCAGAAAGGTAGATGAAGCAGCGGTTAAATTAAAACTTAAAAAGCATTTTGCCGTTTTATTTGAGGCAACTTATCAATAAGCAAAAAATTACCGAACTGTTAAATAACAATATTAAAAAAAAAGTTCCTATTTCAAGATTATCTAAATAGTTTTAAAGTAGGAGCTAAGGTAAATATAGTGTAAAATGAAAAAGGATATTCCTATCAAGAAGGTGACGGATATCGCAATTGCTATCGTACCAGATGAAGTGGATACATTGTTTTGGAATGTATATTTCCTAAATTTAAAGGATAAAGATATTAAGAATGTCTTTATCAATTCAAGAGGTTATGGTGAAATTGATGGCGAGAAGGTAAAAACAACACAATTACGTTATTTTTATGAATTGGTTGGTGCCCAAATGGCGGTAAAAGTAGAGGCTATTGATTCTAAATTATTCCAATTGGCAAATGAATATTGGATTAGCTTTAGTTTTGATGGTTTTATGTACGACAAAAAATATATTTTTGTTCCTGGGAGTTTTATAGAAGAAAATTTTACAAATATCCCGATTATTGAAAAGAGAGGGGTAATGATAAAATAAGGTTTTTAGGATCATTATTGAATGAAAATAAGTGTTCTAACATTAAAAGGGAGGTTTGAAAAGGAAGCTTTAAAGCTATTTTTAAACCTTCCTTTTTTTTATCAAATTAAGCACTTAAAATTCTATTCAGCTAATTTTTGTGATTTGAAATTTAAGTCAAACAAGGTAGGGCTGCCACCAAGGTTTAGCTCAAATTTTAAGGATAATTGATCTTCACTAATATCTTTGATCTCAAGATTAAATTTTTCATTAACAACAATAAGATTTTCTTTTAGGGCATAAGGCTCCTCTTTGCCCAAACTAGGCATCATATCGGGCAATAATTCACACTTAAATTGATCCTCTGTAAAGGTGAAAATAAGGTTGTTTAGCAGCTCTGTTCCTTCTGTACCACCATCTCTTGTTCCACTCTCAAATATCCAAGATCCAGTCAAAAGCTCTTTAGATGCATTATCAGGAACCGTTTCTCCACAAGAATTTAATAACAATAATAAAGGAATAAGAAGTAGTAATAGTTTTTTCATTAGTTGAAGATATTAAATGTGTTAGGTACTAGTATTATTTATAATAACCAATATAACAATTCATTGAAAGAATATAAATTAAAGCTTTGAGCAATTTTTATCTTTTTTACCTTTAAGTATTTATGGAACGAAAATAAGGCTTGTTTGGTTGAGTTAAAGCAGACTTTATCATGCATTAATTTGTGATAAAATTTAATAAAGTTTATGACCAAGCCAAAAAGTTATGCAAACAGATAAATATGGACGAACCTATCATCTGCCCTTTTCAGAAGGAGTGACTAATGATGATAAAATCCTTCGAGATTGGGAAGGTTTGTTGGAGCAAGAAATTATTATTACAGAAAAATTAGATGGAGAGAACAGTTGCCTCAAAAGTACAGGCGCTTTTGCTCGATCTCATGGAATGCCTACCCGAAATCCTTGGGCAAAAAACATGTGGACGATCTGGAATCGTATCCAAGGAAATTTAGGTGATTTGGAAATTTTTGGAGAAAACCTATATGGTGTTCATAGTATTGAGTATGAACACTTATCGTATCATTTTTATGTATTTGCCATTCGAGATGGCGACCGTTGGTTATCTTGGGAAGAGGTTTTGTTTTATGCAGACTTATTAGAATTGCCAACAATTCCCGTCTTAGAAATAGGAAGGTTTACAACAAAAGAAATTAAATTTTTTATAGAACAGCGTATGCAACTTGGAAGTGTTTTCGGTGGTCCTTGTGAAGGATTTGTTCTCCGAAATGCCAATGAGTTTTCAATTTCAGACTTTAAGGAGAATGTCTTGAAATATGTACGCAAAAACCATGTACAAACCAATGAACACTGGACTAGAAATTGGAAAAGGGCTTCCCTCTGGTATGAGAAACCTTTGGTCTAAAGAAGGAAAACCAAACTGGGATGTGATAGAAGCGCAGGATTGGTTTATTGAGTTGGAGAATTGTCCGCAAGATCCCACCTTTCATGCTGAAGGAGATGTTGGTATTCATACCAAAATGGTCTTAAATGCCTTAATGAATTTAGAAGAATTTAAAGCCTTGAATCAATATGATCAAAAGATATTAGCTTGGAGTGCACTCTTGCATGATATAGGCAAGCCTAGATGTACCATGACAGATGAAGAAGGGTACATTCGAGCGCCTAAACATGCTGCTATTGGTGAAAAAATTGCTCGAAGAATGCTTTGGGATATGGATTTTCAAGCTAGGGAAGCAATTTGTTCGCTAATACGTTGGCATGGTTTGCCTATTTGGTGTTTGGAGAAAAAAAATCCAAATTATGCCGTAGCTGTGGCAAGCCTTCGATTGACCAATAAACACCTTTATTTGTTATCCAAAGCAGATGTATTGGGGCGTGAGAGTGTTGGGCAAGAGGATTTTTTGGAACGAGTGGAATTGTATAAAGAGTTTTCTATAGAGCAAGAATGTTGGGAGGTGGCGAAGGTTTTTCATAATACCCACAGTCAGTTTAAGTTTTTTCATAAATACTTAATGTACCCTGCCGTTATTTATGACGATACTGCTTTTGAAGTGATTTTATTATCAGGGATACCTGGAAGTGGAAAAGACACTTATGCTAAGACTCAAAAACTACCTATCATCAGTTTGGATGCCATTCGAGAAGAGTTTAATATCAAAATAACCGACAAGAAAGCACAAGGACAAGTAGCGCAAATCGCTTATAAACGAGCGAAAGAGTATGCGGCTAAAAAAACGAGTTTTGTTTGGAATAGCACCAATTTAACAAATGAACTTAGAACGAGAATTATCAATACCTTATCTGTCTATAACCCAAGGTTTAAGTTGGTTTATATAGAAACATCTAGGGCTAATATTATGGCAAGAAGAAGGGAAACAATTCCTGTTCGAAAGTTAGAAAAAATGATAAATATGTTAGAAATGCCGCTGCCTAATGAAGTACATTCAATAGAGTACTTGCGAAATTAAGTATTGTTTGTTAAAGATGAAGAAGGCTTTGTCTTTTCCTTGCAGGGGAGTTATTTTAATGTAAACAAAATTTAATTTTGCAAAAAATATAAAAATTTATCTAATCAAGGGATAATATTGTATATTTGCATTCACGCCTCAATTGGGCACCTTTATTTATTTTCATAAATAACTGAGTATTTGTTTACTATTTAATTACCTAGATTTCCCTAGGTACTTAATTCTTTAAAAGATAAAAAAAATATGTCTGCACACAATCATAAGTTGGACAAAATAGACTTGAAGATTTTAAAATTTTTGCAAGCTAATAGTAAGATTACAAACTTAGATTTGTCTAAAAAAATTGGCTTGTCTCCAGCTCCAACATTGGAACGTGTAAAGAAACTTGAAAGTTCTGGGATCATTAAAAGTTACCACGCTCAAGTAAACCCTCAAGTAATTGGTTTGAGTGTAAAAACTTTTGTGTTGGTATCTTTGGCTTGGCAAAAAGAAAATGCCTTAGAAAACTTTATTGCGAAAGTTGCTGAGATTGATGAAATTGTAGAGTGTTATATTATAACAGGAGAGGCTGACTTTTTGATGCACTTAGTCTGTAAAGATATTCCTACTTACGAACAATTGTTGTTCAAAACACTTTCTAAAATTGAGGAAATTGAACGCTTGAAAACATTGATGACTTTGTCAACAGTTAAAGATTCAAAAGTTTTACCATTTGATTATGACACGGTTCCTTTTAACGGAAACTAGTATGACGCAAGTTCCTTTTACTTAAGTAAGTGGTCAAAAGTAAGTGTATAATAAAAATGTTCTAGTTTTATTAGCTGCGCTGCTACTCCGTGGTGGCTATCAAGGCGAATAAAATTGAAGATAGCGGTCTATCTGATATTTTATTTAACGAGGAGAGGCGAGAAAAACAGCCATTTTTAATGCAATTATTTTTGGACGATTACTTAAAAATGCTCCTAGAGATTAATTCTTTAGGAGCATTTTCTATGTGATAACTTTGGTTCTAAGAATTGTCAAAGAACGATAACTTTTAACTGGAGGATTATTTATGGAGAATTAATTTCCTTGTATCCGCACCATACTGAATAAAATAGATTCCATTAGTCAGTTTTGAAACATCTACCAAAGTAGTTTGGTTTTGAATGTAGATTTCTTTTACTAAAACACCACTGATACTAAATATTTGTACCCTATCTGTTATAAGATTTCCGTGAACCGTGATTGTAAGTGCCTTTCTAGCTGGATTTGGATATATATGGTATAAGTTATTGGTGCTTATTTGTTTTATGCTTGTGATGATTTCACAATTAGAAGTATCCGCACAAGTACCATTTACAACAGCAACTGCATAATTACCTGCTTGCATAGGATGAAAAACAGAAGAGGTCGCTCCCGCAACTTGAGCATAGTTATTATCACAATCTAACCATTGATAAGAAGAAGCATTGTTTTGGTTAGAGAATAATGAATCCCCAACATTAAGAACACTATTATCTAGAGAGTCAATGCTTAAATTTAAGAGAAGAATAGAGTCACATCCAGTACTACTTGTCAATGTATCAAAATAAGAACCACTATTATAATAAACAAACCCATTTTGCACCCAAGTATAGCTGCTACAAGCTGTAATATTCATAGTTGATATAGTGCTATTATTAATGGTTAGATTCAATGTAAGAATAGAATCACAGCCGTTGTTATTACTTAGAGTTTCATAATAAGTGCCACTTGTATTGTAAACCATTCCATTGACAGACCAAGTGAACGAATCACAAGAAATAGTATCAATGATAGAGCTTGTACTATTGTTAATGCTTAGATTCAATGTAAGAATAGAATCACATCCCGCACTACTTATTAAGGTATCAGAATAGGTGCCACTCATATTGTAAACCATTCCATTCGTAGACCAAGTGAATGAGTCGCAAGCAGCAGTTGTAGTCGTATTATTTGTGCTGTAATTAATAGACAAATCTAAGGTTAACATTGAATCACAGCCATTTGAATTGCCTCCAGTTAATTGAGTATTGTAAACACCAGAAACATAATAGGTAAGCCCATTGGCGGACCAAGTAAATGAATCACAAAGGCTTGTTGTTAGAGAGGAAGCAGTAAAACCTCCATTAAGTGAAGCACCAGTTACCCAATTTGATGTCGCTCCAGTCAGTGCATGATTCGTCAATATTCCATTATGATTGTTACCAGAAAGATCAACCAGCGTTGTAAGACCTGTGTTAGTGCCTCCAGCAATACCTTCATTCATTCGATAATAAACCTGCAAATCAGGGGTGATGGTACAAAGTTCACGATTCATATTTGTCATTAACTCTTGTTGTGTTTTAGCTGTATTCCAAACCCGAACTTCATCTATGCTTCCTTTGAAAGGAATTGATCCTCCTAGTACTCGCTGACCAATTCTTAAGTCCTGATTCCCAGAAGGTGTATTAACTGATGTCAAAGAACCTGTTCCAACCTGATTGCCATTCAAATATAAAAAGCCTGTGCCATTGTCCAAAACAAAGGCTACATGTACCCATTGACCAATTGGAACTACATTCGGTGTAGATGAAAAGTTAGCATTGGTTCCTCCAGAAATAAATCCTAAAGCTAAATTAGGATTTACTATAAATGTATTTCTTGAACCGTTAGCATTTAGTCCATAATCTAGAATAGCTATATTAGAAGAAGGCGTGCCAGTAAGGTATATCCAAGCTTCAAATGTTCTATCTGCAGATCCTAGAACACCATTGTAAGTTGTTTGTACATAGTCGTTTACTCCGTCAAAATCAAGCCCATTTTGAGCAAATATAGATTGAGGGGCTATAAATACAATACATAGCAAGAAAAGTAGTTTAGTTTTTTGCATAATTCTGAGTTAATTTAATAATGGATGTTTTTTTATGAACCAAAGTCTTATAAGTTCATTTTGAATTTTAATGGTGCATGCTGTAAAATACTGAAAATTAATTAATAAGGGGAATGTGTTTAAGGTTGATTTACTTGTTAATAATGTTTTTATATATAATTGTAATAGCATATTAAAGCATTTTTAGAGACATAAGACACTTTATATTGTCTTTGTACAAAAAACAAAAAAAAAGCAGGATGAGCAACAATTGCTCATCCTGCTTGCTATCTAAACAAAAAGATAGAAGAAATATTATCGCATCAAGGTAAATTGACCTTTAGCACTTCTTGGTTCTGGATCACTTGCTTTTTGATAAACAAGGACATAAATATAAGTACCTATTGGCTGAGCAACTCCTTTGAAAGTACCATCCCAACCATTTCCATGTGCTTCACCACCATTGTAAACTACTTGTCCCCAACGGTTGTAGATTATGAAAGTACTCACTTCATCGTCTGCCAATATAACAGGACGGAACGTATCGTTAATTCCATCACCATCAGGCGTAAAGATCGTTGGAATACCTTCAAAAGGTGCTTCAACGGTAACCCAAACTGTATCTGTCACAGAACAAGTTGTATCATTGGTCGTTGCGCTAGCGGTAACAATATAAGCAAAATCACCCGCTGGATCAGGATTTGCGCTTGTTGTACTAAGTGTCGAATTTGCAATGTTTGCATTTCCTGTTACAGGAGTTGCAATACTTGTCCAGTTATAAGTAAAATTAGATGAACCAGCCGAGAGCGTTACAGAAGTATTCAAAGGAACAGAAATATTTGTTGTTCCAGTAACACTTACAAAAGCATCTAAGTTAGGTATAATAGGAGCATTGATACTTTGGCTTGCAGTATCTATACAACCATTGTTATCACTAACCGTAACCGTATAAGTACCAGCAGCTAAACCTGTGTTGGTGCTATCGGTACTACCATTACTCCAAGTGTATGTAAGATTAGTTCCACCAGTTGCAACAGCATTTAAGGCTCCAATTGCTTGTAAATCACAAGCTAAATTTCCTGTTAAGGTGGTAATATTAACAGCAATCGTAACTCCTGCTGCAAGGGTATAAGGACCATCTGTTAGAGAACATCCATTGGCATCCGTTACCGTGACATTATAATTTCCAGCTGTCAAACCTGTTAGGTCTTG
>CALDEP010000234.1 GCA_937942475.1 uncultured Aureispira sp.
GTTTCAAAAAAATAGCTTCGCTGCTACTTCGTGGTCGGACGTGTAACCCGTGCCTAGCCTTTGCGCTACTTAGCGCAAGCAAGCTCGTTCGTTACACTCATACTACTCATTTTTTAAAACTTTCATCCTCAAAAATATTTAACAACACTTGTTCACTTTATTTCTTTCTCATTCCTTAAATATGATGCCAGATGATTTAAGTGATCTGACATCCTATTTCTTATTTAGCCTTAGATTTACTTTCTTTGCTTGTCTTTACGTTGATTGAGTAGTCTTGATACGTTATCACAATGTTCGTAGAGAAGATCAAATGAATTTTAACCATTTTTAAAAAAAACTATGGCACATATAAAAATTATTCAACACGAAGAGGCAGAAGGAGCTTTAAAAGAAATTTATGATGATTTAGTCGATTCAAGAGGTAAATTAGCCGAAGTACATAAAATACAAAGCCTTAATCCTAAGACGATTACTGCTCACATGGATTTGTATATGAAAATCATGTTTGGCAAGTCTCCTTTGCGTCGTTATCAACGAGAAATGATGGCTGTTGTCGTTTCTGTTTGTAATAATTGCTTATATTGTACAACACATCATGCAGAAGCAGTTCAGCACTTTTGGAAAGACGCTACAAAGGTCGATCAATTGATAAAAGATTATACGCAAGTTGACCTTTCGAAAACGGATCGTTTATGGTGTGATTTGGCAAAACAGTTGACAGAAAAGCCTTCAGAAACAAGCCAAGAAATTTATCTCCAACCTTTAAAAGATTTAGGAGTAGGGGACCAAGCTATTTTGGATGCTACTTTGGTCATTGCCTACTTTAATTTTGTGAATCGAATTGTATTAGGTTTAGGCGTGAACTTAGAAGAGAAAGAAGGTGCAGGAGGTTATAAATATGATTAAATCAAGTTGTAATTTCTTGATCCTGCAATCCGTAAAATAAAGCATTCAATTAGAGCTGGCAAAAGTTGTCCACAAACCCTTTTTTTTAATTATTAAAGCTAAACAAGGTCTCTGTAAAACCCATTCATATGAAAAACTGTATTTGTTGTTTGAGTATTTTGCTTTTGGGCAGCCTTGTAGCTTGTTCTGGTCCAGAGGAATTAGAATCTAAACCAGCTCAGTTAAAGATCGCCCCAGCTACTCGCTTAGGTCATGTAGAAGAGGATACGATGGATACTCATATGGATAGTATTTTGTCCGTAGAAGCTGCTGAACAGGAAAAAAAGGCTCATTTAGAACTGGCAATAGAAAGAACTCAAGTATTGAAAAAAGCTTATGATGAGGAAACAGAGGAAATAGAAAGCTACGTTGAATTCATTCCTTTTACAACATTTCTTGGAACTCCAGTTGAATCAGGTACCTTAGAAATCATCCAATTTGGAGCGCAATACACGCGTATTTATGCAGACTATTTTGATGGAGAACCTATTGGTGGAAAACTATTTTTTATTCAAAATGATGCTTTGGTTGCCGTTGAAATTATTCAACTTAGAGAGCAAATAACAGAAAAAGGGGCTTCTATAAAGGAGGAGAGCACACATATGTTATACTATCATAATAACGTATTATTATCCACAATAGATTTATCAACAAACGAGGCAGTTGAGGCAGGCAGTATTTCATGGCTTGACGAAAACTTGGTCGATTGGAAATTAGTGGAAGCACACATTAATAGAATATAGAAAAATGAGTATGAATAAACATACTGAAATATACATGCCTCAGATTGAAGCTGGAATGAGTTATGAAGAAATAAGAACTTTAGCGATTAAAGATGGCCTAAAGGGGAAGGAGTTGAGCGCCTTGATGCGTGAATTGGATCGGCATATTTTGGCACGAGACGAAACGCATGCCGATCGACGTCAAGCGAAAGAAGGTATGTGGATTGGCATTGCATTTTGTGTGATTGCAGGCATGATGTCTCTATATGCCTTGTTCGATTCAGAAGGGCATTATATCTATATTGTTTATGCTATTTTTGGAGGTGGGGTCTTGATTTTTTATAATGGTTTGCAAAAGACCAAGTACTTGAACAAAGAGCACCTAGAGGAATAGAGAATGCCATCTACTTATAGAAACTTCAAATAAGTAGATCGTGCCAACCCAAGGTTAAAACTAGTAAGTACTCCATGAAAAAAGAACAATGTCCTATTTGTTATACCGAATTGGAAGTCATTGAATGCGCTCCCTGCCACGATTGTGGTCACCTTGAGTTAGAGCTAAAGCATTTTAAAGAAGACCTACACAAGTACACCATTTATGAGGTTTATAAAGGTTTGAAATTGCAATTGTGCGATTTCTGTGACGTCGATTTTGGTTCTTACAAATCAGCATATTTAGGGTTTAAGGACAATCGTAGAATTGGCTATGAGCATTTTGCTTTTGTATCAGAAGTAGAATCGCCTGCTTTAGAGAAGGATAAATTTTGTCCTGAATGTCAACAAAGACTTAAGTTTTTAAATTTTCTACGAGATTTGAGGGAAATGATTCAACATGAAGCGGCTGCTAAATAAAACAGCTATTAGGATTTAATAAAGGACAAAATACCCCCACATAAAATGAAAATCCAATTACTTTTTTTAGCACTCTTTCTGGCATTAAATGCGTTTAGCCAAGATAACATTCAGGTGCAGAATTTAAGGTCTTGGCTATTCATAAATATAGACAACCCAATGTTTATAAATTATGATGAAATTCCATTAAATGAAATTATCATTAAAGCTCCCTCTTGTAAAATAAGTACCCTAAAACAGGATGGATATTTTAGCCTTACTCCGTTGAGGAGGGGCCATATTGATTTAAAAGTTTATAGAAAAATAAATCAAGACTCAATGCTTCTTTGGGAAGGAATATTTAGTGCTAAATACCTTCCTCAACCAAGCGCATTTATTATTAGAGGAAGAAACAGTATGTCAAAGCAAACATTTTTGGCTCAAAGAGGCATTTATACTGCCTTAGTAAATTATGGTATATCTATAGGATTTCCAGTGGCACGCTATACCATAATCATTACTAAAGGAGAAAAATTACTACTTCTTAAAGATATGCTAGGAGGGGAATTTAGCCCAGAATTTAGAAAAAAACTTAAAGACTTACTGACAGGAGGCGAACGAATCTTTTTCACGAACATTGAAATTAAATCTCGATATCACGATACAAAAACGGTCAATTCTATTGAAATTAAAATTGTCGATAATAGCAGTCCTTAACAAGTAAGTATTAATCTATAAGCCTTATAACTAATTTGCCCCTGTAGTATCCAATTCCCCAGATTGAATCATTTCCTGAATTTCAGCATCTATTAAGGCAGATTCTTCTTCATTAGGATAAGTCTCGTTATTGAACTGATAAAAACTTTCAACTCGTCTCATTTTTTCTCTACGAATAGGATCTTCTTCCGATTCGATCTGATCATTCACAAAAGCATCTGAAAAACCACAACCTAAGGAAAGGGCAACAAAGAAAAAACAGCTAAGCATGGAAAGAGATAATTTAGCAAAAGGAATTGGATTTCTAAGCTTAAATTCTTTTCGAGGGCTAAGTAGCATTAAGGGAATAAATAGAGCAAGAATAGACAAGCCTAAATCAATAGGATCAAAGGTGCCAGGGATAATGCCGTAAAATTGCCCTAATTCATTGCCAATTCCAAGGATAAACACAATTGCCAGCCAGCCTAAGCTGATTTGATGCATTTGTTTTTCCCAAATTAACAAAATACTATAGGTAAAAGCATAAAGCCAAAGCGCATCGGGCAAACTATAAATCACCCAATTTGGCAAGCTGATTTCTGTCGTTAAGGCTCTCAATTCAGTAACTAGATGGATTCCGCCTAGATGTTCGATCCATTGGAATAACAGTAATGACTCTGAACGAAACCCAATATAAATGCCTCCTCCAATTAATAATGGGAGCATAACGTGTAGTAGTATATTTTTTTTCATCTTGGTAATTTAGTGGTTGTTTAGAATTTAATAATAATTAAATATGAATTGTAAATCAACGAATCTAGCTGAAAATCTCCAATGAAACTTGGAGGTTAAAAATCTCCAACAGAGCTTGTTAGAAACCAAGAATAAAGCTTGTTAGGGAGAAATACCTAATGGGATAGGAGCGTCAGCTTCGACCCCATTGATAAAAGCTCCGCATACCATACAAGAAGCATCGCTTCGGCACCATTCATACAGGATCAAGATAAGAAGAGTAGGGATTCATTATTTTATATTCAGATGTTTTTTTTTCGGATAAAGGGTGTCAGAGCGATGCTCTTTTTAGCATTTTGTTTTTTTATTTTTTAATAATAGTGTCAGGGCGACGCCCTTTGTAAAATGGGGTATACATTTCTAAGTGAAAAACATAGTATTAAAAATCGTTAATTCTAAACAGTTTCTTAGTATAAATGTTTGTATACTATTTTGACACACGAAATTTTTTGTAATAAAGTCTAATAAACAAAAACAAGCTAGCAACCAGACCCAAAACGTACCAATACCAAGTGGAAGGTTTTAGTGTCAATGGAATGGCTTGTTGGTCGCCAATGCAAATCATACTCGCCCAAAAAAATGGATGGGCGGTAAAGCCCTTGTTATTTTGGAGGTACTGAATTTTTGCATTTTGCATCGCTTGATCTTTGGTCAGACCATTTGACAAACCAGTATAAAAAGATTGAACAACTTCGATACTTGTTTCGTCGTTGAGTTCCCACAAGGTCATGACGATACTAGGAATTCCAGCATACATGAAACTTCTGCCTAAAGAAATAATGCCTTCCCCTTGGGCATATTTTCCATAGCCCGTTTTACAAGCAGAAAGAACGACCAAATTGGCATTATTACCATTCAAATGCTGTGTCTCATAGGAGTACAATAAATTATCTTCTAAGGAATCTAAATTTTCGGTAAACAGCAAAGCCGAATAGGCAGGATGGTTGTAATCGACAAGACCATGCATCGCTAAATGAATCACACTATAATTTTGATGCTTTAACTGTTGCTTGAAATTATGCTCATTGGCTGCTTCATGCGTATAAAAATCACCTTTAAAACGCTGTTCAATTTGCTCCAATTCCGTTATTGTACCAGGAATAGGAGCGGCAGTATTGTGGGTGTGAATTTCTTCGGCACTGCGTTCTTTTTTTAGCGCTGTTGGGAATTTTTGATAATCAAATTGAGTTCCATAATTGGCAGCAAAACCTAAGATTTTTCCATTCGTAGTATTGACTTTTTTCTGATGATTAACCATAATAGCTGCCGAATATTCGTAATGAACCGAATAGTTCTGAATTAAATAGGGAAGCCTTTGATAATCAATTTCTTTGAGACTTGGTGCGCTAGTCAAGAGTACCTCAAAGGGAACATAATGCAAGGCTCTATCTGGGACAATAATTAAATGTTTTTTGCCCGCTAATAAAGGATCTTCCAAGACATTTTTATAGAGCCAATGGGCAGCATTGCAAAAGAGTGCATAGGCCTCTTTTTCTTGCTGTAAAATGAAGGTGACATTGGATAAAGAACGTCGAAGGTTTTGAATTTTTCCATTAAATACATCGATATCTATATTTTGAATTTCTTTGATTTTGACGGCTTCTTTAGAGATGTAAATCACAAAAAAGTGGTTATCACTAATAAAGTATTCTATGAAGAGTTCATCTGCTGCTAAATGCGCTTGCACGGTTTCGGGGGAAACAATAGAATCTCGCCCATGATCCCAAGAGCGATAACTGGGATAGGTTGCTTGTAAATGCTGTTCAAAAGCATCCAATTCTTGTTCGAGCAACAATCTTTTTTGCAAATACAAGGCTTCTTTTTCGCTATTTTGCTCCTTCTTGGCTTCCAAAATATGCTCCTTGCATTGATCTATTTGAACAATATAGGTTTCTTCTTTTTGTAATAATTCTTTTGAAATGCCCGTGCCCCCTTCTTTATAATTGTTTCTAAATTTGAGAATGTTTTCATTCAACAAAGCCGATTTGCTATGTTCTGCATAATCAAAAATAGACATTTTATACCTGTTGTTCTCTTGTTCTTTGTGCAAATGCCAGGCAGTAGCGGCTGCTTTTTCGTAGACAGGGCGAAGTCGATTGATGGATAATAATTTGGACTCGCTGTCAATGTAATTGTCTCTTAGGTAATTGGTTAGCAGGATGATGTTGTTAAAGTCATCGTGTGCTTTATGCAATTCTCCTTTTTCTACAAAAGCATCGCCTCTTTTTTGATAAGCTTCAATGGCAATGGACTTGTCCAATAAATATTCTAATAAGAGAATCTTATCATTCTGTGTTTCTGGGCTTTCATCCAACATGAAAATTACACTATCCATATAAGCAATCGCTTTTTGATGCTGCCCTTCTTCTGCTGCCAAATGCCCTATTTTGAAATAAATAGAAGCAACTTTTGTTCCTTGATTGTTGTATTTTTGCCTTGCAAGATCCAAGGCTTTTAGATAATATATTTTTGCATTTTTATAATTTCCTAAAGCTTCCAAAGCACTGCCAATATTCAAGTAAGCTTTGTCCACGCCCAATTGATATTGCTCTATATAGGCCATGTTTTTATCATAATAATCAAGGATAGAATCGTTGAAATTGAAGTGATTATAATAATAAGCCATAGAAAGGTGCTCAAAATTATTTTCCCTTAGTTGAATGATTGGATCTTTAGATAGAAGGGGAATGTATTCTGGAATTTTTCCAAAGAACAAATCTGCTTCATTCCTTTTTTCTTTCTTCTCATAAAGCCCTCCAATGCGTGTGCAGAGCTTGATGAGTTCTGCATAGTTTTTTAGTTTTTCATAAAGGATAAAGGCATTTTTATAATACACAATCCCTTGTTCTACGTCTTCATTTTCCGAATACATACGACCTAAGTTGCTGTAATATTTGGCAACAGTCGAAGCGTCTTTTTTGTGATGATCTTTCAGCAGCAATTGATATTCGTACTCTAAGCCTTTATGGGTAAAATGAATGGCTTTTTCTATGCGCCCCTGTTGATATAAAATAGAGCCATACAACTGATAAATGTATTTAAAGGCCAAACTAGAATTTGGCAAACAACTTAAAGCCATTTGATAGGTGCTGTCCATGTGCACATCTATGCGACTAAAATCACTTTCATTATTATAATAAATAGCATAAGTCGCAATCAAAGAAGCATTTACATAGCGCTTCCAATCTTTTTGCTGGCTCAGAATTCGACAAGCTTGTACGGCATTATCATAAGCCAACTGATAATCAGCAGCCCCCCACAAAGCCCAAGCTTTGGAGGTATAAAACAAGCCTAACAATCGACTGTCTGGAAATAAACTTGCAGGTAATTTTTTAGAGATGTTGTTTAATAAGACAAGGGACTTTTGGAAGGAATCTTTTTGTGCCCAAATCGTAGCAGCATTAATCGTACAATGTGCCAAGCCTTCTAAATTATTTTCTATTTTAAAGCCTTGTTTTGCCTTTTTATTTAGTCTTTTGGCTAGCCCTAAATCCATGTCTTCATAAATTAAAAACTCACTACTATCAACCAGTTGTTGAGCCGATAATTGCTGTTGTGCTGGCAATGCTGTAGCGTAGAGGAATAGGAGTATATAGAAAGGAAGTAAAGGCATGTAGAAATTTTCTTGAGGTGAAGGCTTTGTAAAATAACGATTTTTATGAGGATAATGGTATTTTGCAGCTCATTTATAATGATCTAAGCTTTGTTGATAATCTTGTTATATTGCAAAATAAAAATGTTCTATGAAAAAAACATTCAATCGTATTTTAGATCGTATGACGCATTTGTTGAATGGTTTAGGGAGTGCCTATGACAACATCCATCGTGACTCGGAAATACATCGAACAGGAACGGATTCTTATGAACAGGCGATACGAGTTGAAATAGAAGGACGTTTGGTGGAAATTATTGTAGAAGCAACTTGTTTAGCAGAAGTAACCAATACCCGAACATATCAAGGCGATTCAATCCCTGCTTTTGATCCATTAGCCTTTGATTGGTCTATTATTTTTAGTGTAGTTTTGCTTAATAATAAAGATGCTTTAACCTTGCTTTTGACAAAGGAAACGACTAAACATAAACTAACAAAACTACTTTGGAAACGAGATTTGGAAGTGTTTGACGATGCTTTTGATGCTGAATTTTGGATAGAAAGTAATAATCCTTATGCCTATGGAATGTTGTTGGATGCAGCATTACAACAGCAATTATTAGCCAATTTGGATCTTTTTGGAACACTAGAAATTCAAGCCAATAAGGTATACTACAAAGAATCCTTATTAAAACAAAAAGAATTAAAAGCCACAAGGATTAAGAAGCACTCTGAATCTATGTTAGGGATTTGTTTGACCTTAGCAAAAAAGGTTGATCTGTGGGAACCGCCCCTAAAGGTTTGATCCTTTTAGGCCTTGTTTTTTATTGATTTTACTTAGGTGATTTTGCTTTCAAAAACTAAAGTTGTATCTTGGTTTTACTCAAAAATACTCCAACTGAAAAACTCTTATTAGAGAATACAAAAGCAATTTATGCTACATAGATTATTTGCTAAAGAAACATTTGAACACATAGAAACAGAGTTGAAATCTGTTTATCAGGCGCTTGGAGTAGAAGAAGGGACCTTGAAAGTGAAAAAACAGGCTGCAACTTACGCTAAACCTTATAGCTATATCGCAGAAGGCAGCATTGAAGGGCATCGTTTTGTGTTGAGTTTGAGCCAAACACCACTAAAAGTACAGGAATTAAAACAGCAGTTGGAATTAATCATTCAATGTGAAAATCCTAATTGGGCGACCTTGATCTTCCGAAAAAAAAATGCACTTGAATCAGCCGCTAAAAAAACATTGGGTATAGAAGCCCTTCCTCAATTGAAAAATGTTAACTTGGATAAGTTGATGGTAGAGTCAAGTGATCAGGAATGGACGGAGGTATTGTTTGATGCTTCTATGGGAAAAAAAGCAGCCATTATGGATGAAATTAAATTTTCCTCTTTTGTCTTGGAACGAAAACGCTTGTATGTAAAAATGCCTTGGTTGCCAGAGGATTTTTCAACAAGGCAAGCCTTAATTCAGGTATTAGATTTTTCGATTCGTTTGGTGAAAAAAATAGATGCACCAGAATAGGTCAATTTTTTAAGCCCTAAATTTTTAATAAAGCCCCCTTCATGCCGAATGAATATCTTTTAAAAGAGAGTAGAATAGTTATTGAACTAGCTGCCACACCTTTTGCAGGAGGAGGAGAAGGTGATTTGTACAAAATAAAATCGCCAACAGCCTACCAAAATTATGTTGCCAAGCTTTACCACCCACACAAAATTAGCCAAGAACGGGAAGAAAAAACAGAATACCTGATAGAGCATCCACCCCTTGGACTTTCTGAGAATGGATCTATTGTCTGGATTAAAGATGCGCTGTACACCAAAGATTATAAATTCGTGGGCTTTATCATGCCTTTTGCAAAAGGAAAAAAATTAGAGTTGTTGTGTTTGGGTAAACTGCCTAAAAAAATAGGAAAAAACTGGGCACGCTTTGATCTAAAACATCCTGATGCTCTTAAATATCGACTGCGGATTTGTTTTAATTTAGCAGCAGCAATTTATCAAATGCACGCCACCGATCATTATGTATTGGTGGATCTGAAGCCTGAAAATATTATCATACAACCCAACGGTTTATTGGCCATTGTTGATACCGACTCGGTTCAAGTGATCGAAAATGAAGTGGCTATTTTTCCTGCTCCTGTAGCAACGCCCGAATATACACCGCCAGAGTTTTATCGTAGTCATCGGCAAGAAAATGGAACGATTGGAGAGCCTTGGGATCGCTTTGGTTTGGCTGTGATTTTTTATAAATTATTGTGTGGCATACATCCCTTTGCAGGATCGGCAAAACCCCCTTATGATAATTTGGTTAGTTTGCACGAAAAAATTGAACATGGCTTGTTTGTACATCGTACACTCAACAGAAGTGTTTTTTCTGTTATTCCACCGCCCCATAAACAGTTTGAAAAATTAGATCCTAATTTACAAGAACTCTTCATTCAATGTTTTGAAGAAGGGCATCAAAACCCTGAGGCTCGACCTGCGGCGGATGAGTGGTGTTCGGCTTTGTTGGAAGCGATTGGAGATAGCACTTACGAGGCGCATTTTGCTCATATTTTGGGGCTTTGGGGTAGTTCTTCTAGGGGTAAAATACAAATGCCTTCTACCTTGTACCGAAAAAGCATCAAGGTTATTCACCCCAAATTTTGGTTGGAACAAAAAATTGAAGCTGCTTTTGATAGCTTGCCTGCTTTGTCTATTCCTCTACATCAAGCAATAGAATCGGGTAAACAATCGGTCAAATTAGCGTTGACCTCCAAGGATTATTTGCTTTCTATAGGGCTGTTTTCTACTTTGTTTTACGCTATCTTATTTTTTACGCCTTTGGGAACCTGGTTGAGAGGAGATTTTTGGTTGTCAGAAGTTTGGCGGATTAATTTGGTTGCTCTTGTAGTAATGGCAAGTCCTTTGATTATTTTTCCTCGACTGATTTCTTGGGCTCGACATATTGCATCACCTGAACGGAAAGTTCGGAAATTGTGGAATAGCTTTCGATTAACCTATCCACAATTGAAACAAGATGTAGTTGAAACCAAGCGCATTTTGTTAGAAAAAATTCTGACTCGTCACAAGAAAGAAATAAACGAATTTTCGACCAAATCAACTCAATATGAAAGGCCTTTAAAAGAATATTTAGAACAGCAAGATGCTAAGGTAAAAGCCTTGATGAATAAACGAAAAGTGGCTTTAAATGCCATTAGTGAAAAATATTTAGGGCAGGCGGTCAACAATCAGCTCTGTTCGGAGATGAAAGGTCGTAGCGTTCTTGCTTTAAACAAACGCTTGAACGATTTTTATCAAAAAAAACTAAATGCAGTAGGACAGAAAGAGACGCAAGCTTTGAATGATCATTATCAAAAAGAAAAGCTAAGCTTAAAAGAAAAAGATGCGAGCGAACAGGAAGCTTTGATGGAAGAAGCGCTGTGTATTTTTGATTGGAAGCACTTTTATGAAAAACACCTAGACAGTAGTTTATTGGAAGAGACGATGCTGAGAGATGTGCTAGACGATTATCAAATAAAAGGACTAAAAGACATTCAGTCAATGGATTGGGATGAACGAGGGAATCTAATTCTTCGCCCTTACAAAGCGCAATTAAATAAAAATGGGAAGGTCAAACTCATTCGATTAACGGCTAAGTTGTACTCGAATTTAGAAAGCCTTAGAGCTATTTATCTGACGTACCAAGAGGGGATAAACTATGCTCAAACCCATGATATTAATTATGGAAAAGCTTATTTTCAAGAGCGTTATGCGCTTAGACGAAAGCAATATGATGAAGCCTTAAAAAGCTTGGAGGATACTTATAAAGAGCAAGGAAAGAAGTTGGCGAAAACCGATTTTAAGGAAGAAAAGCAAGCTTTAAAAGACGACTTCAAAGCAGCTCAAGTATTATTACAACAATTAGTAGCCAAAGAAAAAGAGGCTGTTGATTTAGTCGAAGAAAATTATATCACGGAATATCAAGCCATCTACAAAGAGAGTGAAGTGGAAGTGCTGAAGGTAAAAGAAGTGGTGGAAGCCTTAAATGAAGGTTATAAAATAGAGGTCAATAAACTCTTAGCAACATCAAACGTAGAAAAAATCCAAATTTCTATGAAAGGAAAAATCGAACAAGCCAAGAAAGATATTGTGGAATTAGAGCGCCTTAAACTTTAGTGCTTGAATGAGGATGGGTTTTTAATTAAATAACTGATGTTATGCAAGTACCTTTTTTTCAGTATTAAAACTCATCGTTACTTTATTTAAGGAGTGTTTTAATGTTGAATTCTTAATGCTAAATTTTTAATGTTTGTTGTGCTATAAAGCATTCAACATTAAGAACAAGTTTATAGATTAATTCTGATATTTTACCAGCAGATTTTTTTTTTGCGTAACATGAGTTAAATAAGGCAGCTTGATAAAATCAAGCTGCCTTATGAGTTAATAGCTTATTTCAGCGTTTTGTTATTTACTCGGCTTTAACTGTTTTTGTAAAGTATCGTATTGTGCTTCCATGGTAGTACACTTTTCTTCTAAGCTTTGGATGGCCGTTTGTTGTTCTTGAATGGCTTTGGTTAATACAGGAACCAAACGGGTGTAATCGACTGCCCAAAGATCTTTAGATTCGTCTTCTGGAGCATAAACAGCTTCAGGAACTAATTTGAACAAGTCTTGAGCAACAAAACCAATATCTAAACTACTGCTATTGTCAATGAATAAAAGACCATTTTCGTCTGTTGTAGAATTGTGGTGTTGGTACTGTAAAGGGCGCAACTGCAAGACGGTTGAAAGACCATAAGGAATGCTTTTTCGTTGATCTTTTAGACGACCATCAGAATAAGTTACCCAAGCATTGGCACGTCCTCTACCTGTTCCAACGGCTGTATTATTAGGCAATTCTAAGGCATAAGCTGGTGTAAGTATTGTTTGTAAACCAACTCTTGCATTTCCTCTAATAGACATGGCAGGCGTTCGAATATTATCAGAACCTTTCATGGTGAAAACGATTCCACCATCTGGGTCAGCATTATTGCCATCTGTTTTTTCAAACACTAGAAAGTCTAAATTTGTACCTGCAAAATTACCATCGTAATAAATCTTAGCACGATCTCCAGAAACAACTCCATCCATAGGGATCTCCCCTGCAAAACCAATCCCAAATGTTCCATTGATTTGCATTCCTCCACCATTCAATTCTAACCGTTGGTCAGGGGTTTGCGTTCCAATTCCTACATGTTGCGTTGCTGTATTAATTGTAAACGTAGTCCAATTGTCAGTACCCGTATAACGAGTTCCAATTCTAAAGGTGTTTCCAGCATTAAGTGCCCCATCATAAAAGCCTATCATAGCACCTACAGAACCATTGTCTTGATACATTTCAAACCTTGGATTGTCATCCTCGTTATTATCATCTGTATCAGCTTCCAATCGAAGGATCGCATCGCCAGCAGTGCCACTTGAAATGTGCGTAATAGTCAAAGGATTATCGGTGCCAATTCCTACCCGTCCAGCAAAATAAGCTCCTCTAGCACTAATAGAAGCCGAAGGTAATTGCCAAGTTCCTGCTCTAACAGCATCAGAGTGGAAATGAAAAACACCACTACCACCTAAGATTAATGAATTGACATCATTATAACTCATGTAGTCGTTGTTGATATTGGTAGCAGCATCATGTGATACATAAATATCTTGTCCACGAACAAATACATCTCCAGCTACATCTAGCTTTTCCAAAGGATTATTAGTGCCAATACCTACGTTTTGAGCAAATAAGGCGCTACTTAGAAACATCAAGGAACTCAATAAAGTAATTTTAATTTTCATAGCTTTAGTTTGAAGTTTGTTCTTTACTTGGATTTAATTGCTTTAGCAAGGCATTGTATTGCGTTTCGATGGCATTATACCTTTCCTCTAAGCCTTTGATTGTTGCTTGTTGTTCTTGAATAGCTTTGGTTAATACAGGAACCAGACGGGTGTAATCAACCGCCCAAAGATCTTTAGATTCGTCCTCTGGAGCATAAACAGCTTCCGTAACTAGGTTGGCTAAATCTTGAGCAACAAAACCAATATCTAAACTACTACTATTATCAATTTGTAAAAGACCCTTTTCATCTGTCGTAGAATTATGGTGTTGGTATTGCAAAGGGCGTAATTGCAAGACGGTTGCAAGACCATAAGGAATGCTTTTTCGTTGATCTTTTAGACGACCATCAGAATAAGTTACCCAAGCATTGGCACGACCTCTACCCGTTCCAACGGCTGTGTTATTAGGCAATTCTAAGGCATAAGCTGGTGTAAGTATTGTCTGTAAACCCACTCGTGCATTTCCTCTAATCGTTAGCGCAGGGGTGCGAATATTATCAGAACCTTTCATAGTGAAAGAAATCCCACCATCTGGGTCAAGATCATTGCCATCTGTTTTTTCAAAGACTAGAAAATCGTTGTAAACAGCAGGACCAAAATCACCATCATAATAGATTTTAGCACCGTCTGAACCAACAGGTCCATCCATAGGAATATCGCCTAAAAAGCCAATCCCAAATTCTCCATTGAGTTGCATTCCTCCTCCATTCAGTTCTAGACGTTGATCTGGGGTTTGAGTGCCAATCCCTATGTTTTGAGTTTGAGTATTGATGGTAAATGTAGTCCAATTGTCAATGCCACCATTACGAGTTCCAATTCTAAATATATTTCCAGAATTAAGTGCCCCATCATAAAATCCAATTAAAGCACCGCCTAGACCTCCATCTTGATACATTTCAAGTCTTGGGTTGTCGTCTTCATTGTTATTGTCTGTGTCGGCTTCCAATCGAAGAATTGCATCGCCAGCAGTGCCACTTGAAATGTGTGTAATGGTCAAAGGAGCATCTGTTCCAATGCCTACCCGCCCAGCAAAATAAGCGCCTCTAGCACTAATAGAAGCCGAAGGTAATTGCCACGTTCCAGCTCTAGCTTGGTCTGAATGAAAGTGAAAAATACCACCACTCCCTAAAGTTGAAGGGACAGCATCATTGTAGCCCATATAATCGTTATTTACATTAGCGGCATCATCCTGTGACATATAGATATCTTGCCCACGAACAAGCAAATCTCCAGCTACATCTAGTTTTTCCAAAGGGGTATTGGTACCAATACCTACATTTTGAGCAGGTAGGAGCTTGCTTAGTAGGAGCAAAAAAGCAAACAGAGTAATTTTAATTTTCATAACTTTAATTTAAAATTTGAGATTAAGGGGGAATTAGATTTGTTTAATCTTCTTGTGAGAAGAAGCGTTAAAGAGGAACAAGATAGTAATTAAGCACTAATTTAAAGATAAATATTCTAAGAATCAGAGCGGAGGGAAGGGGAAATAGGAAATATTAGAGGGAACTTAAACCATACACTTATAGAGGCATTTAAAGGGAGATACTCTCCAAATATTTGTTTGAATTTAATTTAAAACACCTGTTAAGCAAGCATAAAAAAAGGCTAATTTTTCATGTCAACATGAAAAATTAGCCTTCAAATAATATAAATAGCAAAAAAATTAGCCTTCTGTTGCTTCAATATTGCTGACCAAATCATAAACTGCCATCATTTGAACCATATTTTTTTCTACTGGACTTAGGTCTAATTTAGTCATATCAATCGCTTTGGAAGCAATCGAGTCAGGCAATGCAATTTTTGCAATTTCTTCATCGCCAATGTAAATTTTATTAATGCCACTAGCGCCATGACGTTTTAATTTTGCCACTTCGTCATTCTTTAGGTCATAAAAAACACCATTTTCACGAATCAAGCCTTTTTTCTCATGATCAACAAAAACCTCTGTTCCTTTATTGGTAATTCTAAAAATATATTCATGCTCTTGGGCTAAGATATACATGACAGCATTTTGACCAGGACCAATATAATTCTTGTAAGCATAAGCAAAAATAGGATCGCCTAAATTAGACAGAAAGACACCATTCCCAGAACGAGCGTTATCTTTGGTCAGAATTTGATCAATTTGATTGGACGAAATCTCATCTGTCCAAGGCATAAAACCACCTTTGAACTGTTTGATCTTATCTTTCAGTTCTTTCAAATCTTGATCTACCTCACTTTCTGTGGGTTGTACATTACGCAAGAATTTTAATAAAAAATAGACGCCAACCCCAAGGACAAGCATTACAAGTATAAAAGAAAGCATAAGCGCGTGTTTTTGTGTGGTAACAGGTTTATAATAGGCGTTCTTTTTGTGCAAGGCACGAAGCCGACTCGTTTGTTACTTGTATTCCTTTGTTTAAATACTATTGCATTTGTATTCTGTGAACTTTCGTACAAGTCTTGCAATAATACTTAAATAAGTATTGTTTAGCATGGGGCATATCTGAAGAAGGATTTTTCTCATAATCTACCTTGTCTTGTTCTGGATTTCCTTTCAGAGGGCTGTTGTGTACAGGACAACGCTCGAAGGTTTGTAACCCTTCATTGACAGATTTGTCTTCTTCTTCAAAGTCCTTGGCTTCTTTTTCCATCACCTTTGTACAAACAGGGCAATAGCGGCGATAATTTAATTGATAAGCAAAAGGATACTCATCGCCAGGAGTGTAGTCGGACGCATCTGCTCTGTAGTTATCACTAAGACTCATGTGTCTATTGTGCAAAGGGCAGCGAGACATCGTGTTTTTTTCTTCTCTCGTCATACCGCTCAACTGTACCGTTATGGCAGCCGCAGAATTACCATTTTTAGCTACTTTTACCTTTTTAGGTTTCTCATTTTTTTTGCTGTCTCCTTGTGCTACAACTGTTGCAGAAGTAGCCACAAAAAATAATAGGAAAAAACAACATACTTGATATAGACGTCCCAATCTATCTGATTGTGTAAAATTCATTGTGTTCATTTTATTTGAATAAAGGTAAACGGTTATTATACTTTGTTGAGAATCTTCTCTCAAAGTATGCCTATTGTTAGTGGTTGGTATACTTCTTTTGATAAAAACCATACCAAATTGCCATGTTTGTTACTCACTTCCTTGTACACCCACTATTAGTTCTATAAATTGAAAATACTTTATAGAAGAATGATTTATAAGGTAGAAGTATTATCCTTATTAATAAACAAAAATAAAAAAAGCTAAGGAATCCATTAGGATATTGTAAGGCTTTTTTTGTTATTATGGCTATAAAAAAGCAATCCTTTCCATTTTTTCTCAAAAAGAAGGCTTACTTGCTTTCTGATTTAACAATTTTAGTACAGGTATTGCAATAATATTTAAACGAATATTGTCTAGCATGTGGTGTGTTGGTGCTGGGTCTTTTTTCGTACATGGTGTTATCGTAATCAGGATTTCCCTTTAAGGGCGTATTATGTGCCGAACAACGCTCAAAGGATCCTTTTGGTGTCACAGGCATTTTTTGGCCAGAGTCTTTAGACATTATTTTGGTGCAAATTCGACAAAACCGACGGTAATTTAGTTGATAAGCAAATGGATATTCATAACAAGTGGTATAATCAGAAGCATTGGCTCTATAATTATCACTCAAAGCCATTTCTTTGTTTTGGGAATGTAAGGGACATTCTGTGATCGTATTTTTTTCCTCTCTAGACATTTTACTAACCCGTTTTACGGTCGCATAATATTCTTGAGCCGCCAAGTAGTCTTGCTCCTGTTTGCTTAGTTTTTTTTCAGGAGGATTTTCTTCTTTTGCTTCTTGAGCAAGGATTCTATTAGAATTATCCACCAAGGATATGCCTAAAAAGAGTAAGCATAGTAAATAAAATTTCATAGTAATTCATTTAATGTTGTGTGGTGCAGGGGGGTGACTTCTGTTAATTTACAGAAAATAAAGTGGTACGCTCTTATTAGGACAAATTTTTTGCCTAGCGCCTCTTTTTTTGAAGCTAATGTATAAACAAGAAACCCTTGTACGCTACTTAAATACAAAAAAGATTCCTAAAAAAGCATTTTTAGAAATCTTTAACAGATTCGTTACAATCCCATTGCATATCAGAGAGCTTAAACCAAGCCCGACGGTAGGAGAAATGCCACCATTCAGTGGTGACCGTTTTGAAGCCATGTTTCTCCAAAGTAGACCGTAATAATTGACGGTTGTCTAAGGTTTCTTTCGGCAAATCTTTGTTTACCCAATAGGCTTTTCGACCAAAGTAATCGTATTCCGTTCCCATTTCTAATGCTTCCCTACTATCTAATTGAATGATCGTTAAGTCAAGCGCCCCACCTCGACTATGCATAGAACCTCTGCTTGGTGGAGAAACGTAACGAGGGTCAGGGACTTTTTTCCAAAGTTTATACTGAGCGCTTTTAGGGCGGTAGCAGTCAAACATTTTGAAGCCTAAATTTTGTTCTTCAAGTTCTTTTTGGGCGTTTAATAAAGCTTTGGCAGTTGCTAGACGCAAATAACATTGGGCACAATCATAAATTTGCAACTCCATAAAATTATTGGTCGTAGCATACCTCAAATCAATTTCAATTTCAGGATGTAAATCTTCTAAATTAACCCAGGTGGTGTCATTTAGCTGGAAAATAGAATCCAATTCAGCAGGCGTAAAACCAGGTTCGGGGATGGTGGCAGCTATAGCTTGAGAGAAAGCAAGCATTTCTGTTTTAAAACTGTCAATTGATGCTGCTAATGTAGTGGTTTGTTCTGAAGAAGGGGGAGGAGTAGAAGTACAGGCAACAGCAAGTAGGTAACAAACAATGCTTAATAAGAAGGAATATCCTTTGTAATAATTCATTTTATCTAAGAGTCAAATTTTGCTGAGCGAATACTTAATAATAATTCCTTGATTAAGTTATTAAACGTGAAATGGAAGGCTCTGATTCAGAAATAGGATGTCAGACAGACTTTTATGCTATCTGACATCCTACTTCAATCCCAAGGGTATTACAGAATTATTTCGAGTAATAATTCTTTTTAGAAACCTATTGGTATTTTTTGCGCATACGATCTAAGGTACGTTTAGAATCGCGTTCTTTGAGCGTATCTCGTTTGTCGTAATTATTTTTACCTTTTGCCAAAGCAATTTCTAATTTAGCCAAGCCTCGTTCGGAAATAAACAAACGATAAGGTACGATAGAGTAACCTTGTTCTTTGACTTTATTGTGTAATTTTTTTAATTCTATTTTGTTGACGAGTAATTTTCTAGGTCGTTTGGGAATGTGGTTGTTGTACGTACCATATTTATACTCTGAAATGTGCATACTATTGACATACAATTCTCCCGATTTGATGATGCAATAAGCGTCACTCATATTGGCTTTTCCTGCTCGGATAGATTTAATTTCTGTGCCTTGCAGCATCATACCTGCCTCGATGGTAAACAGAAAGGAATATTCGTGTTTAGCCTTTTTATTAATAATTTCTATATTTTTCTTTAAGTCCATTGTGATTTATCTTGGTGTTAATCTTTGTAAAAGATTAACTTTAATACAAACTATTTTATTTAAAATACTTAAGCGGCTTTGAGCCAAGCACTAAATATTAGAGAAACATTCAAAAAAAACATTCAAAAACTAGGGATTCTAAAAATATACTTCTTATTTTTGACCATGTTTTGATTTCGATAGCACCCAAATTACTACATTAAGTACTCTTATCAAAGCAATTTTTGAGTAAAAAAGTTCTTTCGATACAGTTTAAATTGTACGAAAAGAACAAAATAACATTAAAAAATAGAATGAAAACACTAAAAAGCATCTTACTTCTAGTTCTTGTAACTACTTTTTTAATCAGTTGTGGAGGCGCATCTGATACCAATGAAAACACAACAGATACAGCAGAACCTACGACTGAAACTACCTCAGGCGAGACACCTGCTACCAATGAAGCGGCTGCGACTACCTCTGATGGAGCTAGTAAAATTACAGATGCAGTTGTACAACAAGCTTGTGATTGTCAAGAAAACGCTAGAAGAGAAGACAAAACAATTGACTTTTCTAAAGTAGGAGAATGTATGGGCGGAAAGAACAAAATTCAGTTTGTTGCTGACTTATTAGGTGCAGATGCATCTGAAAAAGAACGTTCTGATGCAGAAGGCGCATTAGCTGAAAAAATGAAAGCTAAATGCCCTAAAGAATCTAAATAGAATACTTGTATATTTTTTATAAAAGCTGATGACCTCAGCTTATATCTTTTTAACTCTTTTAATTACACATAATTATGAAAACGCTAAAAATCTTATCTTTTATGTTTATGTTCTCTGCTTTAGTTATTAGCTGTGGAGACGGTGCTGAAGCTCCTACTACTGATGATACAACAGTTGTAGACGATGCAAAAGCTACTGCTGACAAAGCTGCTGAAGAAGCAAAAGCTGCTGCTGATAAAGTTGCTGCTGATGCAAAAGCTGCTGCTGACAAAGCTGCTGGAACTGTTGAAGGTGCTGTTGACGAAGCAGGTGCTGCTGTTGAAGGTGCTGTTGAAGACGTGAAGGAAGCTGTTGATGAGCACGAAGGACACGATCACTAGAATCTAACGAATCTAAGTATAGAAAAAAAACACTTGACTGATAATTCAGTTAAGTGTTTTTTTTTGTTAGAACAATATTGGTTTTAGACAAAAACGTTAGATCTGTTTGATGTACAAGTTTTGAGCGACTTTGTGGGTTACCGTGATTTGAGTATTTGGATCCATTTTGACCAACATAGATTGATCGTATTCAAAAATAGAAACGACTTCTACTGTCGTTCCCAAAACTAGATTAGATTGTGCTAAATATTGTAAAAAAGGACTAGAATGCTCTTTTACGCCAACAATAATTGCTTTTTCAGTACTTTTTAATTGAGATAAAAAGACCGATAAATGCTGCTCAAAATTACCGTGTTTGTCAGGAATGGGATCGCCATGTGGATCAAATTTAGGGAAACCCAAAAAAGCATCTAGGTGATCTATTAGTTTTTGAGATTGAATGTGTTCTAATTGCTCTGCAACAACATGGACTTCGTCCCAAGAAAAATTTAATTTATCGAACATAAAAGTCTCCCAAAGGCGATGTTTGCGTATCAGCTGAATGGCGGCATCTTTTCCTTTTTGACTGAGGCAAGCCCCCTTATATTTTTCATACAAAACATATCCTTTCTCTGTCAGGCGTTTGAGCATATCCGTTACAGAAGCGGCTGCGGTATTCATAGCGGTCGCAATAGCATTTGTTGCTACAGTGTCGTCGTTTTTTCCTGATAATTTGAAAATTGCTTTCAAGTAATTTTCTTCTGTAGGAGATATTGGCATTGTACTATGGGTTTTCTATGTTTCTTGATCTTGGAAATAAATGTGATTTAGTGATTTGAATCAAGGGCTAAAATAGCAATAAATCGTACATTTAAAACAGGGCTATCTCATTTTGCAAGCTTACATTTTTAAATGTTGAATGCTAAATGCTGAATTTTTAATGTTTTAATGCTAAAAAGCATTCAGCATTAAAAATTCAACATTAAACATTCTTGTGA
This sequence comes from uncultured Aureispira sp., assembly GCA_937942475.1. Classification (GTDB taxonomy): domain Bacteria; phylum Bacteroidota; class Bacteroidia; order Chitinophagales; family Saprospiraceae; genus Aureispira. The sequence continues at coordinate 20,994 of CALDEP010000234.1, forward strand.
AGCCTTTATTCGCCTTTTTATTTATCAAAGACCTAATTTTAGCTCTTGATTCGCATTAGTTATTCATTTCATCCGCTCGTTTCTTGGTTTGTTTTGCAGCAATATGGATACTCAATTCATATAAAATATAGATAGGAATACCAATAATAATTTGTGTCATAACATCAGGAGGCGTTACAAAAGCAGCCACCACTAAAATTAAAACAATGGCATGACGTCGATATTCTCGCATGAACGAGTCGGTCACCAAACCCATCTTAGAAAGATAAAAAACAATAATAGGCATCTCAAAAATAATCCCTACTGGTACCGTAAACATAATCATATAATTGATCAGAGAAGTTGCTTTTATCAGATTACCATTATCAGCAGCATTAATCATCGGCAATTCATAGCCCACCAAGAAATTAATAGCAAAAGGCGCTAAAATAAAATAGCCAAAAGAAATACCCATCAAAAATAGCAAACTACTAACAACAACAACCCCATTGGCTGCTTTCTGCTCTTTGGGATACAAGCCTGGCTTGATGAATTTCCAAAATTCCCACAAAACAAATGGAAAGGACACGATTAAGCCGCCAAAAATACAGACTTTGATATGCAACAAAAACGCTTCCCCCATTTCTAAGGTAACCAAATTAATAGCCGTCGGGCTATAACACATCTTGTCGCCCATTTCCAACCAATGCGATAATTGACACATCAGTTTGTAGGTTAGAAAGTCTTCATTAAGAGGACCAAAAATAACTTTAGTGAAAATGGATTTGGTGGCAAAAAAAATAAAAACTGCCGCCACACAAACACTTATAGCAATACGAATTAAGTGAATGCGTAATTCTTCAAGATGTTCAACAAAAGACATCTCTTTTTCTTCTTGGTCTGTAGGGCTATTTGCTATATCAGGCATAATATGTATTCGTACTAATGGAACAATAATTCGTTCCCAAACGATTTGTTTAAATAAAATGGACATAGTGACCATCCTTTCTGTAAAAGTACAAAAGTCTTATGAATAGCGCCTTATTTATCCTTTATTCTTAATGGAATATTTTTTCGTCTCTGATCTGTGACCTCATAGGTTCCTTCCCATTCCATGCCTTGACTACTTTTTGCATAATAACGATAGGTTCCTTTTCTTTTGATTGTTTTGGCTTCGTAATCTTCTTCCTTGATGGGACCTCTAGTACAGCTCCAAATAGAGCGAATCTGTCCAATCACATAGCCATCTTTATCGCCATCATAAACCGTAATGGTTCCTACCCCCTTGTGTTCACTTTGACTAGCGAAGAAAACCACTAAAGTTGCTTCATTTGCAGGGATAGCATTTTCAGCCGCTTCTTTCTTTATTACATCTTCAGCCGCTTTTTCAGCAGCCTTTGTTGCTATTTTTTCTCTTTCTATTTGTGCTGCTTTTTGAGCGGCACTTGCTTGTGCGTTTTTCTTAATGCTTTCTTCCTGTTTAAGATCATAGGCTACTTTGTCAGCAGAACTCAAGCCCTTGAATGGGTGACTCAATGTCATAGAAGCATAGCCTTGATCAGGAATGTCTACTTTTTTGACATTGGAATACTGTGACAGGTGCACACTGTATTTGTCTTGAATTGGTAAGTAAAAAAGTGCTAAACCTTTGGCGGCTGTTGTCTGAGTGTAGGTCTTTCCTGAACTACTTTCTACCTGAACTACTTCGCCTTCAATTCCTTCTCCATTATAATCTTTATAATAAAAAGAATACTCAATAAATCGATGGGTATATCTTCTGCCTCCAATGGCACTATATTCTCTATTCCCCGTCTTAATTAATTTATCGTTCGAATATTCGCCACTAACAGTAGTGAAATTTTCATTATTAGGCAACAAGGTTTTTACGATTCCAGAAGCATTGGTCATCGCTGTGACTTTAGTCCCTTTGTTTCCCTTAAACAACACTTTTGAATTGGCAAAAGGTTGATTGTTCGGTTGCAAAAAAGTAAAGGTTGCTAAGGTTTCTGTTTTGCTAGGTCTTAGTTGGCTTTGGGCTAGTAGAGACGTAGAAAGTAAGGTGGAACCGAATATAAACGCAAGGCAATACAATAGAGATTTCATAGGAAGATTTTACTAGAATGAAGGAAGTGGTTAATTCAAGGTTTACTAAGGAACAGTAAATAAATAAGATGAACATTTGAATAATCTTTCTGCCTCAAATTTCACTAAAGAATCGAGCGTGTAGCTCGCTACACTTCTCATCTTTAGCAAAATTTGAAACAAAAATCTAGCTTCAAATTTTGTTCATCTTATTTATTTACCATTCCTAAGCCAACAACTATTCCAAAAAAAAACTATTCTTTTTGTAAGAATAGTTTTTTGTATAGAATAGATATGTTTTTCTATAGTCGATCCATAATAATCTGAATTAAATCCTCATCTTGATAAGCATCACTATCGCTTTTAATTTCTTTGATAAGGTCATCGTCTAAGTATAATTCTCTAAAAATTTGAAGGGTATTGCTTTTTTCTTTATTGTCTTTTGAGTGGTAATTGTGTAGTAATTGAACGGCAGCTACCTCTTTTTGCAAAAACTTGTTGTTAAGAATAGGAAAGCTAGAATCAATTTTGGGAGAATCATTGGTACTTGGACCACGACTAAAAACGCTAACAAAATCACGTGGTTTACGAATATTAGATCCTAAAAGACCTTCTTCGTTAACTTCGTTGTGTGCTTGTAGATCTTCTTTCGTTACTTTTCTCGCCAATAGAAAATCATCCTCCTCCAAACCCAAATCTTCCCCTTCCAAAGGGTCTCTGCTTTTTCTAGGATCACGCATTGCTGTTGCTTTAGGAATCGTAATTCCTTTGCTTGCCGCTTCTTTTTCAGCATCTTCTTGCTGTTCTTTTTGCAACTGTTCTCGCTCTGCTTTTATGGCTTCCTCTTCTTCAGTTGTATACTCAGAATTATTGGTTTCTTGTTCCAAAGCGGCATTAATGCCCATTAGCTCATCTTCCTTTTTGTCTTCAAAAACACCATTAATGGAGCGTTTTTGTAGGTCTTCTTCCTCTTCGTCGTAAATTTTCTTTGCTCTTTGCTTTGCCATGATATTGCTTTGAATTAGAATGGGCGATGTTATATCTACGAATACTTCGTGGATTTTTTGTTTTCTATCGAAAAAGCAAAAAAACATCTATGCATCTATTTGATTATCAGTAGCTTGGTTTAATGAGTGTTTGAAATTCATCTTACTGGTAATCAGGTAGATACGAGTTCTGAGCGAAGTATTAATATAGTTACCACTAAACTAACAAATTTTTCATAAAAATCCTAACAACTAAGATTCTAATACTTCATAAACTAAACCTTCTCGCATAGCATGGTCAGAAACGACCAAATTTAGAGTCTTCGTTTTTTGATGAATAAATTTTATCAATAAAACAGACATCACAATCAACTTTGCTCTAGTAGAACTTAAATTTTCGGTTCTTAAACGTTCTTCATAATCAGAATCAACGAGTTGTTGGCAAATCGTAAAAAAAGCATCGGCACTAATAAAACCAAATAGAGCCGTTTCGTCTTTGGCGCCATTCATACTGTCCAACACATCAAAAGAACCTGCGGCACCAATTAAATGCTCTATAGAATGCAAGGATAATTGTTCGATTAATTCAACTAATGCTTGCTCCAAAAAATCATTTAAGTCCTGTATGTCCTTATTATTAATAGGATCTGAACGATGAAATTTCTTAAAGAGCACTGCCACACCAATTGGATAACTTTTAGCCCAATACACTCGATCTTGATTGGCAAGGATAAACTCAACGCTTCCACCACCAATATCCATAATCAACGAAGGCATAGGACTTAAAGGAGCTGCGGAACGCACGCCTTTATAGATTAAGTCGGCTTCTTTGTCACCTGCTATAATTTGTATACCAATACCGGAAACAGCTTCTACGGCTTCCAAAAATTCCGAACTATTCGAGGCGCTGCGCAAAGCAGCTGTACCAACGGCAATCGTTTTGATGCTAGGATCGTTTTTTAGAAAGTCGTGGAATGCCTTAAAAGCATCTACGCCACGTTGAAACGCTTTGGGACCAATTTGGCGAATGCCTTCTTCTGCTAATTCCACATAATGCCGCCCTTCGAGGCTGCGAGTGAATTTTTTGGAGGGACCAACTTCAAATAAGTTTAAGGTGAAGGTGTTGGTGCCGCAGTCAATAATGGCTATTTTCATGGCTTGAAATGTTAGTTTTTTTAATTAAATACTAATCGGTTACTTAAGTAGATGGACAAAATTAGTAGCTTAAAAATTGGAGTATATTTTTTTTGCTAACGAGTTGCAAAACGTAGCTTTAGCGGGCTAAAGCGAGGCTTTTCAAGGAAGATAGCGGACAAAAGATGCCCAATTTAATGTTAATTACTTTTGTCCAACTACTTACTTCGGGCAATTTCTTTAACACTAGGAGGAACAAGTAGTTTATAATGTGCTTCTTTAAACTCGTTCGACACAGGAGGAACAACTCCAAAGACATTCCAGTAAGCGGCTTTTGACATCGAATCCCAATGAATCATTAAGTATTGAAATTGATGCGATTGAAACTGATTTAAGCCTATTAATACAATAATAAGCGTATTTAAAAGGTGTTTTTTAAATTTGAAAGCAGCAATATGTTGCAATAATGCTGCTGTGGGGAGTGTTAAGACAGCGTATGTTTCTACAAAAGGACGCATTCCCAAAGAACCTCCATACCACCAACACCACCAAGAAGCGACCACGTATAAATTGATAACTAAATAAAAGCTAATGATTGGAAATAATTGTTTCTGTTGTTTGTACAAAGAATAGAGCCCAAACCAAGCCAATAAAGCAAGAGGTGTATATAGAAACCAACCTTTTCGGTAACTAAATAAGACTTCCCAAACCTTTGGTTCAAACCAATAAAATCGTTCTTTGTTTTCCGCATAACTATTGATGAAATAAAACCCAGTTGCTTTATACCAATAAAGAACCTGAGGGACAAATGCCAGCATAAAGCAGCACAAGCCAAGAAGGATTGCTCGCCAATGTTTTAGGAAGAAGTGCATTCGCTCTAAGAACGTTGCTTTATTGTGTACGCCAATAAATACGGGAACAATAAAGAAAACCATATTGGGCAGCCGAGTCACTGCAATAAGTCCACAAGTCAGCCCTAAACTTAACATATACCACCAATGCGTGGTTTTGTACCATCGGAAACTTAAAAATAAAGCCAAAGAGAAGAGAAAAAATGAATAACTATGCGACATCATGTAATCATAAATCGTATAGTGAAACAGGTTGGTTCCCAAGGCAAATAGGAGTAGCGTCATTGCCACTACTTTATCTTCATAATATTGAAGTAAAACGCTTCGAAGGAGCAAGAGTGCAAGAATGGAGTAGATGATAATGCCCATTGCTACCCAAAATAAATAAACGGAAGCGAGGTCATTGGTGCTTTTTGTCGAATAGGAAGCTTCTATATGTCCCATCAGAAAAAAAGGACTTGCCAAGATAGCAGGACCTACACTGTACTTATTCACTTGAACGGTTTCGTTTTGGGCGTTGGCTGTAGAAACCAGAAAATTTTGATGCCGCTTGCTGTTATAAAACTTGAAATCATAATCACCATCTATAAACCAAAGGCGTAGATAGGAATAATATCCTGTCATATCATACTTTAGAATAAGCTCAGGATTTTTATAAAAACATTTAGAACTTTTGTAAATAAAAGCAATGGCACTGTAAAGAAGGATAGCAGCAAGGGAGTAATTCCTGAAATTCTTTAAAAATGGAGGTATGGGCATCTATTTGAAAATTCCTTTACTCTTCATTAGGAAATAGTTGTCAAAAGCCTCTTTAACAGAAATATTATGTTCTTGCAAAAACTTAGGATTAGAAACCGCTTGGATGAACATCTTGTCAGTCAAAGCCAAAATTTTGGGATCAATATCATTGAGTACACCCGTTTCGATGCCTTGTTGGTAAAACTTTTCGGCAGCATAGAGCGCACGATCGCTAAAGGCATCCATTTTGACAAATAATTCTGGATGTTTGATTTTGGTGTCGTGTAAGAATTGACCAGAAATTTCAGCTAACATAATAGACGCTGTTTTGATAATTTCAAAAAAACGTTCTGAAAAATCAATGTTGTCGTCCACTAATAAATCTTCAAAGGTGATGATTTCTTGAATTTTGTATTGAACAACGGCATCAATAATTTCATCTTTAGAAGAGAAATACTTGTATAGAGTTGCTTTACTGATGTTGAGTTTTTTGGCAATCTTATCCATCGTAAATTTCCCTAAACCATACTGCAAGTATAGTGTAGCCAGTTCTCTTACCCAAATTTCTTTGACATAAGGATCATCTACGCGTTCTTTATCTAATGGTTTTCTCCCCATGTTTGGATTGCTTGAAACAGTTTTTTTTATTCGTGATAAGTTCTCTAATCAGTTATTATAATACTTAGCTGCGCTGAGTCTTCGAGTTCTCCACGAAGTATTATTATTACTAAAGTAAAAATACAAAAAAAACAGCGAACCCTCAAATCTTATATAGAAGGTAGAATAGTCTAAATAGAAGGATGCTGCGCTGCTCCTTATTCTTTGCACCAATCGTAGAAATAAGACTCGTATTTTACACAAAGCGTATCTGGAAAACGAATCATATCTCCTACATCCATCCTAGCTTGGTAAGCTGAACTGATTTTCATACTTAAATTATAAACTTCAATGCTTTTTTGATCTGCTAGATAAAGGCTATCCATTCGATCAATTAAACTATCAATATTCATGTGATAATCTTGATGATGGGAGGGAGGAATCACCTTTTCTTTCTCGTGAGGCGCCATGAGTAAAAAGCCCAAAAGTCCAATTAGGGCGATCAAAAGCCCAATAACTCGATATTCTAAATATAAACCCACCACAAAGCCAACCAAGATCACAAAAGCTAAGGCACCAGCAATAATTTTTCGTTTGGGACCATCTAGGAATGGGCTATCACTAGCGTTGCTGTTTTGACTATTATTCGAAAACCAGCTTAAAACAGGTATTTTGTCAACCAACTCTCTATCTTCTGTAATGAAGGTTGGTGGAGCTGTTTTGTACCGTGTTATGACAAAAATACCAATAATTAAAGGAATCAAAAAGAGCTTACCAATTTTAGAATTAGAAACTCGAAACCATATAATTGAAAAAGGAAGCACCACCCAGAAAATTCGAATAATAGCATCCATGCTATAAATTTCCATCGCTCCAGATAAACTCTCACTACCAAAAAAGCATTTCAAGAGCCACCAATAAGACGTTAAGGTTAGTCCAATCCACTTTGCCAAAAAACTAATGTCAATCGTGTTGACACCATGCACAATCGCAACCAAGTTGAGGATAATAAACAAGACCACAGGCGTAACAATAAAGGCAATAAAGGTGCCTACAAATCCACGAGAAATGTAAATGGCTCTATTTACACCTCGTTCTTCCATGATGTTTCTTAATCTAGAAAGCAGGAAAAGAACAATTAAGAAGATAATTAACCAAAAAACATATTTTTGAGGATTTACGATAACATGACTTAAAAACTCTCCCCAAGATTGAGAAAGGAAGATGGTATTCATATTAATTGTTTTTTAGTGAAAAATGGTTCTTATTAAATGAACGCTTTTAGCAGTATAAAAAGTTCGTTTAGAATTTTTAAGGAATGGTCAACGCATTTTTTGAGCAAAAAAATTAGACAGGCTCTAAGGCGTATCGGTTGTTTTTTGTTGTTCCCAATCGGCACGCATTTCATCTGCCGTCATGGTACTTCCGTCATGACTCCAACCTGGAGGCATCAAAATATATTTTAACTTATCTGAAAAAGTAGGCGCTTTGTAAATGTCTTTTCCCAAATTGATGAATTCGTGACTCGCAATTTTTATAGGATTATAGGTGTTAATATTAGTAGTAATGCCATAGACAACAGGCTCGTTTGGATCTTCTTCCATAAAAGTTCCAAATAATCGATCCCAAATAATAAGAATGCCAGCATGGTTTCTGTCTAGGTAAACAATGTTTTTGGCATGATGTACCCGATGGTGTGAAGGGGTGTTGAATATAAATTCAAACCAAGCAGGAAGGCGTTTGATGTGTTTGGTATGCACCCAGAATTGATAAATCAAACTGATAGAAATTTGTGTTAAAATCATCAAAGGTGGAAAGCCTAAGAAGGGCAACCATAAATACCACAGGTATTTATAAAACAATTCTGTCCAACTTTGGCGCAAGGCTGTACTTAAATTATAATGCACCGAGGAATGATGGTTTACGTGAGCAGCCCAAAGCAAACGCACTTGATGCGAAAAACGATGGTGAAAATAAAAAGTAACATCGTCTAAAAAGAACAATAAAACCCAACCTAGAACGGTAAAAGAGAGCGCCTCGTTGAACAAACCATAGTTGGTGTAGATGATTGTAAAAAGAATAAGTGCGGTAGATTTGGTAATCAGATCAATAAAAACAGATCCTAGCCCCATCGAAATACTTGCTGTAGCGTCTTTTAGTTGATAATTATCAGCTCGTTCTTTATAATTTATATAAGCCTCGATTAATATTAATAGACTAAAAAAGGGGATTGCATAGACAATAGGATTGTCAAATTCTAATATTGGTTGTATGAATTCCCACATAATTAATGGTAGATTATTTTTTATAATATAAAATGGAGATACTATGCAAGATAAGCCTAAAATGTCGTTTAATGGATACAGTTTTACTTAAAAATGAAATAGAACTGGTATATTCAGTACTTTAAGTACCTAGTCTTAATTAATCGACACATTTTTGAAAGGCTATTTTTTCGCCATCCTTCATTATTTTTATCAGCAATAGCGATGCTATTCCTAATAAAAATGCTTCGTTTGACAAAAAAATATCTGCTCCCAAAAATGACGATTAATTAACCCTATGTACTTATGATAACACTCCGTTGATTTTTTAGTTTTTCTATAAAAAACATAAAAAAGCATCTTGCATTAGTTTGATTATCAGATTTTTAGCGTTTTAATTAACAAAAGTACACCCTGCTGATAATCAAACTAATACGATTTTTCAACGGAGTAATGTTATGAAATCTATTTAATTAAAAACCTAGACGATTGTCCATGCTGCTATCGAGAAAAATGCTTTACTTATTGATCCTGACACCTTGTTTCCTTTATGGGCAAACGGGCGAGGATTTGAGCAAGATGTCTTGGGAAGCCTTGGTGGAAAAAGTAGACGATTATCAGGACAAGCGTTCTTATGTTGCCTCGTTTCCTTATGCTTTGCAAATGATGGAATTAGCAAAAGAACGTTATGATAAAAAAGAATCCGTCTATGGCTTGATTTTAACCAAAACCGCAAGGGCTAGTGAAGCAATGGGCGATTGGAAATTGACTCAAGAAATTCGACAGGAATTAGTAGAAGTTGCGGCTACCATCTATGGAAAACAGTCGTTAACGTATGCCTCTACATTGGTTCAATTGGCAGCGGTCGAAATGCAGTTGAAGCATTATGCAAAAGCAGAAGAATTGTGTTGGGAGGTTAAAAATATCAAAATTAAAAATCCTCTAAACCAACGCTATTACGCCATTGATGCTTTTAATCGCTCTGTCGATCAACATAAAGACAAGGAAAAACGGAAGACGGTCTATAGAATTTACTTGGATGTAAAAGTAATTTTAGTTAGTAGTTTGATAACGCTGGCTTCTACTTACAAGGCAGTTGGAGATCTTGAAGCGTATGATTTGACCAATGAAATTGCACTAAAAGAGACTTCTAAAACGGTGGAATATGTGTTAAATAGTTCTGGAGGGGTGATTTCTGACAAGATTGTATCAGATATGTATAATTTGTTTAGCATTTTCGAGGATTTTAAGAATTATAAAAAAGGAGAACAATTGTATTTGTCCACGATGAATTTGACTAGAGGATCTGACTTGTATCAGCCTTTGGCGTACAATTTGGCTACTATTTATGTTAAAATAGGAGAGTATACGGGCGCAAAGTTAATTTACACCAAACTTCTTCAGAATGCCGAGCAGGTTTATGGGACTGAAAGCCTTCCATTTTCAGACGCCTTGGCTGATTTAGCCGCTTTTTATATGTTAATAGAAGACAGTTCACAGGCTGCGAAGTTGTATTTAAAATCCAAAGGGATTGTTCAACGATTAGAAGGTAGAGAAAGTGAACGGTACAAAAAGTTGAATAAGGAGCTTAAAAATGTTTACAAAGTCACACAGCAACGAGATGAATAAAAGCTATTTTATAGGATTGATTTTTTGTCCCATGTTGTTGTTTGGACAAATCACGGCAACAGACGAAGCCTTTGGTAAAGCTTGTGCTTGTTTTAATGCCCTTGATTTTGTCAATTTAGATCAAAAATACATTACTACAAAAGCCGACAGTTGTATCCAAGAGGCGTTGTATACCAATTTGACGGGTGTTCTAAAAGAAAATAAGACGAGTCTGGAAGACAGCGAAGGCATGTTGAACGTCGCCAAGTTGATGCATGAATATTTGCTCGAAAACTGTGTAGGATTTCAACAGTTTTCTAAACAAATGGCAACAGAGCAAGTGACAGAAGTTAAGCAAAAAAATAAATCCAGTATTGGATTGCTCTATAGTTTTAGCACCAATCAACAATTTCCCATTATCACCATTATTACAGAAGACAACGAGGCTTTAGAATTTATTTGGTTTCGAGAATTCGACGGTTCTACTCGATTTATGAAGGGGCTCAAAGGCTATGAAAACACGGTTGTAGAAATAATTTGGAAGGAGGTTGAATTGTACGATGTTGTGACTCAATCTTATCCTTTTTATAAGGAAATTATTCTGATCGAAGAATTGAAGGTGGTGGAGAAAAAGGAACGTAAGGCTTGGTTGCGAAGTTTTGAGAAGGGGCAGCGGAATCGGAAATAAAGAGAAGCTTGAAAAGTAAATACGACAATGATTTATAGTTTATCTGTCACAAAAAGAGAAATATAAGCAGAACAGCACAAAATCAAAAAATTTAGTTTCCCTTATGTTTTCGATAAAAGGCAAAAAAGCATAACTTCACGCTCAAAGCAGATAAGATTGGAAAAATCCTATCTTTTTGCACGAAACTATTTTTAAGATAAGACTACCCTTCTTTTTAGATTATAACCCCAACTATAATCCTTTCAACAAAAGGCTAGTTTAAAAAAGTTTAACATGAAGTTACAATTTAATTTGTTGTTGATCATCCTACTCTTGATGCTAAGTCAATTAGCGATGGCACAACAAAAAAGTGGTGTTCGAGGAACGGTGTTAAGTAAAGAAACAGGGGAACCTTTAATTGGGGCAACCGTTTACTTAAAAGGAACAACCTACGCTTCTTCTTCAAATGTAGACGGTGATTTTAACATTGCTGGTGTTCCTTATGGGGATTATGTTTTGAGAGGAATGTATTTAGGCTATGATTCTATCGAAATAGAAGTATCTATTGGAAGCAAAATGGTTAATCAAAATCTTTTGATGGAAGAATCATCTACCACGATAGATATTGTACAAGTAGATGAAGGTAAAACTGCGAGACAAAATGATGTTTCTGTTTCTTTAATTAGAATTACCCCCAAGGATATCAAACGGATTCCAGCAGCGGGTGGAGAAGCCGATTTTGCACAATATTTACAAGTATTGCCAGGGATCGTTTCAACAGGAGATCAAGGTGGACAATTATACATACGTGGAGGTGCGCCAGTTCAAAACAGAGTTTTGTTGGATGGAATGACCTTATTTAATGCCTTTCACTCTATTGGTTTTTTCTCTGTTTTTGAAACAGATATTATTCGTAGTGCAGACGTTTATACAGGTGGTTTTAGTGCCAAGTATGGTGGTCGTTCTTCGGCAGTAGTTGATATTAAAACAAGAGAAGGAAATAAAACACGTTTTGCAGGAATGCTAAATGTGAATCCATTTGTTGCCAAAGGGATTTTTGAAGGACCGATTGTTAAATTTAGTGAAGAAACGGGTTCAAGTATTTCTTTTTTAATGACCATCAAACATTCTTATTTAAGACAAACATCTCCTTTACTATATAGTTATGCTAACGAAGGGGGCGTATTGCCTTATAATTTTACAGATGGACATGCTAAAATTTCATTCAATACCAACAATGGTAGTCGTATAAATGTCTTTGGTTTTTACCATAGTGACAATGTGCGCTTTGATGGCTTGGCGGCTTATGATTGGGATGCTGCTGGAGGTGGTGTTGATTTTAGAATTGTTCCAGGTGGTGCTCAATTAGCCTTAGATGGAACAATTGCTTATTCCATTTATGGTTCTGAGTTTAATGAGTTGGGAACAACTAGCAAAGTACGTCGAAGTGATGTTGCTAGTTTTAATGCCAACCTAAATGTAACTTATTACCTACCAAAATCAAGAGTAGTTAATTTTGGAGTAGAGATCAACAGTTTGGCTACTTCATTTGAATATTCTACTGGTAGTAATACTGGGGTAACTCAGGGAGATAAAAATTCTCCTCAAACAAATATTGAAGCCGCAATATATGCTCATTTTCAAGGACGTTTTGGACCAGTAGTTATTGAGCCAAGTATTCGTATGCAAGCGTATGCTTCTTTAGGAGAAGTTGCGATAGAGCCTAGATTGGGGATCAAGTGGAATGTTACAGACTTTTTCCGTATCAAAGCAGCAGGGGGTTTGTATTCTCAAAACTTAATTTCTTCTGTTGATGAGCGAGATGTTGTTAATTTATTTGTTGGTTTCTTGGGGGCACCAGATGATGGAGTATATCGTTTGAGTGTTAACGATAATGGGGATCGTGTATACGAAAAAATGACAACCCGTTTACAAACATCTATTCATGCTATTTTTGGCTTCGAGGTAGATTTGGGTAAAAACCTTACCTTGAATCTAGAGCCTTATTATAAGTTCTTCCCTCAAATTGTTTCTCTGAATAGAAATAGAGAAGCTGGAGATATTGGTAAAAACTTCTTAGCAGAAACGGGCGATGCTTATGGTATTGACTTTTCAGGAACTTATGATAAAGATCAATTGTACTTATATGCTTCTTACTCTTTGGGCTACGTGACTAGAAATGATGGACTGCAAACGTATTTTGCCCATTTTGATCGTCGTCATAATGTGAATTTTGTAGGAGCGTATCAATTTAGAATTGGCAAAAAGAAACCAGCATCAGATGAGGATAAAGTGAACAAGCGCACCGAATATCCGTTTGAAGTTGGTGTCCGTTGGAATTTAGGTTCAGGCTTTCCATTTACAAGAACACAGGGTTTCTATGCTAGTCAATCTTTTCTTGATGGAATTAGTACCAATTACTTGACAGATAATAACGATCCAAATACAACGCTAGGAATTATTTATGAAGAAGAGTTGAATCAAGGTAGATTGCCATTTTATCATCGTTTAGATATTTCTTTCAAGTACACACTTGATTTGGTGAAAGACATGAAATTGACTTTGGGAATAAGCGTAACCAATGTTTATGATAGAGAAAATATTTTCTATTTTGATCGTATAGAATACAAGAGAATTAATCAGCTGCCAATTATGCCAGCTTTAAATGTGAACTTAAAATTCTAAGATTGAACGAATTTTGGTTTGAAAAAAATAAAAAAAAGTTAGTGATTGAGGTCACTAGCTTTTTTTTTTGAACGAATTGTCAATAAAAAGACAAATAAGTGCCAATAATTAAAAAAAATTATACTTTTTGCTTAGATTAACTGCAAGTTTTATGGATATTTCAATTTCAACAGATATTTTTGCAGTTGTATGACATTTGTTATAACAAATATGCTAACATCCGTTTAACAAATGCCCTTGTTCTAATACAATATATCCGCCACCAAATTATCTAATAATAAAAACTGTTAAAATGAAGAAGTTATTTTTAGGCTGTTTCCTAATGCTTTGTTGTGCTACTCTTTCTTTCGGGCAAGAGGAGGCTGTCAAAGATAGTATGGAAGTATTCTTTAAACTAGACAAGGCCAACTTGTTGGACGAAAGCACAGAAGCTATTACAGCTGCTTTTGAGAAAAATAAAGAAAGAATATTAAAAGTTCGTGTTACAGGTCACACTTGTGATTTGGGTTCTGATAACTACAACATGGGACTTTCTGAAAAGCGTGCCAACTCAGCGTTTGAATACGTGAAGACTATGGGAGATGCTTACCAAGAAAAAACAGAGTTGTTTTTCTACGGTGAGAAAGAACAAAAATACGATACTAGAGATGAAAATCGTCGTGTATTTGTCCTTTTCTTCTTAGAAGATGATGATAGAGACACACTAATCAAAACTGGTTGTGCAGAAGCTTTCATCGAAAAAGGTACGTACAGACCTACTAAGACAAAAAAATCTGCTTTCGCACTAAAGTCTTTTGATAATACTAAAGTGTTGAAATCAAATAATATTTCTGTCGAAGATACTGAAGGACGTAAATTGTACTTTAACTCTGTTGTACATTTCAAAGCTACATTTGAAGGAGCTGAATTAGCTGCTAAAAAAGCAGTTAAAATCAAAATGCCATTAGTAAATGAGCAAAAAGAAGGTTACACATTCTACGAAGGAGTAGACAAAGGAGGAAAGATTGTTTGGAAAAATACAGGAAAGCCTTGTGAACTAACAGCTGCTGATAACTGTGAAACCTATGATTTCGATTGGATGAATAGTGGTTACTGTGCTTGTGCTATGCAAAGAGAATGTGAAGACGATTGTAATGACGATGCTTTCTCTGGTGTAGACAGACCTGATTTGACAGCGGCTAATATCCGTTACAGTGCAGAGAAAACAGTTGCAGAATTTGAAGACGGTACTTATGCTGACTTGAATGCAGTAACTGTTATTGATGATAACAACAAAGAAGAAGATTTAGATCTTTGTGAGCAGTTTGAGTACGGTATTGCTACTAGCGATTGGTTCCCGAACAAACACAAGATGAAAGATTTGAAAAATATCATTGTTAAGTCTGAAACTTCTCCAGCTAGTAAAACAACTCGCCTATATCTTAAAAAAGAATCTTTGAAAGATGTAAGTGAGCCTGTTATTTTAGTAGGAGATCGTCACACAAAAGGATATGCAAAATATGCTGACAATGTTGTTTCTCCAACACCTTGTTTAGGTTCTGTTAACTGTGAGTACCTTGTTTACGATGTACCATCTACAGGTGTTTACAAAGTAGGTGACTGGAATTCAGGTGCTGGTAAACCTAAAATGGAAGACAAATGGGTTTTGAAAGTTCGTTTGTTGAAAGAATCTGTTGTATTTGTTGGTAACAAAAAAACAGGTGAGGTTTATAAAGCTAAAAACGCTACTCGTAACGACAAAACTAGACCAAAAGAGTATGTTATCTACGATTGTGATAATGTAGGTGATTTGGTAGTTTATGTTCAAAATTCAACGAAGCCAAAATTCAAATTATACCAAGAAGCGCTTGTTTCTGAATTGAAATACAAAAAAGCAGCTAACATGTATGTAATGAGAAGATTGAAATTTACTAAAGTTCAAGACTTTAGTGAAGCTGAATTGACAAAATGTAAATAAAAACACCTTGTGTGTTCTTATCATAGAAAGCCACTTCCAAATTTTGGAGGTGGCTTTTTTTTGT
>CALDEP010000235.1 GCA_937942475.1 uncultured Aureispira sp.
GGAGCTAACTAAAATTAAGTTGTAAAGAACTCAGGTGTAGCTTAGCAGATGCTTCTAATATTCACCAAGCAAACTGGGAAGAACTTGAATGTTTAATTTTTAATACTGAATGGTATAAAACATTAAAAATTCAGCATTAAAAATTAAACATTAGAAAATGTGCTCCAATAAGTAATAAGAGGTCTAAAACTTAATTAAAAGCAGGTTATGATAAAAATTAACACCTTCTTAAAAAGAATTAACCTATTCAAAACAGGCTATTATCAATACTGTTGGTAATTTGAGGGGCGTACTATTCTTTCATCCAACTCACTCCTTCCAATGAAAAAAGCTAACCACTACCGTATTCTGATAATTGCGACTGTTCTATTCTCTTTACTACACTTTTTTTACACCAATACTTCGTCAACAGTTTCTAAGCAGGTAAGCTCTCAAAGCCAACAAATTCCAGCTTATTCGAAAATAAGACCCAATCAAAACGATTCCTTAGCAGGAAGGTATCAAACCAACAATAGTGCTATTGGTTTTAAAACCTTAATTTTAGATTCAACCTATACCTATGCCTACACGGTACAGGGCCTTGTATTAGAAGGTTCTTGGGAGCTTTCTTACAAGGATCAAGCGCAACATATTATCTTGCATCGCCCACTTCCTAACAAAGCTTCACAGCATTTGGATCTCGCCAAAATAGAGGAACACAAACTTAGAGTGACCGCTAATGGACTAAGCGATTTGTACACACAAGAAAATTATCTACAGCTTGAAACAGATGAATATTCATTGGCTGTTTTTAACAAAGAATAAATTTTCATTACGAGTATGAACGCTTAGAACTTGTTTGGAATATGAAAAAAATATCTTGGTTATGCGCTCTTGCAATTTGCCTTAGCAATTGCAAATCTATTGATTATTCAAAAAATAATGCCGCTAAACCTTCCTTTCAATTAAAAAACTGTTATCATTATTGGTATGGTATAGAAAACTCTAAAACGAATAATTATATCACCAATCGGGTTTACATGGCGTTTTCTGCGCTAGACTCTAGTTTCTTATGGGAAGTTTGCCCTCCAGAAACGGAAGGGATTGTTTACTATTTTTCAGGGCATTATACTAAGGTGCAAAATGAACTTTCCTTACAAAAAGGAACGAATAAAGCGTCTGCTCAACTAAGAATTGCTCCTAATATTGGATTAAATATAGTTGATACAAAACAGCGTCAAATTTATGTCCCCTTTGAAACGGATTCTATTTGGGTTCGTAATTCATCTAGTGGTGAAATAATATTGGCGACCTTAAAAGACAACTATCTTGATAAAACAGTCTATAAAGATTCCATTTTTTTAGAACAAAATAAAGCCTTTGTCTCTCCCTCCATTAACCTAGCTCCTGTAATCGACAATTACTATTATATGGATAAAGAACTTTCAAAAATGACTAGGAAGGTTCAGCTTAAATCGATTCAATTAAAAGAGGCTAGTTTTAGTATTTGTTTAAAAATAAAGGGGCAAAAAACATCTTGGTTGGCAATTGAAAAGAGAGGGACTTATTACCTTGAAGCGCTCCTGCCCTATCATGGACTTAAACGTCCAATAAAAGCCGAATTAAAAGAAGATACGCTATCTATGTATAAGATAAGAAACAAAATTAGAGCAACGCTTTCCTTTAAAAACAGCACCATCTTTGGAGTCCAAAATACCGCTAGTTCTTTTTATTTATATTCAGATTCTTGTAGTAAATATTTGAATAAGACTTATGTAAATCCAAAATAATTTGAGGGCAATCCGCCAAACAAATCCAGATGTAAAAAGGAATAATTTATTCTTCTTCTTTCTTTTGTATATATTTGGTAACAAATTACCAAATCAATAGACGATCTCTATGCAAAAGATAAAACTGCCCTTCCATATCGTTCAACTCCAAATGGAGAATAACCCTGACATTATCACCACCCCTGTATTGGACAATGGTGTGCTTTGGGTCAACATTCCTGCGCCTATGATGGCGGGGAAATTTGGCGATAGTTATCAAGATAAATTGTTGGACAAAGGCGAATACAATACCTTATTGGATTATTATATTCAAGGCGATTTTGAGCAAAAAAGGGTAAGCGTTAGCTTCAAAGCTAGTAAATCCCAAATTGCGTTTCGAAACCTAGAAGTGACCTTTGATTACTTTGTACAGACACACCAACAAGGGTTTTGGGCGATCGTTCCAGCTTTGGGCGTTGAGGCATTTACAACGGACGTGGATGAAATTGAAAGTGTGGTTCAAGAGACCATTCGTTTAGATTTTATGCGCAAACAACGCTTGAATCTCCTTCAAGATGTTATTTCTACCTTATGGTTTGAAAAATCAATTCTTCATACCGAAGCATTGGATTTGCGAACGTATACGCCTAGTGAAATTGCTTCTTTGCAAGAAGAAAAGAAAAAAGAGCTGTTGCCAAAAGTTGCACAAAAGGTCTCCATTGAAAAGCCTGCTCTCTTTGGTTATCAAAAAGAATTGACACAGTTGGCAGATGTTGTCACAGGTAGATACAACAAAAATGTCTTGATTGTAGGGCGTTCTGGTGTCGGAAAAAGTACTTTGGTTTGGGAATTGGCGCATCAACGCAAACGTTTTAAATTAACGCCTGCTATTTGGGAAACTACTGCTTCTACTTTGATTAAGGAGTTAAGTGGTAATGTGGGCTGGCAAGAAAATTTGACCTTGTTGTGCAAGGAATTGACGCATCGAGGGGATATTTTGTTTATTAGAAATTTACTAGAACTCTTTGAAGTCGGTCAATATCAGGGCAATAACGTTAGTATTGCCGATTATTTGAGAGAATATATTGCTCGTGGTGAAGTGATTATCATTTCAGAATGTACGGACGAAGAGTTTGCTCGAATAGAGGCTCGCAGTCCTAATTATATGAATAATTTCCAAGTCATTCAATTATCAGAACCTCAAGATAGTGTTGAATTGGAATCTATTATTCTCAGAAAAGTAGAAAGCATTGCGCATACAGAAAAAATTGTCATTGAGCAAGAAGCTATAAAAGAAACGATTCGTTTGAACAAGCGTTATACGCCTTATTCTGGTTTTCCAGGTAAGCCGATTCGTTTTTTAGAAAGTATTTTGATTGGCTCTAAGGGCAAACAGAAGCAAATGCTTCAACAAAAACAGCTCTACGTCTTAAATAGAACAGAGGTAATTAAGTCCTTTTGCGAGGAAACAGGAATGCCTCCATTTATGGTTGACCCTTCCATTCCGATGGATTTGCCTTCGGTAGAGCATTTTTTTCATAGTAATGTTTTTGGGCAAAATCATGCGGTTGGTATTTTAGTTGATATTTTGGCTTCGGTCAAAACGGCCTTGTTGCGCCAAGGAAAACCAATTGCTTCTATGTTGTTTGTCGGTCCTACGGGCGTTGGAAAAACAGAGATGGCAAAAGTTTTAGCGCAATTTATGTTTGGTAGCCGAGATAAAATGATTCGCTTTGATATGAGCGAGTATTCTACGCCATATGCTGTGACTCGATTAACGGGTGAAAGTTATTTTTCAGATGGTTTGTTGACTTCTGCGGTTCGTAGAGAGCCGTTTTGTGTCTTACTCTTTGATGAGTTGGAAAAAGCGCATCCTTTATTTAATGATTTGCTTTTGCAAATTCTGGGCGAAGGGCGTTTGACAGACAGTCAAGGGAAAGTCGTCAATTTCTGTAGTTCTATTATTATAATGACCTCAAATATTGGCGCAAAAAAACTCCAAAATAATGGTATTGGATGGGTTGACGGCAAAACAGAAGAGCAAGAAGCAGCCCATTTCACCAATGAAGTACGTCGCTATTTCCGTCCTGAAATTTTCAATAGAATGGATCAGGTCGTTCCCTTTTATTCGCTCACCAAAGACGTCGTTCGATTTGTCGTGGAGCGAGAGTTGGAGATTTTCAAGAAACGAGAAGGCATTTTGCATCGTAATCTAGAATTTAAACTCTCTAGCGCTTTGTACGATTTTTTGTGTGACACCGGTTATAACCCTAAATATGGCGCAAGAGCCTTGCAAAGAACCTTGAGAGAGGTACTTATCATTCCTTTGGCGCATCAGCTCAATCAATATGGCTTTGATGAAAAACTGGTCATTGAAGCAGACATTCAAGCAGGCGAATTGGTGATTGACATAGAAGCAGATCCACTCAAATTAGAGTTGATGCTAGAAGAGTTGACTCAAAATGAGTACATGGATTTTGCCAGTGAATTGCGTCAAAACATTGTGCAACTATTTGAAGGAAAGTTTTATGTTCGCCTATTAAGTGAGCTGGACATTTTGAAACGTTCTAAACGAAAAAACTCGAAACGATTCTGGGCAGATGAAACCAAATCTTTAGAATATACCAATTTCTTAGCCCTAGAGGATAAGTTTGAACAGCATCGAAAAACAGTTGAAGATTATGAGTTGGACATGGCGCTAACTTCAATGGGTTTAGGGACGCTCAACACGGTCATTTATCAAAAAATGGAGCAGTGGGAGAAGGATTATTTTGAGCTTAAATTAGAGCTATATGGTATGCTTCGAGAAGATAAAGGAGGACTTTATCTAGGTATTTATGGTCAAAATCCACAACGGCTTTTAAAGAATTACATTGAAATTTGCAAAGAGAAAGGCTTTGAATGGACCGCTCGTACGGTTTGGTACAATGAAGCTACTTATAATAAAATGATAGAAGTGGAGCACGAAAGTGGAGAAATAAACATTCGTGAAAAAGCACGTCAATATCACAAAAAACCATTCTCTTTAGAGCATAAAAACCGTTGGAAACCAGAAGATAAAAAAGGACATAAAGATGATATTTTATTGGGCATTGAGCTTTTAATTAATGGGCTTGGGGCAAATATTTATTTTGACGAAGAAGGCGGCTGGCATCGAATTATCACTTCAGATAATAAGCATACTTATTGGGTGCAATCTAGTACTAGTGAGCATAAAACGCCTGAGGAAGTACACCGAAAAAGCTTTTTTCAAAAATATAGAAAAGCGCGCAGAACCTACTCTCCTACTCATCTAGAAGATGTGGTCTTCAAATCTCCCAAACGAGAATTGCGTCCAGCAGATCAATTAGAACATTTAATCAAAATATTGGATCAATTATTCAATAAAAAATTAGATGGACTTTTGTTTTAATAACTGATGTTACGCAGGAACCTTTTTTTAGTATTAAACTCATCGCTACTTATTTAAGGACTGTTTTAATGTTGAATGCTTAATGCTAAATTTTTAATGTTTGTTATGCTATGAAGCATTCAACATTAAAAATTCAGCATTCAACATTAAGAACAAGTTCATAGACGAATTCTGATATTTTATCAGCATAATTATTTTTTGCGTAATATGAGTTAATAAGTCCTCTTACGCATGAAACTAAACCCAACCTAAGATGAAAACACGTTCCTCTATCTCCATTTTTTTTGCTTTATTTATACTCTCGAATGCTGCTTTTGCTCAAAAGAAAGTTGCCTTCCGAACACCAAGAATAGCCGATTTAGAAACCACGCATTATAAAAAAGATTCTAGTGCTGTAGCTGCTTATTTACATAAAGAATGTGAAAATCAAATTTTTCATTTTGACGACATTCCTGGCGAAGAGGGTTACAAGGCAGATTTAACCCATAAATATCGGATCAAAATATATGATGAAGCAGGCGTAAAATATACTAGAGACAGTATTATACTTCGTTTCGGCAACAATTTGAGTATTGACAAACTCACTCGTTTTGTAGTGACAACCTACAACCTAGTCAATGGAAAAGTAGTAAAATCAGTTCTAAAAGAAAAAGAACTTGTTATTGATAAAACGAATAAGAATTATCACATTTTACATTATAAAGCAAAAGATGTTTATGCGGGAAGTATTGTGGACATTCAATATAGTATTGTCAGTCCTTATTTATATTCTATCCCGAATTGGCATTTCCAAACAGACCTTCCTACTCGCTGGTGTTATTATCAGTTTTCTCATCCTGTTTTTGTAGATTATAATGTCACGGTGAATGGTTTTGTGCCTATAGAACAAAAGACCAATAGAAGCATGAATAGAGCTATTTCAACCGCTACAGGGCTAAGTCACGAGTATACAGAAATACAACATAACTTTAGTGGAACTGACATTCCTGCCTTTATTGCAGAGCCTTATATTTCGTCTCGATTAAATTATCTAGGCTTTTTAGAGTTCAATTTGATGGGGTATAATGGGACGAACAACATTCAACAAACTGTTGCTTATACTTGGGAAAACATAGGTCAAGAATTATTAGGCGGAGGTTACTTTGGAGGGCGCTTATTGGAAGGTGCTTTTATGGAAAATGATATTGTCGAAATAATAGAAGGTTTAGAACAAGAAAAAGAAAAATCAATTGCTGTCTACGAACACATTCAAGGTAAAGTGACCTGGAATAGAATCGGGGGTTTAGGGAATACCAGAACGCTTCAATCTGTTTATAAAAAAGGCGTGGGTAATATAACTGATATTAATTTACTCTTGGTGGCTGCCCTAAAAAAAGCAGGTTTAAAAGCCTTTCCAGTGATTTTGAGTACTCGATCACATGGTTTTGTCAATCCTCAAAAACCATCTATTCGCAGTTTTAATTATGTTATTGCAGGTGTAGAATTTGTAGATGGAGCCTTACACTTTTTAGATGCCTCTGATCCTTTTGGAGCCTTGGATATATTACCTGAATACTGTTTAAATGGTCAAGCCTTGCGTTTGGGGACTTATTCTAAGTTGGTCGACTTACCCAGTAACAAGAAAAAAATTGAAAGTTTTGTAGCAAAAATCACCTTAGATGAAGATGGTTTGGCTGTCGGAACATTAAAGTATGTTGCGAAAGATTATGCCGCTCATGCCTTGCGCCAAGATTGGCAAGAAGCAGGAAATCAACTGCGCTTTTTCAAACGCCTAGAGCTAGACAACAAGAACTTATTGATTCAATCGGGTACGATCGAACACATGGACGATAATAATAAAGCCATTCAGATGGACTTGTTAATTCGCTTGAAAGGTTGTTATAAACTAGGTCCTAAAACGGCTACTTTTACGCCTATTTATATGGGAAATTTAGAAGAAAATCCATTTGCGGCAACGACCCGAACTTATCCTATTTATTTCTCTTCTCCTAAGAAAAAGAGTTTTGTCATGACGGTCGAAATTCCTAAGGGCTATAGTGTTGAAAGCTTGCCCCAAGCAGAAATTATCCGTTTGCCCAAAAAAGCAGGACAATTTAGTTACAGTAGTTCTGTGGTCGGGGAAGTGGTTCAAATTGTTTATAGTTATAAATTAAATGCCACTTATTTGCCTAGTAGTATGCACTCAGATTTAAAAACCTTTTATGATGCCATCCTCCGAAAACAAGGAGAATCTATTGTATTCAAGAAAGATTAATTAGCACCCGACCAATTATTACTTTATGTCTATATTCCTTTGCCTATTTTTATTTTTTTGTGGTGTGGTGATTCTTTTTTTTGTTAAAACAAAAATTAGAGCAAGCAACAAAAAGCTTGGACAAGCACAATTGGACGCTAGTTGGTTTCCAAAAAATGAAACGCCCTTAACGCCCATAGCATATCAGCGTCCTGGAGATCAAACTTTTCTAACCTATCCAGAATGGTTTTTGGTCTTCAGCCCTGCCGAGCAAGCGGCTTATTTTCAAACAAAAACGACCACAAGCTTTCCTTACGAGCAACATGTAGAGCAGTTTTGGGATAGCTATGCTGCTTTGTCGAGTGAAATTGCTCCTTATTTCCCATACAACAAGCAATACCACAGCATGATTAAAGTCATTGGATACAGCACTTTGATGGAGTATCGTGGGAAGTTATTATACGAAGGCAGTATTGGAAGATTAAGCGATTTAATCCCTTCTAAAAGAACTGCTGAAGATCATTTTTATGCTGCTTATACACAGCGTTATGTGGACTTTATACAGAAAGAACCTTGGTATTTGTATTCTTTTTTGAAAGAATTTAGATGGCTTTGGACAAAAACAACTTGCTTAGAATGGAATTGGATTCGGAAAATGGAGCGTCGATTTTTTATTAGTGGAGAACTGCTTTTCAAAGCTTTTTATGGTTTCTTATTGGGCTTGGGTACCAAATCTGCTTACGGTGTTGCTGCACCTGTTACAGCCGTTCTTATTGACCATTTGCCAGAAGAACTTAATACCAATGATTCAGAAATAAAGCTGATAGAAGTACTTTCCTCAGAAGCTACTTTGATTACATTACCTCGCTATGCTGCTTTTAATCCTGCTTTGAGGACTTTAGTACAAGCTGGTGTTCAGATTCAGGAAATCGCAGGCAATTGTTCTGCTATCTTATTAACAGTTGTTGTCCCAATAGATTGGAAACCAAGTAGCCCATTTGCTAAGGCAATTTTCAAGCAAACCATTGCCACTGACAAAAGTCAACAACGGGTTCTTTTGACAAGTCTTGTTCCTAATTTGAGTATGGTTATAATAAGTTTAGAACAAGAGGAAATCGAAATTGAGCATATTTTTGATTATTAACAAACAAAAAACACCAATAGCATGGATATAAGCTTTCCGCTCATTTTTAAGATTGGTCCATTTAGCATTCTCGCACACGTCGTTTTTGAAGTCTTAGGAATTGCGATCGGCTTCCGCTATTTTTTATACTTGCGACGAAAACAGAAAGATGTTATTTCAGAGCCCAATCGACTTTGGATCTTAATTGGAGCCGCTTTAGGTGCTTTAATTTTCTCTAGATTAATTGGCAGTTTAGAGAATCCTGCGATCTTTTTCAGTTCCAAGAACACATTACTCTATTTCTATTCACACAAAACCATCCTTGGCGCTTTGTTTGGAGGCGTAATTTGCGTAGAAATTGTCAAAAAAATAATTGGCGAGAAAAAATCTTCTGGTGACCTCTTTGTCTATCCACTTTTGCTAGGAATGATCATTGGTCGAATCGGCTGCCTTTCCATGGGCATTCACGAACAAACTTATGGCATTCCTTCCGATTTGCCTTGGGCAATGTATTTGGGCGATGAGGATCAAAATATATTACGCCATCCTGTTGCTTTGTACGAGATGCTATTTCTAGGAATGCTTTGGATATCTTTTGTCACTATTGAAAAAAAGCTTAAATTTAAAGAAGGTATCCGTTTTCAGTTTTTTTTAATGGCTTATTTTATCTTCCGTTTTTTAATTGATTTTATAAAACCAGGGTATAAATTTTCTTTTGGTCTAAGCACCATTCAAATTACTGCTTTATTTGGGATGCTTTATTATAGTCGAACCTTTTTCCGACTCTTTTTTAAGCCCAAAGAATTAGTAAAAGATCCGCTTATTAATAAATAGTTTGGTAATCAAGCCTACTTTAAACACAAACACTTCAACTTCATCTTAATTTATGCGCGACTATATTTATTACGACCACACACAAAGCCTTTGCAACGAATGTCACAGAACAATCAATGCTAAAGTTATTTTTGAAAATGAGAATGTTTATTTGAGTAAATATTGTAAAAATCATGGTCATCAAAAGGTCTTAATTGCCGATGACATCGAATATTACAAACAAATCAGAAACTACAACAAGGCTTCTGAATACCCGATAAAACCGCATACAGAAACAAAATACGGCTGTCCTTACGATTGTGGTATCTGCCCAGATCACGAGCAACATTCTTGCTTAACGTTGATAGAAATTACCGATCGCTGCAACCTGACTTGTCCTATTTGTTATGCCAGCTCCTCTCCTTCTTGTGGCAGTCACCGCAGTTTGGAAGAAATTGAAATGATGCTAGACGCCATTGTTGCCAGTGAGGGCGAACCTGATGTGGTTCAAATTAGCGGAGGAGAACCCACCATTCACCCACAGTTTTTTGAAATTCTAGACTTAGCCAAATCCAAACCCATCAAGCATCTAATGCTCAATACCAATGGTTTGCGTATTGGAACCGACTTTGAGTTTGCCAAGCGTCTAGCAAGTTATATGCCTCGCTTTGAAATTTATTTGCAATTTGACTCTTTCAAGCCCGAAGCTTTATTAAAACTAAGAGGCAAGGACTTGACAAAAATTCGCCAAAAAGCCTTAGACAACCTCAATACACTCAATCTATCGACCACTCTAGTCGTCACACTTCAAAAAGGATTGAACGACGACGAAATTGGGAAGATTATCCACTATGCTTTAGAACAAAAATGTGTTCGAGGTGTCACCTTTCAGCCCATACAAATTAGCGGTCGCTTAGAGGATTTCGATCCTAGCAAAGATCGCTTAACCAATACAGAAATTCGTCGAAAAATATTGGAGCAAGCCCCTGTTTTCAAGCCCAACGATTTGATTCCAGTTCCTTGTAATCCCGATGCCTTAATCATGGGTTATGCCCTCAAAGCCGAAGGGCAAGTCCTTCCTTTGACTAGTTTAATTGATCCAGAAGCGCTGCTCAATAATTCTAAAAATACGATTGTATACGAACACGACGAAGTCTTAAAAGGAAAGATATTAGACGTCTTTAGTACTGCTCAATCTGTTGATACGGTACAAGAAGGCTTTCACGATTTGCTTTGTTGCTTGCCCAATATTGTGGCTCCAGAGCTTAATTATAGTAACCTTTTTAGAATTATCATCATGAACTTCATGGATGCTTATGATTTTGACGTTCGAGCCATCAAAAAATCTTGTGTCCACATTGTCGATACAGACGGCAAAATCATTCCATTTGAAACCATGAACTTATT
Organism: uncultured Aureispira sp.; assembly: GCA_937942475.1. Taxonomy (GTDB): domain Bacteria; phylum Bacteroidota; class Bacteroidia; order Chitinophagales; family Saprospiraceae; genus Aureispira. The sequence continues at coordinate 10,737 of CALDEP010000235.1, forward strand.
TTATAGAAACGATGGTCTAAAGTTGAAATTGAAAGTGATTCAAGAAGAAATCATTCCTAGTAAATAACTTACTATAAGTAAGCATTCAAAATAATTTATAGATAAAAATTATTTTGCTCGCTTACTTAAAACTCAAAAAATGCCACCTTATGTCTGAAGAACCTAATGAGAAAATGCATTCATTTCTCAAAATCAACCTGATTTTATTTTTATTTTATGCCATTATTGGAAGCCTACTTGCTGGAACGATAGAAATCATTGCTGCCTTTTTGCCCATTCATTTTATAATTCTAATCATTACGGGATTCTTTGCCTTCGTATTAAATAAAGATGCAGGGCAAGTACTCGGTTATGTCATTTTATTTCTTCTTCTATTTGCCATCGTTGGTTTCTCAATTTGTGTCGGTAGTATTAACATTCACTAAAAAAATAGTATGGAAAGTACAGGAAAAATAGTTGGCATCAATTTGCTAATTTTTGTTGCTTATACCTTATTAATTCATGCAACAGCTGGTAGAGAAGCCGCTATGATGGGCTCTATGGTTTCTTATGCTCATGCAGGGGGGATCTTTTGTATAGGAATTCTTATGGGAATTTTTAGCAAAGGAGAAGAACGCAGCAAAGGAGGTGCCTTGGTTTTGTCCAGTTTGTTGATTGCAATTATTGGCTTTTCTGTTTGTTTGGGAACGCTTGATTTGCGTCTTTAGACTAAATTCATTCATCTTTAGTGATACCTACTCTAATGAAGTATTCAAAAGAATTGATTCATAAAAAAAACTACCTCGCAAAATTAGTGCAAGATAGTTTTAAATATAAAAACGCTATATTTTATGTATTAACAATAGTTTTATTTCCGAAGAGGTACTGCTAATTACAATTTTGTCCATTAACAACTTGTGGCACTTGGATTTTTAGAGCGCCTGTATTGGCATTCGTTCCTACAGCTTCAAATCTGACATTCCAAGAACCATCATTACCTGAATTAGAGAGTTGTTTCACAGAAACTTTTTTATTCTGAAATTTCATATTATGTGCATAAGAAAATCTCTTAATATTACTTTCTGTTGAAGGAGATGGTTCGCCAGAAAGAGGAATAGGTATTTGACAAGCACATCCAGCATTAGCACCACTACCTGTAGCTCCATAAACATCTCCTCCAAACGTAATTTTCAGCTTTTGCTTCTTCTTTTTCACCCAATTCCCTTTGTTGTTTTTGGTTCTATATTTCATATCTGCCATTAGCTTAGATCCCTTTTTGTTTGGGAAAAAGGTCTTTTCTATTTGGCAAAATCTATATGAAATTTTCTTATCATTGCTAAATGTCATTTCAAGGTATTGATTGGAGCCTCCAGCAGTGTGTGTAGCGGCGAACAAACAACAAGAAGTGGTGGTAATCGTATGCGTTTTAGTACCACTTATAGAAGGACAAGGAGTTCCTGAATTATCATAGTTAATGGTATAAGAAATATTCACTGGACCATCACATGGAGCAGTATAAGTCATCGTGTATCCATTTGCTGCTGTTACCGTCGTTTGTTGACCATTTACAGTAAAGACAACATCACT
>CALDEP010000236.1 GCA_937942475.1 uncultured Aureispira sp.
ATCTACCTAATGGGATTTTCCTATATCTTAGTAGGAATTACGCACTTTGCCCAAGCCGATTTTTTCTTAAAAATAATGCCACCCTATTTGCCCTTTCCGCTAGCCTTAGTTTATTTGAGTGGAGCGATAGAAATTTTGTTAGGAAGCCTGTTGATGCTTAAAAAATACCAAAGCTATGCCGCTTGGGGACTGGTGTTGTTATTAATAGCCGTATATCCTGCCAACATTTATTTGGCCTTTAACAAAGCACCCCAAGAAGCCTTGGAAGTGTCTGCCTTTGCTGCCTCTTGGGTACGTTTGCCGATACAATTTGTTTTGATGGCGATTGCTTATTGGCATACGAAGGAGTAAAAAACAACTGTAAAAACAAGCATTTTTTACTAAGTCCAGCCTTAATAATCCCCCTTAGGATACAAAACAGGTTGCCCATTCTTATTAAAAAAATCAAAACGCTTATAGCCTTTTTGGGCTTGTATTAGACCCGAATCTAAGATTTTGATGTGTTCATAGACACAAGGAATAATTTCTTTGCCTGTTTTATTCAGCACCCCTACTTTTCCTGCTCTTTTGACAATGGCAATGCCATTGTCAAAAGAACCAAGTTCCTCATAAATAAAAGCACAGATGGGTGCTGCTTTTTTATTGAGATAAGCACATTTTTGATCTTGAATTCGTTGGACGGCTACTAGCCCTTCACTTTCGCATTGGTTGATGTAGGGAAGTTGTTTTGTTTGTTTTATTCTAGCATTATAATAATAACATTTATCATCATTGCCTCTGAAAAAAAAGCTAGGAGCAGGGTTTAAGATCGTATAAATGATCGAGGAAGTAGGCCCTGGGGGAACATTGGCATTGCGAATCCAAGGACCAATATAACGAGCAATTAAAAGCCCTGTACTATCAAAGTACAATACATTGTCATGTGTCGAACCACAATAGTTGCAAAAAGAAATGGTATGATCTACTTTATGACTTAATTTTTGAATAGTGGGCGTTCTTATATCCAAGTAAGTGTTATTCCCTATTGAAGGAACGGATTCTAAGACAGTTGGTTTTGTTTGGGACTGTATATAGGAATGAATTCCAAAAACCAAGAGCAATACAAGGTATACTTTAGATGAAGTCATCGGATAAAGTTCGGTTAGATAAATGGCTTAAAAGTAGTTTAGATTAAGGTCGTACTATGCCTCCTTTTAAGGAGAATTAGTAGCGCCTTTTGGAGTAGTTCTTTCTGATTAATCTTCCTTTTAGCGTAAAGAGGTCAAATTTGTAATTTAATTTTTGTGCCTGTATTCTTTTAGATTCAAGCACTTCGATAGATTCGTATTCACAAGGGATAATTTCTCGACCTGCTTTATTTAATACGCCTGTTTTATCTTCTTTTTTAACAACAGCAACGCCATACTCAAAGGGTTCTACATCATCATAAATAAAGGGACAGATAAGTTCTAAGTTTTCATTTAAAAAGGCATACGGGGTTGTTTGATAAGAACCTTCTTTTTGGTTTGTTCGTTTACTAACTCCTATAAGTCCTTCAGAAGCACATTTTAGTTGGTCATAAGGCAGCTTCTGAAGCTTTTTAGCTTCAGCATTATAATAATAACAATGTGCACTAATTTTATCTGTAAAGAAAAAACTAGGTGCAGGATTTTTGGGAGAATAAACGACATATACCGCATACTCAGGGAATACTGGAATCGCATTACGCATCCAAGGACCAATAGAAGAAGCCAATAATAAACCTGTACTGTCAAAGTAACGTTTTATTTCTCTTGTTGGGCCACAATAATCACAATAAACCATCGTATGACTTATCTTATGTTGTATGTTAAGGAATGCAGTATCTACAGGTATAGGAGTACTAGGGGGAAAGAGGGGCGAATGTATTGTGTCAAGCACAAGAGTTGAAATTTTTTTGGAGACATCAGGTCTTCTTTCGGGGGTAGTACAAGCACTTATTCCAAGTAGTACAATCAACAAAAAGTATAATTTAAGCATGGTAGGTTTTGTTTTTAAGATAGATGCATTTTTTTTCAAAAATGTTGTACAGGATAGGTATTTTTATAAAATGGCAGCTCAAAATTTTCATTAGAGAAAGATTTTTGCATAATTTCATAAAAAAAGCAATACAAAAATTGCTTTGTATTGTTTCTAAACCTCCAAATCGCTCCAATGATTACCTCCTTATTTAGATTAATTGTCCGAATTGCGCTCCGAATTTTCTTTCGAAAAATAGAGATCACCAATCTAGAAGCCCTGCCTAAAAAGGGACCCATGATTGTTGCAGCAAATCATCCCAGCACCTTTATGGATGCCTCTGTGGTCGGTTGTTTTTTAGCTCAAAAACCTCGGTTTCTAGTCAAAGCCTCTTTGTTCAACACTGCCTTTAGCAAATGGTTGTTGACGAATATGCGTGCCATTCCTGTGCAACGAGCGCAAGATAGCCCAGATGGAAAAACAGACACCAGTTTTTTGTTTTCCAAATGTTACGACCGTTTGGCAGATGGCGATACCATTTTGATTTTTCCAGAAGGCGTGAGTATGCATGGGCGACAATTGCATAAAATCAAAACAGGTGCGGCACGAATTGCATTAGGGGCAGAGGCGGCGAATGACTTTAATTTAGGCGTAAAAATAGTGACGATTGGACTCAATTACTCGAATCCTCGCCTGTTTAGAAGCGATTTGTATTTGACAATCAAAGAGCCCATAGAAGTACAAGATTGGAAGGAATTGTACCTCAAAGATGAGCGTGAAGCTTCTGATTCCTTGACAGAAAAAATAAAAGACCAATTGCACGAGCAGATTATTATCACACAAGATGCTGCGGAAGATAATTTGTTGGAGCAAATTGAAGACGTGTACAAAGGGCGTTTGTTGGAGAAGTTTGATTGGGACCCCAAAGATGCAGAAGCCAATTTTCAGGCAAGCAAAGGCTTAGAACAAGCCTTGCGTTATTTTAAAGAAACAGATGCGGATCGAGTAGCCGATCTCAAAAATAAATTGGAGAATTATTTTCACAATCTAGATCAATTGCGTTTGCACGACGACTTGTTTGAGAACACCCAAGAGCGCAGTTCTTTTATGCAAGCAGGACTGAAACAGTTGGGCTATTTACTTTTAGGCTTTCCAGTTTGGTTCTATGGTTTGATTAATAATTATTTGCCTTATACCTTGCCTTCAAGGTTGGCTTATGTTATATCAAAAGAAGAGGGCTATATTGCCCCAATCATGATGTTTATTGGAACGCTTACGTTTCCGCTTTTTTATGGTTTGCAAATTTGGGCTGTTCAGGAATATATAGGCATTAGTTGGTTGACGATTTTGTATGCGTTGACTTTGCCAATAGCTGGATTTTTTACCTTGGCGTATTGGCGCAACGTGCAGAATACGAAGGATCAATGGACGCTTTTTGCTAAGTTTTATAAGACGGGAGATATGGTGGCGAAGGTGATTCGTCAACGCACGGAGATTGTGGCGGTCTTGGATGTGGCGAAGCGGGAGTATTTGGCGGTTTTGGAGACATCTGGAAGTGAACAGTAGACAGGTCTTCCAAGTGCATTGGAGACAGGTGTAATGGCGGAGAAGGATAACTAAATTATAAGATACGTTATTTTGAAAGAAATTAAAAAGAACACGATAGA
>CALDEP010000237.1 GCA_937942475.1 uncultured Aureispira sp.
GGCAATTTTCATTAAACGCTCCAAAGCTTGGAAATTACTATAAACGCCACCAAAGATAAGCAATGGACCTTCTAATGTGCCGATATGTTGGATGTTGTTTTTCATGATAATGTTAATATAAAAGCTATTATTTATTAAGTCGTTAGATAAACCAAAAACTGACAGCAATTCCTAATGATCTAAAATATCAGATGCTACCGCATCTAAATGCAGCCACTTAGGAATCAAAAAAGCTAAGAAACAAGCCATAGAACCCAGTATGTTCAAAGACAAATAATCTCCATACTTCCCTTCAAAAAATAACAAATAAGAAGGACAACCAAGGATTAAAATAATGCCAGTTAGAATCCCAACGCCTACCGAAAGATGAAAGGAAATCTTAGGCATGTTCCAATTCCAAAGCAAAAAAACAGGCGCCAAGCCAATCACCATCGTCCCACTAACGGTCGTTGCCGATAGAATTTCAGGATTAAAGAAAACAGGAATTGTTCCCAAGACTGCCAAAGCAGCCATCGTCAAACGCCCCTTCTGGACTGTAATTTTTTGGGTCCAGCCCAAATCAATCGTCACCAATTTAGAAAACGATGAAAAAGTAGAATCTAGCGTTGATGCCGCAGAAGTAATCATAATGAAGTTCATAATTAACATCATAGCAACACCTAATGTTTTGCTAACCACGACAGGCGCTTCGCCTTCCAAGCCATTAATACGAGCAAAAATACCAACAAAACTAAATAACAGAATGCAAATGCCGCCAATCAAACCCGCCCAAAAGAAACTTTTTAGCGTCATTTTAGGATCGGCAATAAAACCTCTATCCGTCATCACAGGATCGTGAAAAGGATAACTAAACGATTGTATCAAGGCAACAAACAACAAGTTCAAACCCATTGCCATAGACCAAGTCCCTTCTTGAACATAAGTACTAATTCCGCCTTCTGTTTGTGGTATAATTTGACTTAAAATGATCGCCAATAAAACACCAAATAAGACCATTTGAATCAAGTCGGTAAACATAGAACTTCGCATCCCACCTTTGAGACTATAAACCAAGGTCAGCCCTGTAAAAACTAGTATGGACGCATAATAAGAGCCCGTGCCCACAGCACCAAAATAACTGCCAATGACCATCGTATTAGACCAAATTTCATTGAACAATCGAATGGCAATAAGGATAGAAAACAACCACAAGGCACTTCGACCATATTTCTGATTTAAGAACTGGTGAATGCTCTCAAAACCTCCCTTGGTACGCAGTTGATAAATAATAACACCTGCCACACAAAAGGAAAAATAATAGCCTGCATAAGCCAAACCGCCAACAAAACCGAAACTCAAACCCAAATTAGCGGCATTGGTGATTGACTTGGCAAAAATCCAAGAAATAACCAAACTACTGGTCAGCAAAACAAAGTTGGGTGCTTTCCCATTTGTGTTTTCGGCTTTGAAAAATTGTTGCACATTTTTGGCAAAAGGGGAGAAGATAATTAAGATTAAGCTGCTTAATATGACTAATGCCCATTGCCAAGTGATGATGTTATTGTCCATGTACTCGATTTGAAAAATGACTCGATTTGAAAATTTGGCAATTTGACAATTTGAAAATGTAAAAAAAAGAACCTCATTTTCAAATCGTCAAATTATCAAATCACTTAATTAATTAAGGCTTGTCCCACCAAATTTTAAGGTTATACGTATCGCCACCAATTCGGTTGACGGCTGCGTCGTAATTGCTTGGATTGACCGCTTTTTCGGTATCTGGATAACGATAGCGAACAGGAATTAAATCGTTGTTCACATTGTCGAGTGCAGGCGTCAAAACAGGGAAACCTGTTCGACGATAATTGAACCAACCTTCATAACCCACTAGCATAGAGGCGAGCCATTTTTGAGTGATAATTTTGCTAATAGAACCGTCCCAAGCAACCTCTGTTTGCGTCAAATAATTAGCAGGCATGGTTGTATTATAATAATCAAAAGAAGCTTGAATACCATTTTCGTAATGCATCTGTGCCGCACCTCCAATCAAACCTCTTTCAACGGCTTCTGCCAAGGCAAATTGCAGTTCGCTATACAACATAAACACGGCATTGACACCAGAAGGCTGATCCCTGAAAATACTTCCCAAAGTAGAGACATCTGCCAAGTCATATTGCCCAACACTAGAAGGTCCCAAACCATTTGGAATGCCTTTGTAATCAGGCATTCCTGCCATCTGACTAGTACCCGTTGGTTTGAACCAAACTTGCAGGCGAGGATCACCCAAATTTGTCAAAATAGAATCCATCGTGTTCGACAAACGAACCCCACTATAATCGCCTTCTCGAATTGTATGCACAAACCATTGGCTGGGTGCAGTTGCCAAATAGGGCACCAATCCATTGTCCTGATTGCTTTGCATAATTAAATTACTGCTTACAATAGCTTGCATTTCAGTGGCAACAGGAATTTTGTTGGAAACACGCAGTAGATAACGAATGCGCAATGAGTTGGCAAAACGAATCCATTGATCGACATTGCCATTAAAAATAAGATCGCCTTTGATCGGCAAATTATTACGACTAGCTTCCAAGGTCGTAACGGCATCACGAAGCGTCTGTAAAATGCCATTTGTCCCCGTATAAATTTCCTCCTGTGTATCGTATTGAGGACTAAAGTTGTCATCAGAAATACCTTTAAGTGCCTCAGAATAAGGAACGTCGCCCCAAAGATCGGTCAAGGTAGAAAATAAGAATGCACGCATGACTAAAGCAATACCTTTGTAGGTTTGGTTGCCATTTTCTGCCAATGCTTCTAAGGATTTAACATCATTTAATAACAAATAAGTCTTGTTCCAAAGCTCGGTATTCGTACGAATGTCATAGCGATCAATCTCGTTAAAGTTGTGCTTGGCGGTCAATTGGGCTAGGAAATTCCCTGCATTCCAGGCATCTACAGCATTGTTATTTCCAGCATTCCACAAGATGTTGGACAATAAGAATTGTGCATCCACTTGCTCTGGTGCATTGGGATTGGTATTGATTTTTTCGAACTCTTTGGAACAGCCCCAAAAACTAAGGCAAGCCAATAAGAGGATATATATTTTATGATTCATTGTTTTATTTTTGTTGTGCTTTGATTTTTTACACGAAGTGTTGATTTTTTGTATTAATAATCAAATAAGCTATTTACCTAAGTCCAATAAAAAAAACTTACGACTAAGGACTTAAAACTAAGGACTACAATAACTACAAAGTCAAATTAATACTAAAACCAAAACTACGGCTTGATGGATAAGACATATCTTCTACTCCAAACGCAAAATTTTGCCCTTGCATGGCAGCTAATTCTGGATCAAAGTGTGGATTTTCTGTAAATACCGCTAAATTTTTAGCGATGAAAGAAATCTTAATGCCTGTAAAGTGAATTTTTTGCACGAGTTTTTGAGGCAAAGAATAACTCAAACGCACTTCACGCAATTTTAAATAAGAAGCATCGTACAAAGCATTCGCTTCATTATCTCTATCATAATATTGATTGTAATAATTTTGTGCAGGAATGGGCGTTGTGTTTTCTACATAAACAGGCACTTGTTCCGTTCCAACGTTCACAACACCATCACCAATAATGCCCGTTTCTCTACCTTCTAAAGTGCTCGCCAAAGCACCAGAAGTACTTGCGATTGCCAAGGTACGAGAGACCATTGTTCCGCCTTGTCTCCAATCAAACAAAACACCCAAACTAAGTCCTTTCCAAGAAAACTCTGTTCCAAAACCTAGAATGAAATCAGGATTGTAGTTGCCCAACAAACGCAAATTAGGATCTTTAACAGGATTTCCATTTGCATCATAAACATGTCTGCCGTCTACTTCTAGCAAACCAGTTCCATACATATCGCCCACTTGACCGCCTTCTGTTGCAATGTAAAAAACACTTCTATCCGAACGATCGTAGACCCTAGCGGCACCAGTAACATATTGTTCTACCCCATCTGGTAGTTCAATGACCGTACTGACATTTCTACTAAAGTTAGCAAACACATTCCATTGAAAATCTTTGGTACGAACAGGCGTTGCTGTTATAATTGCTTCTAGCCCTTCACTTTTTATTTTACCCCCATTGGCAATTTTAGAAGTATATCCACTAGCGGTAGAAGTTGGCAATTCGATAATTTGGTTGGCACTAATGTTATTATAATAAGTAACATCCAAACCCAAACGTCCTTGGAAGAAACGGAAATCTCCACCAAATTCGTAAGCCGTAGAACGCTCTGGTTGTAACTGACTGTTTAATAAAGTACTAGAATTGGTTACCGTAGGATTTGAACCATATAATTGCCCAAAAGCAAAGGTGTTATTAAGGTTATAAGGATCGGTATCATTTCCAACACTTGCCACACTGGCACGCACTTTTATTAGGCTGATTGCTTTTGGCATTTTGATCAAATCAGAGATAATGGCACTCAAAGAAAAAGCGTAATAAGCATAAGAATTATTAGCGGTAGGCAAGGTGCTCGACCAGTCATTTCGAACCGTTACGTCCAAGAAAATACTACTTTTAAAAGACACTTGCCCCAAAGCATAAACACTCATAATTTGCTTTTGCTGGCGGTGCTGAATATTGCTTAAAGGAACCCTAGAATTACCAAAATTATAAATACCAGGAACCGATAATTCTTTGGCAGAAGTGCTCAAATAGCTAAGGCTTTGGTTCATCAAATTTCCTCCAAGAGCTACTGAAAACTGCCAATCTTCGTTTATTTTTTTATCATAACTCAACAAAAAATCTGTATTGACTTCTGAGAACGTCACTTCATCTTCTCGATAGGCACCATTGCGAAAACGCTGAGAACTAAAGGCACGTTGAGAAGTTCTTAAATCATGGTAAAAATCTATTCCATTTCTTAGGCGAATGTTAAGCCCATCGACGATTTCATAATCGACAGAGGTATTGTTAATAATACGATTTTTGTTAAAACCATTTCGATTCTCCAACATGGCCAAATAAGGATTATCCATCCAAGCATAGTTGTAATTGAACTGCGCTAAGCCTTCTTGTCCACGTTGCCAGTAATCCTTCAAGCCATCTACATCTACTTGTCTTCCCATCCATGTAAATAAATACATGATGTTCTCAGAACCATAGCCACTAGCAGGACGGTTTTTACTATTAGAATTGATGAAATTAATGTATGTTTTTGCTGATAATTTAGGCGTCAATTGATAGCCTCCACTAACCGCAAAACTATGACGTTTTAAATCTGTTCCAGGAATAATGCCTTGATTATCTAGATTGGTGTACGAAATTCTAAAATAACCATTATCATCTGCACCCGTCAAAGCAACATTATTAGTAAAGGTCAAACCTGTTTGGAAAAAATTTCTGATGTTATCAGGACGAGCCACCCAAGCTGTTGGCGTGATGGGATTGCCATTACGACCAATCACATCTCCGCCACGAATAATTTCGCCCGTTACACTGGTAGAAGGCCCATCAAATTGTGACAATAAACGACCATCTAAGCGAGGACCAAAACTAACAATTTGTCCACCACCACTAGAGGTACCATCTACATATTCAAAATTTCCATTGGTGCCTTGCCCATATTCATTTTGATATTCAGGTAGTCGAAACAAGGATTCTGCGGTAAAACTACTGTTGATAGAAACACCAATTCCTTTTTTGCCTTTTCCTGTTTTTGTAGTAATAACGACCACTCCATTGGCTGCTCTAGAACCATACAAAGCGGTTGCACTAGGCCCTTTTAGAATATTAATCGATTCAATATCATCTGAGCTAATTTCCCCTGCACCATTTCCATAATCCACTTCTTGAAAACCAGTTGCATCATTTTCTGTTTGGTTGGTCACCAATTCATTACTAATCGGAACCCCATCTACTACAAACAAAGCTTGATTTTGACCAGAAAGCGAAGATTGTCCTCGAATAAAGATGTGCGAAGAAGAACCCACGCCAGAAGAACCATTGGTAATTTGAACACCAGCAACACGTCCAGCCAAGCTGTTAACAACATTCTCTTGGCGAACCTCTTGCAAGACGCTGCCTGCAATTTCCTGCGTGGCATAACCCAAGGCTTTTTTCTCTCGCTCAATCCCTAAAGCAGTCACAACAATTTCTTTTAAGTTTTCAGTATCAAAACCTAGTGTAATATTCAAAAAAGTATTGCCTTCAACCTTAATTTCTTTCGTCACCATCCCAATGTAAGAGACAAGGAGCGTGGCAGTATCAGAGCTGACTGTTAATTCAAAGGTTCCTGTTTCAGAAGTAACCGTGTTGTTACTACTTACATTCTTTTCGTAAATCAATGCCCCAATTAAGGGTTCTTGCGATTCATCGTCTATTACTTTTCCTTTGACAATTTGTTGTGCTATACTGTTAAAAGAAAGTAGAACCAATAGAAATCCTAGTAGAAATCCTTGTTTCATAAAATTTATTTTAATAATAATAATAGAATAGCAGGCACTAGGTTTTGCCTAGCGTTTGCTTGTTTTTAGAAAGAGGGGGATCTATCTTAGGATAATAAAATGAAAGAAAATGTATGTCCGTTAGACCTGGAAGGGTGGTGGACGGTTATAGTTATAGGTGCTATAGCCCGTACTAATTGGAAAGAAGTACATCAATGCTTGAGTCAATGCTGTAGCGCTATCGACCAATTGTTGTAAAGTGACCACAAAAAGGCTAGAAGTTCCTTGCTTTAAAAACTGCATCAAATCGTAAAAAGAATCAATGTCTTGCAGTGTTTTTGTCGTATGAACAGCTGTTCCTTGAGCAGAAAAATAGGCTACCAAAGCATCAAAAACATGATCAGATTCCCAGTCAAGATTGGAAAAGTCTGTTTTGTTAAACTGAGTTTTATGAAAGCCGATCAAATAAGCACCGCCATCTTTAGAAGCGCCTAAAGCAGCCTGTGTTGGACTAATTTTCTGTGCCGCTTCTTGCAATAAATTCCTTGAAATGTCAGGTGTGTCAGTTCCAATCACCAAGACTTGCTCAAAACCTGTTTGAAAAACGCTTTCAATAGCATTACTCAAACGCTCCCCCAAATTAGTACCAATTTGTTGATTGGAATCAATTTCAATGACTGAAAAACTCGTTTGTTGAGCAACAAGACGTGTTTTTGCAATCAATTCTGCACAGATCTTTTGGTTGGTGCCATAAGATAGCCGATCACCCGAAAGCTTGTGTTTCGCTTCTGCACCAGAGGTTCTGGTAAAGATGAGTATGGCAGTTTTTTGAGGCATCAATCTATTTCCTGTGGTGTAAGTAGTTGGTTTTTGGGGGTATATCAACTCCTAAAAGTATAGATTCATTTTCAAGAAAAAAAGAGATCGTGCATTTAATATTAAAAAAAGATATTTTTATGACAAAAAACAGAACGGCAAACGATTCATATAATTGAAGCTGTTTAGAATTAACGATTTTTAATAATATGTTTTTACTTAGAAATAAGTACCGCATTTTACAAAGGGCATCGCCCTGACACTATTATTAAAAAAAATAAAATGCTAAAAGGGCATCGCCCTGGCACCATTTCTAAAAAAAGAAAAAAGGAGCATCGCTCCGACACCCTTTATCCGAAAAAAAACATCTGAATATAAAATAATGAATACCTACTCTTCTTACCTTGATATTGTACGAATGGTGATGAAGCGATGCTTCTTATATGGTATGCTGGGCTTTTATCAATGGGGTCGAAGCTGACGCTCCTATCCCATTAGGTGTTACTCCCTAACAAGCTTTGCTTTGTTGTTGATTTATAAAAATCAAACGTTTTTGGAGATTTTTCAGCAGTTCTCACGATAAACAGAATTATATTTTTTTTGTAAATTAATTAATCTAATAAATTGTTAATGAATTCATTAGGCAATGAAAGGGTTGTAGCTTTAGTTTTACTATTTGTTCTTTTCATTGCTAAAAGAACCAAAATCTAGGGTTTGGATTACGATTGGATGGCTTTTACTGCTCGAATACTGTACTTGGCGAATGCTGCGCTCGCCAAGTACGGACGTATTCTTCGCAGGCATATTCTTTTGTGCTACTAGCACAAGCCAGCCCGATTA
>CALDEP010000238.1 GCA_937942475.1 uncultured Aureispira sp.
ATGCGCATTGGAGAGTTCGAGATGCACGATTATTTGAAAAAGAAATGCCTGCTGAGTTGAATCCAGGAATTGTTTATGAAAGACGTTACGCTCTTAGTTGGTTAACTGGTTGGGGAGACGATTGGGACGATGTTCCTACAGATACTTAAATCTGATGATCATTCTTTATCGACCAATCACATTGAAACGTTTGTAGACCCAAAAGGGGATGAATATCAATCCCCTATGCATTTCCAATAGAATTAAAAGAAGTTTCTGCATTAAAGAACAAACGCTCTTAGATACTAAGCCAACAATTTCTCCAAATAATGCATATCAAGACCAAACTGCTCTTTAAGTCTCTTGACTTCTTCTAAGCGCTCAACTCGAATCTCTGGATTAATTTTTGCTTGCTTAACCGCCGTAATCATTAGATTCTTAGCCGTATGTTCTGAAGAAATAAACTCAAACACCTTCGTTTGGTAGCCGTTTGCTTCTAGCAACAAGGCACGAATACCGTCCGTTAAAATCTCTGCTTGGCGTTCTTCGAGGATGCCATTTTTTAAGATGCTTTGTAAAATATTTTGATTGCTCATCCCTCGTCGAACTTGTTTGTGACAGCAGGGCGCTACCACAATCAATTCTGCATGTGCTTGAATGCCCTTTGCAATCGCAATATCTGTTGCAACATCACAAGCATGCAAAGCAATCAATACGTCTATTTTGTCATTATCATACTCAAAAATATCTTGCGCTACAAAGCTCATATCGTCCCAGCCCAAAACTTGTGCTTGCTTGGTACAAAATGCGGTTAAATGCTCTCGCAACTCAATTCCCACCATCTTAGGCGCGTCTCCTTGTTGCTTCAAAATATAATCATACAGAGCAAAGGTTAGATAGCCTTTTCCGCAGCCCATGTCTACAATTTGGGGCTGTTTTGGTAATTTAGTTTGCTCTAAGAGCGCTCCCATGATTTCTATGTACTTATTAATCTGACGATATTTGTCCTGATGTGCCTTTAAAACCTTTCCATTGGAAGCTACGCCCAAACGCTCTAAAAAGGGATTACTCTCTTCTATTAAGTAATTTTTTTGTTTGTTGTGGCTGGTTTTAGGCAATTGACCAATCGTTGGTTGGCGACGTTGTAGGCGTACTTTTCGCTTTTTGTTGAATAGAATAACAAGGTCTTCTTGAAGTGTCAATAAGGTTCCAGTCAAAAAATCCTTTCCAAGATGCTGATCCAAAATATCAAGCGCTTCTTCTAGCGTATAATTTTTAACAATATCCTGTGTGGTATGACGGTAGGTGAATGACAAATACAAACCATCCTTCATTTCTACTCTACGAACATAAATATTTTTCAAATCTGCCGACTTGGGAGCACATTTACTCAAGGTCATTTTGGCAAATTCATTTTGTACGATGCTCTCTCTAAACGCTTCTAAAAATTCTTCCACTTTGGTTTTTCTTCTTTGTAAGATTATGTTTAATAATAATCGTTCTTTGACAAACTGTGTGATAATATTCTAAGGACTAGCTTTATAAAACTATATGAGTCGTATGTTTTAAGTAGAAAGTCGTATGTTTTCTTTTGATAATAACGACTTACGACTTTCTACTTAAAACTTATATCCTAATTCATTACTGAATAGAGTAAGCTATATTTTAAAACTCCACACGATTTGTCAAAGAACCATAATAACCTAATAAATAATAACTGAAATTGTATCTAGTTTCATACGAGTTTGAAAGAACTTTGCGATACGATCTTTTTTCTCCTCTTTGATCCGCCTGCCCTCCCAACGAATAACAACCGTCGGCAAGGTGTCCAATATTCGTGTTTCCGTATTCATTTTAACCAATTCATTGTAAGAAATTTCTACGGCATCAGGATACAAAGTTGAAAATTCTAGCGCAATATCATCTATCGGCTTTATCGTTCGTCTATTTTTTACTTGGTATTTTGATAACTCTGCTTCTAAAAAATTGATGCGCTCTGTTTTGTTTTTGAGTACAATCTCATTGTCTTCATAAAGCTTCTTCATCATTCCAGAATACTCTTCTCGAATCGTAGTAAACTTTGTTTGAATGTTTTGCACCTCCGCTAAAAGCACTTCTATATCTAGATTTCCTTCTCTAAAAACCAACTTAGCATTCCCCAAACCGACTTCCTTCATTTCATGTAGTAAATTGACTTTATCACTCTCGCGAAGTCCTCCAGAAGTAATCAAAATGATGTTTGGCGTATCTCTTCTATAATCCATCTTTTGGTCCACAATCACTCCTTTCTCTAAGTGGTATTCTTCTACCTTTTGCTCAAACAAAGCGGCTTTGCTATTAAACAACTCTCGTTGCACCAAATTGTACCCTGTCCAAAGACTAGGAATAATGGTAAAGACCACTATGATAAGCATAATTGCTTTATAACGCTGTTCACGAACAGGATCTAGAAACTCTTTCTTTGGAAAGCCAAGGGCACGAACAAAAATCAGGGAAGTTCCTGCAATAAAGACAGAATTAATAAAAAACAGGTAAAGCGCGCCACCTGCATACGCCCATTGTCCTGTCGCAATTCCATATCCAACCGTACACAATGGCGGCATCAAAGCCGTCGCAATGGCAACTCCAGGAATTGCATTTCCTCGATCCAAACGAGAACTTGCCACAATCCCAATCGCACCACCACATATTGCAATCATCACATCGTAAAAAGTAGGATAGGTTCTGGCTTCCAATTGGTCGGTCAAAGACTTAATCGGAGAGATTGAAAAATAGACGACCGCTGATAAAATCGACCCAACAATAAAGATCACTAAATTTCGAAGCGCACTCTTTAACGTATCAAAGTCATTGGTTGCCAAAGCATAGCCAATACCAACGATAGGTCCCATCAAAGGAGAAATTAACATGGCTCCAATAACGACTGCCCCAGAATTCATATTCAAACCAATAGAAGCAATGAATGCCGCAAATATAAGTCCCCAAAGATTACCACCTTTAAATTCAATACTTTTTTGAATACTTTCTATGGTTCCCGTTTCGTCTGTATCTAGGTGTAAACTAAACAGTTCCTTTAATTCATGAATCCCCTTAGTGAGTACACTCATCATCCCTGTACTATGCCCCAAAGTATTTTCGGGCTTTGAACTTAGCGGATTCTCCTTATTACCTAAAGTATTTTTTTCTTCCATTTTTATTTGCCTTATAACACTGCGGATTTTTGCGAATCGGTATTTTCACCTCAAAAAAAAGAGGTTTTTATTTTTTTTTATTAAGTTTCTAGAAAACTAGACCGACTGCTCAACCCAACAATATACAAACTATTTAAAAAAAGGGGGCTTCTATTTCTATTATTTTATTTGCTTTGTAATAATGTTTAATGCTTCTTGTTATTTTAAGGTCGAACAATCTTTTTCAGAAAATTATTTTTTGCATTACTACTATATAGTACAGGAATTGTTTATAGTCCTTGGCAAATGATAAGGTTTATTCCCTTTTATCATCCTCTGTCCATATTTACTTCCCTTCTTTTTGCCTATTCTTATCCTGCTTGGAAGAATTCTTTTATTAAAATGATAAACCACTCCAAAGAGGTTTTAAACCTCTGATAAATTTAGCAAATCTAAATCATAAACTAAATCTATCAAAGCTTCATTTATTTCATTATACACTTTATCCTCCGCTTCTGAATGTTCGTTTTTTGTTAGACGATTGAACTTAGCTGAGAGATTAACTACCTTTTTTGTAAGTCCATTTAGCCCTTTTTTATCTGCATAATTCAACAGCTCCTTAATAACAATTGCTATTTCTGAGTTGGCTAATTTTTGAATTAAAATAGATTGATTGGTTCTTAATATAAAATCGGTTAAAGTTTCTGAACCTCCTTCTGTGCTAAGTTCTGCTTCATATTGAGGGTTTCTGTACACTTCTACCGTTCCCTCCTCTATCAGAGTAGCCACCTCCAAAGGCACAACGGCAATCAACTCTTCTAAAAAACTAAATTCTATTATATAAGAGCCTTTGGTCCAAGAACCAAATTCATCTGATCCCCAATAAAAGGAGGCATCTATGGTAGGATCCTCTCTTTTGACAGGGAAAATAACACTTAGTTCTGCTTTGAGTGAGCGATTTTGATGGTAGATACGCATCTTAACCTCACAAAACCATCTTTTTTTAAGTAGTAAATTATTGAGTAACAATCTAAATCCAACATATCGAGTTGTTTCGCTAGAAAATACTTTGTAAGGATTTGTAGCTTCTGCAAGGTCAGTATCGCCTCCACATTCATACAATTGAATAGATTTAATATTAATATAGGAACTAGGAGAAATGTATTCTTTTCCTGTTTCATAAATATGAAAAAAGTCTGTTTCTATTTTTTTATTGTCAATAAAAGCCTCCCAACAGTAAGTCCCTTCCTTCCAAAAGGCTCCTTTATCCTTATTCCCCCAACCTTCTCTTATATAGATAACAGGATCTTCTTGCTCTATTTCTTTATCAAATTTCAGGTCACAAATCAAACTACTACTACCATCTTTATTTTGAAAGAAGCATTTTAGGTTAAACTTTAATATCCAATTCTTAACATCGAATTGCTTATTATGAAAACTAAATTCTGCATAAATATAATCCACTTCATAACGATCAAAGACATTCCTATAGTTCTTCTTATTATCAATAAGCCACTCTGTTGAGGAGTATGTTTTTAGATTTCTAAATTTGAATTTAGAAGCCGATGGAGATAAAAAATTTAACATGGTTCAGGTTTATGGTTTTGTTATAATATATTAAGGTATTATTTTTTCATGTAGTACACTGTATGAACAGATAGAAATTTAACTGTATTCAAAAAACCTATGACCACTCCTAAAATTTTAAATACCTTCGAGTTTCTCGTATTAAGCTTGATTCCCTTTGGACTTAGTAGCCATTATGATCCCCATGTTTCTTCTTCATTTTTCTATTATAACGATTTCGTTAGAATTATACTAGATATGTTGTTAAGCTATGCTATTCTCATACGCCTAAAAGATTTGGTCTTTAACTTTAATCAATTGACCTATTCGCCTAAAAAATTCTATCGCCCATTCATCATTTATACCCTTGCTATTATACCCGACATGTACTTTTATATGATATGGCTATTATTTGCGAAACATTTTATGCCTCCTATGATAATTTATCTTTTACCAATTCTTATATTGATAATAAGAATCATAACTACTAAAAGGTATTTAGAAGCAATTACGTATTCTGATAATATTTTGGATCTAGATTAGGCTACTTCTCTAATAACAAACTAACATTAAACAGGATGGAAAACCAAGACTTACAACAACAAAAAGAGCATTTATTCCAACTCGTCGAAAGTTGGGATGCCAATAATATAAAACTCGCCCTACAGCTTATCAAAAAAATACCCGAGTTAAAAACAGCTGTTGAAGAACGTTATTTGCCCATCATTCAGTTTGCAGGCGGTAAAAGCTTGCAAGGAATCAAGACCTTGCCCAAAAAGTTTGCAGATAGAAAATTGTATCGAAAAGACTGGACACCAACAGAAGCACACAAAGCAGTATTGGCTACCTTTCCTATTTATGAATTAAGTTTGTATCGTTATAAGTTCAAAAAGTTACCAGAATGGATGGGAGCTATAAAACAGCTTAAAAAAATAAATCTAGGAAAAAACGAACTCCAAGCATTACCTGAATCTATTGGTCAACTTGAAAACCTAGAGTATTTAAACCTCCACAATAACAAGCTGCAAGCGCTTCCAGAGGGAATCGTTAAATTGAAATCTTTAAAAATGCTAATCTTAGCGGGCAATCCCCTTCAATCACTTCCCGATCAAATTGGGCAACTAAGCAGCCTAGAGGTACTGTCATTGAGCGGTAGCTTAATAAAAAAAATACCTGCCTCTATAAATAATCTCCACCAACTGAAAGAATTAAGTCTTAGCCAATACGTTCCTTTTGAACTACCAGAGATGCTTGGCGATCTTCAACAGTTGAAATCCCTGAGTATTGGTTACACCAAAGACGCTGCTCCTTTTATTTTACCTGAATCTATTGGTCTATCTATTAATATAGAAAGACTTTCATTGCACAGCCCTAGATTGAATGAATTCCCCCATTGGATTAGAAACTTAAAAAACTTAAAAGAATTAAGATGCAATAGCAGTAACCTAACAGAGTTGCCTACTTGGATTGGAGAACTCCAACAATTAGAATTATTATCCTTGCGATACAATCCATTAGAACAATTGCCTAAATCCATAAACCAATTAAGCAAATTGACGGAATTAAACCTCAATCGGACAACATTGGGCTATAAATACCCTGATATCTTTGATAAATCCTATGATGAAGGACTCTTTGGTCAGGAAAATATTCAAAATTTTCTTCAAAAAATGCAACAAAATTAGTTTTGTTCACTTTTATTCAAAAAAAATAAACTTTTTTAAAACTGCCCTAAACAACTGTTTTACAAAGCAATAAACCCAGAAACGAAATAAAGTTTCAAAAAAAGATAAACTTTTTTTTTAGCTCGTGGAACTATAAGACGCCCGCTCTAGTTATATACCTCGAACGGCGCAATGAAAACATAAATAATGCAACATTGCTTCTCTAAATTAAGTAACTTATCATCTTAATTTAAAACATCAAAAGTAAACTAAAATAATAATAATGGTATTCATTCAATCACATATTCGTCCGACCAGTGCGCCGATGCTCCAGAGCATTTTAGGCAGTTGGGATGCCTCGAAAGCAATCATAGATTGCCAAGAGAAGGGACTAGGGTATGATGAGAATACCAAACTAGTTCATTGTTCAGATTTTAGTTCTTTTGACAATTATAGATTACACCTTCACTACGAGCGCTCCTAAGCTCAACTGACTTAAACAGTTCGTAGTGTTGCGCAAATAGCAAACTACGGATAACGCTTTAAGTTCACTTTACTTTTATTATAAGTTTGGAACAATGTTAACCTTGTTATTTGCAAAGCAGATAAGTGGCATCTTATTTTTTCTTTGAAAATGTTATTATAACAAGTATAACAAAAGAATGAATAGATAGAACTCTTTCGTAAAGATTGCCTAGTTCGACGATTCTATTGTTCAAAATGCGTTTAACTTCTTATATAGCTAAACTAAATCTTATAAACTAAAAGTAAACCTGCGTTGATGAACAACGCAAAACACCAAAACAAAAACAAACAAGGGGAGATATCCAAGCGGCTCAAAGGAACCTGACTGTAAATCAGGCGTTTAATTACTTCGGGGGTTCGATTCCCTCTCGCCCCACTAATGAATTGCTAGAGGTCTCATCCACTTATTAAGCATTTATTAGAAACGTCAAAATGACCTAAGAACTGGAATAATTGCTCGTTAATTGTTCCCTAAAACCATCAGATTATGAGAACACTATTTGTAACATCCATATCGATTGTAACGACAATCATGCTAGCCAATCTACAGAAGCGAGTTTTAGATGCTCAAATTAGTGAGCGCAAGGACGCTGTCGAGATGGATCTAAGCAACAAAAACAGCATTTTACCGAGTCAAAAAAGCGGGCAAATGCCGATAGGGAACGCTAGATTTAGCGACCAAGGCTGTCCTGATGGCGCTTTGAGTTTCTGGCAACTAGATGCCTTAAAAAATAATACACATCAACTATAATTCTTCTCTTCTTTAAGTCGAATTCGTAGTTGATGACCAAAA
The DNA here is from genome assembly GCA_937942475.1 of uncultured Aureispira sp. GTDB lineage: Bacteria > Bacteroidota > Bacteroidia > Chitinophagales > Saprospiraceae > Aureispira. The sequence continues at coordinate 7,698 of CALDEP010000238.1, forward strand.
TGGACTTACAATTGCGAATAATACGACCTTATTCTTTCCTATAATCTCTTATTCGCAATTGTACTCCATCTATAAAAAATACGACAATGTTGTATGCCCATTCGGCTTACACATCTGTTAAACAGTACCTATATTTAAAAAAATCACGATGGTGTGGCATGAACGAAACAAACCCGCAGGGTGAATGCCTTTAATGGCATTCAGTGGAGTGAACCGCTTAGCGGAATTGCGCCTTATTATTACTTTTACTTTTACACATACGATGGTGTGGCGCAATGGCAGCGCAGAGGATTGTCTATCCTAAGGTTGCGAGTTCGAATCTCGTCTCCATCGCTAAAGTAGGTACAAACCTATTCTAAAGAATAGAAAAACAAGATCGAATACCCATAGAGATGTAGCTTAGTTGGTTAAAGCGTTTGACTGATACTCAGAAGATCATAGGTTCAAGTCCTATCATTTCTACTAAAAATACTTTATCAAAAAGATTAAAAACTGAAAAATTAAATTTCTCAGAACAAACATTCTTTGCCTAAAATGAAGTATTGACAACAATAAGAAAGTGTAGCTCAGTTGGTTTAGAGCGTTTGGTTTACACCCAAAAGGTCATAGGTTCGACTCCTATCATTTTCACTTAACCTGGTATTATAGCTCAGTCGGTCAGAGCGTTGGTCTGAAAAACCAAAGGTCCTTAGTTCAAACCTAAGTAATACCACTAGCTCGTTCAATTTCAATAACACCAAAAGGGTGTTCGCATATAACGAGAACTATTTATAAACAAATCGGTGGCTTTTTGGCTAAAGCATCTGACTTTTAATCAGAGGATCGTGGGTTCGAATCCCACTCGGTTTACTTTAAACAAGGATTGGTAGCTCAGTTGGTTAGAGCGTCTGACTGTTAATCAGAATGTCGTAGGTTCGAGCCCTACCCAGTCCGCTTTTAGCTCGTTCAATTTCAACAACACCAAAAGGGTGTTCGCATATAACGAGAACTATTTTGTAGTTGAATCGGTGGCTTAGTTGGCTAAAGCATCTGACTTTTAATCAGAGGACCGTGGGTTCGAATCCCACTCGATTCACTTATTTACTTTATTGCCGAGATAGCTCAGCTGGCTAGAGCAGTTGATTTGTAATCAACAGGTCGTGGGTTCGAGTCCCGCTATCGGCTCCATTAAAAAATAAAACAATGAACAACGTACTATTATATTCGGACGGTTCTCAAAACTTTCCAAACAGTAACAACGATTATGTCATTTTGAGGCAAGTATTATTTGAACAGCAAGACTAAAGCATATAACCTTTAGTTAACAACAAACAATACGATGCATTCGACATAATCAGATTGATTAAAATTTAAATTGGTGGTGTATACAAGCGGTCAAAGTAGCTAGGCTTTCAACCTAGTCCAGATTATTGAGTTCGCGGGTTCGAATCCCGTCGCCACTACGACGAATGCTAGTAATTCTCCAGAATGGTATCTGTGTGCGAGCGGCTCAAGCAAGTAGATTGTGACTCTACTGGACCAATATGTCCGTCGCAGGTTCGAATCCTGTCGGGTGCCCTATTCTGAGTAAGTTTTGAGTTTAATACCCAAAACTTAACTCCCAAAACGTCTATTTTTTATGTCTTGGAGAAATATAAGAGATAGATAAAAGGATTGATTTTCAATCCAAAACAGAAAAAGTTCTTACGTTTAAAGTGATGTTACATCACTTGTTGTAACAATGAAAGTCTAATCGAAAGATAAGACGCTTTACAAAAGAGGCAGTCTTAAAATACTGCAATTTCAGAAATTACAACAGGCAGGCTGTTTGTCTGCTTTATGGAGGATTGGCCGAGTGGCAAGGCACTTCCCTGCTAAGGATAGGTTTCCTTTAGGAACACAGGTTCGATTCCTGTATCCTCCGCTATAATTATTATAACACAACTAAAATGGAAAGGCAAGCCAATAGGTGGTGGCCACAGTTTTGAAAACTGTTCGGAGTTAATGACTCGTGTGGGTTCGATTCCCACTCTTTCTGCCAAGTATCAGAAGAGAAATCTTCTAAAACTAGGGGTGTAGCTCAATTGGCTGAGCAATAGTCTCCAAAACTATAGGTTGTAGGTTCGAGTCCTATCACCCCTGCAAGCTTCGTTGCAGATTTGTAACCTGCAAGCGTTATTGCAAATTTACAAACTGCAATTAATTTGAAACAAGTTCAAATTAAACCATAAAACCAATTATTCAGGTATAGCTCAACTGGCGAGAGCACTGGACTTTGACTCCAGAGGTTGAAGGTTCAAACCCTTCTACCTGATCTATTTTTACAACAACAGCAAGTGTGGCCCAATTGGCTAGGGCACCTGGTTTCCACCCAGAAGATTGTGAGTTCGAACCTCACTACTTGCTCTAATAATTACGGGAGTAGCTTAACAAGGCGAAAGCACTAGGTTTGGGACTTAGAGGATGCAGGTTCGACCCCTGTCACCCGTACTATTTTTATTGCTCTAGTAGCCCAACGGCAGAGGCAAACGGCTTAGACCCGTTACAGTATAGGTTCGAATCCTATTTAGAGTACTATTTTTTTATGATAATAAACAACAGCAAGTATGGCCTAATTGGCTAAGGCATCTGGTTGCCAATCAGAAGATTGTGAGTTCGAGTCTCACTACTTGCTCAAATTGCTCTAGTAGCCCAACGGCAGAGGCAAACGGCTTAGACCCGTTACAGTATAGGTTCGAACTTTCTCATGACTGAAAGGAATAATCCTATTTAGAGTACTATTTTTTTTATGATAACAAACAACAGCAAGTGTGGCCCAATTGGCTAGGGCATTCCCCACGTACGTTGGGAAAGATTGTGCGTCATAGATGCCCTATTTACTTGGGTATTCAAGTCTCACCACTTGCTCCAATTGCTCTAGTAGCCCAATGGCAGAGGCAAACGGCTTAAACCCGTTACAGTATAGGTTCGAGTCCTATTTAGAGTACTATTTTTATGATAACAAAGAAGCCTAGGTGGCGGAATTGGTAGACACACTAGATTCACATGGGACAGTAGCTCAATTGGCTGAGCATCTCGTTTGCAACGAGAAGGATGCGGGTTCAAATCCCGCCTGCTCCACTATTTCATAAAAAAGCCTTTGTAGCCCAATTGGAAGAGGCACTAGATTCAAACCCTATTCAGTGTGTGTTCGAGTCACACCAAAGGCACTTAAACAAGTATCAAAAAATGTACTACATGTACTTTATTTTAATATTAACGCACGGTGGTATGAAGGACTGTTTCCCGTAGGGAGGAATGTTTTAGAAAACATTTAAAGGACTGAACCGCAAAGCGGCTATGAATAAATTTTATCTATAAAAAAAACTGTACTAGATGTACTCTATTTAATAAGCAACGCACGGTGGTGTAAAGGCAAACATCAAGGTCTCATAAGCCTTGGCTATGGGTTCGAGTCCCGTCTGTGCGTCCAACAATTATTTCTTAATCCTATAGAAGATAGTAGTTCCTACCAGAGCTATTGATAAAATAAAATCTTAGACACTTGAAAGAAGTATGGTGCTAACCCCTCTAAAAAATTTCAAGGAGACATAGATGCTTCTATATAAAACCAATGTTATGTTTTGGGTCATCATTTTTACCATCTTGGTCGTTGATTATTCTCTTGGAGAATCTTCTTCTTAATTACAAATCAATTGTTTGCAAATCAAAATTATTCTATTTGCAAATGGAATAATCAACGTACCAAGCTTTTATTTTTTGATCCCTTTGATTAAGAATAAAAAAGAATCATTTAACCATTTTTTGAGTATTAATAAATAAAGGAGGACGTATCTAAAATTTGAAGTAAGTCAGTACAAGACTTTGTTATAAGGACTAATTAAGGGATTCACTGTTGGCTTATCTTCAAATTTACGCACGACCTCAAATCAAACAGTTCTATCGTCCAATGGATTAGGATAGCAGAATACGAATCTGCAGATCGGGGTTCGAGTCCCTGTAGAGCTACTAATTAGGATGGTGTTTTATGACGTTTCTTGCGGCTACGACTTTGTTGTAGCCGCTTTTGTTGTCTTAATTTACACCAACTTCTTTATTCACAATCCAAGCAGCTCGCATTTTCCAAAACATACATAAATTTAAAAGGATCGTCTGCATTTAATTTCAAATCGCCTTCCAAAGTAATTGCTTTGTCTAGCTGAAATTCAACCGAATCTACCAGCTCTATTTCAACCAGTTTATAAATATCGTAGCCGCCACAACAGAAACTAAAATTTTCAAGTTTAGACAAAACAACCTTTTCCCAATATATACCCACAGGGACGATCCAACCTTTGAGTTGGATTTTTTGCCCATCTATTTTTTTCAATTTATTGGAAAATTTAATGTCACTATCAAAGTTTTCTGTTTCTAGGTTAAATTTATGTTTGATTTTCACCTTTTCTAGTATCTCCCAATAATCTGTCCCCCCATTATAAAAGGCAAACGAAAAGAAGAATAAACTAGTAATTATCACTATAAATAAGCTTGTTTTTTTCATGATGATAGGTTTTAGTGCGTGCAATCTTGCTCTTTATAAATACGCTTTTGAGGAAATAGTTACCTTTTTTATTGAACCAATCGATATAAAATCGGCATAGCACCAACCTTATTTTCATAAAAATTATCCAATACATAAGTATTAAACGTTTTTTTAAACAAAAGAGAGGGAATTATTGCCCTCAAATTGTCCCATCTACAATGATTGATAACGGTGTAGTCTGACGATTCGTTTTTCAGGGGCAATAATAAGGTAGAATTGTCTAAATTCGTTTCTTTTTCAAACCACCCTGCCGTATAATTCCAAACTTCCAAGTTTTGTTCTACATCCTCTGCAAAGAAGTAATTAAACAAAAAAACACCTTGCCTCGAATGATCAACAGCTCCAATTCTTCTTGCGTTTTTGGTCTGTGTTTGATAAAAATGATTGGAATTTTCTTTTAGAAAAGTTCTTAATTCTAAAAAGTCTTGGTCTTCCTCAATTTTGAGTAAAGCTTCCTTCGAAGCTACTTCAATTAGTAACACAAGATCAAACTTTGCGACATGAATTTTAGTTTCATTTTCTGCGATGTATTTTCCTTTACCAGGAGGAATCAACAAGGCTTCAAATACATTTGCGTCTAGCACTTCCTCATTTGTTAGGAGTTGATCACAGAACTGTTTGCATTTTTTGATCATATTCTTTTTTCGCAAACTATTAAAAAGATAAAAAGGGGTAACTGTTTTATCAATTTCAAGAGCGAGGTGCAAATAATAACTTTCTGAGGGTTCAATTAAAGAAACAGGGTCATAATTCAAATCACTGTTTACAATTTTCAATTTTGAATAGCTTGGCATTATTTTCTTGTTTTGGTTAAAGAATTAAGTCAAAGATCAAGCATTCTACCCCTCAATTTCTTTAACAAATGCTAAAAACTATTTTTTATGCCTAATTCTACTTAAAGTAACTTGATTGATACCTAAGTATTTTGACAAATCTCCAAGTGTGATTCGATTAACGATATTCCCATTTTGTTCGATAAAATTTTGATACCTTACTGTAGCATTTGATTCTAACATTTCACTAATTCTATTCATCATATTGATATGTGCCCTAGTGAGCAATTCATTAAAGAATTGTCCAATTTTAGGATCTTCGCTGCAAAATGTTTTAAAAGGAGCATACGAAACCTGTATGTATTGGGTATCTTCTAGAGCAATAATTTGATACTTACTGGCTTGACCTGTTGTTAAGCTTTCTAATTCTGTAAAGAGGCTATTTTCTCCAAAAAATCGCATGATAAATTCATCTTTATTCGTATCAAAACAAAATTTCACTAAACCTTCATTGATGAAATAAAGATGCTTGCAATGATTTCCAAAATAAAGGATTGATTCCCCTTTCTTCAACATTTTTTCTGAACTAAAAGATCTAATTTTAGTGCTAGATAGTTCATCTAAAATGATTTTTTTATTTATAAAATTAAATAGATTTGTCATTGTTTTACCTGCTTTCTTTCTGAATTATATTGAGAATCATTCACTCTTCAATAAAATACATTTTTTTCTACCCTTATTTAACAATGTTATTATTTCCTATTCAAAACACTCACATTTTAAGTTTCTTTACGTACTTATAAATAGACTAAACCTTAAAACCAAAATCCATGAAACTACTTCAACTAAGTTCCCTTGTTATCACCCTATTATTAAGCGTTCAACAGAGTGGGGCACAAACGCCTTATGCCGCAGAAATAAACTATCGCAGTTTAGGAAACAATCAATATGCGATAGAATTAGAAGTCTTTAGGCAATGCAGTGCTACTCCTCCTGCCAATCAGTTGAGCATTCATTACCGTTCCTCTACTTGTGGGATTAACAACAGCTTAAACTTGCAACAAACATCGGTCACAGACATTACGCCCACCTGCCCTTCTGGAGGGAGTTTATGTGCGCTAGGAAAAGGCTTCCTACATTGTATTTACAGCGATACATTGACCTTGACACAGTGCTCCGATTGGGAATTTTCATACAGCGAATGTTGTCGAGATTCTATTATTTATAACATAGAATCAGCAGATACTAGCTCTATTTTTACACAAACAAGCTTAGACAATTCTGTTCAAGATAATAATTCTGCCATTTTAACAGGAGATGGTTATGTTTCTTTCTGTATTAATACAGCTATTTTTTATTATCCACATGCTTATGATCTGGATGGCGATTCTTTGAGTTTTTCATTGGTTTCTGCTTTAGGAATGAATGGAACTTCCTTGACCTATAGCCCTGGTTTCAGCGGAATCACCCCTGCTGGTCCTACTGTTGTTGTTAATATAGATCCTACCACAGGGGATATTACGTTTTTCCCTACTACCAACGAAGGATTAATTATAAGCATTCAAGTAGACGAGTTTAGAAATGGGGTCTTAATTGCCTCTTCGTACAAAGATAGAACCTTTGTTTCTAATAATTGTCCTAATTCTAGTCGTCCTTTTCTTCATCCTAATAGTCCTAAAATAGAAAACATTCAAGGAGGTTATCTCTTGGGCAATATTTTTTATGTAGACGATCCTGTTCAACTTAGCTTTGACCTTCCTGTCTTAGAAGCTCAAGATAGCATACAACTTAGCAGCGATATTACAGCAACAAATGGAAATTATGCGCCCCTTGGTGGGAGTTATCAGTCAACAGGAATATTCGACACACTTATCACGAACTTTACTTGGCAAAAATCTTCGCCTCCATTACAGGAATTTATGATCTCTGTAAGCGACAGTTATTGCGACACCTTCCCTCCTAGTGGTTTTCGAATTGGCTTTGCAATCATAGGGATTGAATGCTTGCCCCAACCTATTCAAGCTACCGTTTGTACGGACTCTGCTTTTAGCTTTTGCCCAACTTGTCAATCTGGAACCTTGTTGAATATTGATACTATTTTTTCTCCTACAACAATGATGCATGGAACGCTTAGTTTAGATAGTAATAATTGCATCCAATACTTGGCAGGCAGTAATGCTGCCGTTCAAGATAGTTTTTGGGTGTATTTTGGTGGTAATGGCGGTACATGGATGGACTCTATGTGGGTGGATATTACCACTATTTCTTGTCTCTTGGCAAAGGATAAAACGATTCAGAAAACGGCTTTAGTTGATAACATTCGTCTCTATCCTAATCCTACTAAAGACAAGCTTCAAATTCATTCTGTTGACTTGATTCAAGTCATTCATATTTATGATCTTACTGGAAGGCATTTAAAAACTATTCCATCCAATAAAAAAGAGGAACAGCTTGATTTTAGTCCATTTGAGCTAGGCATTTATATTCTAAAAATTCAAACAACCGAAGGCGTTTATTCTAAAAAAGTGCAACACAATTGATTCTATTGATGATACAAATCGTTTGCATCCTATATTTTTTGTCACAAAAATATCTTTTTTTAACATTAGAGACACGATATCTTTTTTTATTGAAAATGAATCTATACTTTTAGGAGTTGATATACCCCCAAAAACCAACTACTTACACCACAGGAAATAGATTGATGCCTCAAAAAACTGCCATACTCATCTTTACCAGAACCTCTGGTGCAGAAGC